>NZ_JAAKVU010000012.1:0-162198 GCF_049175815.1 Aeromonas sp. 600276 | reverse complement strand
GAGCAGCTCGGTAGCTCGTCGGGCTCATAACCCGAAGGTCGTCGGTTCAAATCCGGCCCCCGCAACCAACTATTTGTGTCCATGGCAGGCAATGCCGCGCGGTGGAGACGAAGACAGCAAGGGGCAACTGCTCTGCCTCTTGTGGTGGCAATACAATTCGGACGCGGGGTGGAGCAGCTCGGTAGCTCGTCGGGCTCATAACCCGAAGGTCGTCGGTTCAAATCCGGCCCCCGCAACCAACTTCCCTTCTTTATTACCTTGTTCCTCTAGCTCGTCATCCAGCCGCCTCGCGGTCTTTCTGCTTTGTCTCCTTTTCGCGCTTGATATTGATTTTCAAGTGCAATCTGGCTGTGACCCCGCTTTGTTGGGTATCATCTCTGGTATCTCTTCATGGACGAGGGCCTTGCCCGATGATGCAACCATTTACCTATCTGCCGCCGCAGATCGACATTCACGACGCCAGCCTTGCTGCCGTCCTCACCAATGGCCTGGCCGCCAACCTGCTGATCTGTGCCGAAGAGCGGCGCGAGAGCCTGCTGGCCCTGCCCGAGCTTGCCGCCGTCAGCGCCCAGATCGCGCTGGGGCAGAAAGCCCCCTACAGCCTGGTGCTGCACAATACCCTGCAACTGTTGGTCTTCCTGCCAGCCCGTCCCTCTCGCGATCATGCCCTCTACAAGCAGGTGCGCAGCTGGGTTGCGCCGCTGGCCGGGCTCAAAATTGAGCGCCTGGGGCTGCACCTGGAGGGGTTTGACGAGGCCGATACCACTCTCCTGGCCGAACTGGCGCTGGCCACCCTGCTGGCGGCCAACGTGCCGCTGCCAAGCCACAAGCATCGCAGCGAAGATCCCTGGCGCTACCAGCAGATCGCGGTCTCTCCCAATTGCGTGCTGGATCTGGCGCGGATCTATGCCGAGGCCGAGGGCAACGGCATCGCCCGCCATCTGGCGGTGTCGCCCGCTTCCGATCTGACCGCCCGCAGCTACCGCGAATGGGTACGTCAGCTGGCCCAGAGCGAGGGGTGGCAGTGGCATGAGTACGATCAGGCCCAGCTGGCCGAGCAGGGGGCCGGTGCCTTCATCGCGGTGGCACGCGGCTCGGAAGACAACCAGGCCGCCATGGTCAAGCTGAGCTACTGCCCACCCAATGCGGTGCGGCGAGTGGCCCTGGTGGGCAAGGGGATCTGTCACGACTCGGGCGGCTACAACCTCAAGGTCTCCGGCAGCATGTACGGCATGCATCTGGACATGGGGGGCAGCGCGGTGGCGCTGGGCACGCTTCACGCCATCAGCCGGGCCAGGCTGCCCTATGAGGTGCACTGCTGGCTCGCCATCGCCGAGAACCACATAGGCCCGCTCGCCTATCGGCCGGGGGAGGTGGTGACCGCCCTCAATGGCACCACCATCGAGGTGGTGGATACCGATGCCGAGGGACGCATGGTGCTGGCCGACACCCTCAGCATGGCGGTGCAGGACAACCCGGATCTGCTGATCGACTACGCCACCCTGACCGGGGCCTGCAAGCGGGCGCTCGGCAGCCGTTACAGTGGCGCCTTCACCAACCGGCCCCAGTGGCTGAGCGAGCTGATCAGCCTGGGTCAGCGCAGCGGTGAGCGAGTCTGGCCCTTCCCGCTGGATGAGGATTACGACGACAACCTCGATAGCGAGTGGGCCGATCTGTTACAGTGTGCGCCCGGCGCCTCGCCGGATCACATCGATGCGGCCCGCTTCCTCAGCCGTTTCGTGCCTGCCCAGACCCCCTGGCTGCACCTAGACTTGAGTGGTTTTCGCAACAAGGGCGGCAATGGTGTGGTCAGCAGCGAGGTGACTGGTTTCGGGGTCAGATTGACGCTGGAACTGCTGGCTAGCCCGCTGGGGCGGCGCAATGAACTTGATCAACCAGAACAGTAAGGGATCCCGTGAAAGAACCAAGTTATGACTGGGTGTTGTTCGATCTGGATGAAACCCTGGTCGATTTCCCGGTCGCTCAGGCGCTGGAGCAGACACTGCACATTTACGGCGTGACGCCGACTCCGCCCAAGATGGCGGAGTACCACGCCCTCAATCACCGGCTCTGGCAGCAGTACAACTCCGGCGAGATCGATGCCGTCCACCTGCAGCAGACCCGTTTCTCCCTCTTTGCCGAGCAGGTGGACGTGGCGCCGATGGCGATGAATGACACCTTCCTGCAGCAGATCATCGCCTTGAGCGTGCCGCTGGAGGGGGTAGAGGAGACTCTGCAGGCGCTGAAGAGCAAGGTGAAGATGGGGATCATCACCAACGGTTTCAGCCTGCCCCAGCGCGGGCGCCTCGACAAGCTGGGCTGGCAGGCCTGGTTCGAGCCGCTGGTGATCTCGGACGAGGTGCAGGTGACCAAGCCGGCGCCGGCCATCTTCCAGCACGCGCTGGCACTGATGGGTCAGCCGAGTCCGGCGCGGGTGCTGATGGTGGGGGACAACCCCAAGACCGATATTGCCGGCGCCGCGGCCCAGGGGCTGGCGACCTGCTGGTACAACCCGGCCCGTCAGGAGGGTCCGAGCGAGGCGACTCACGAGATCCACCACTTCGCCCACCTCTCGGCCATCGTGCTGGGCGAATAGGAACGCCATTTTCCTCTGCTGCGCAGGGGAAATGAAAAAAACAAGGCAGCCCGCGGGCTGCCTTGTCTGTATCCGGCTCTTGCTAGCGGCCGAGGCGGGCCAGCAACCAGGACTCCAGCAAGGCCACGCCGGGCGCCAGCACCGCTTCGTCGAAGTCGAACTCCGGGTGATGATGGGGCGCCGCCAGATTGGCCCCCAGGATCAGGTAGGCCGCCTGGCCGCCGTTACGTTGCACCCGCTCGATGAGAAAACCGGCATCCTCGCTGGCGCCGAAGCGGCGGGTGTGAATGGTCTCCAGCTTGAGCGCCTGGGCGAGCGGGATGATCTCCTCGAGCAGGGATGGGCTGTTGTCGATGCCGATGGCCTCGCCCTGCTTGCGAATGAGGTAGGTGGCGCCCTGCATCATGGCCGCCCCTTCCACCATCTGCTGCACCTGGCTGAACATGTAGTCGTTGAGGGCCGGTGTGGCGCCCCGGGTCTCTCCCTGCAGCAGGGCATGGCCCGGGATCACGTTGCGGCCACTGCCCGCATGGAGCTGGCCCACGTTGATGCGGGTCATGCCATCGCGATGGCGGGCGATGCCGAGCATGGCGGTGGTGGCCATGCAGGCCGCCGCCAGCGCATTGCTGCCGGCGTTGGGCTCGAGCCCCGCATGGGCGGCGCGCCCCATGAACTCCACGTCGAACTTGGTGGAGCAGAGAAATTCGGTGGGATTGACTACCAGCTCGCCGCTGTTGGCATGAATGCCGATGTGCAGCGCAAGCAGGGCATCCACGTCGTCGAGCTGGCCACCGGCGGCCAGCGCCTTGCCGCCGCGACACCCCTCTTCGGCGGGCTGGAAGAACAGTTTGATACGGCCGTTCAGCTGATCGGCGAGGGCGGCGATGCGCTCGGCCAGCACCAGCCCGATGGCGGTATGGCCATCATGGGCGCAGGCGTGCATCCAGCCGGGGTTGCGCGAGTGCCACCCCTCCTGGCTGGGGGGATGCAGCTCATCCTGGCTCTCCTCGACCTCCACCGCGTCGATGTCGAAGCGAAAGGCCAGGGTCGGGCCCGGTCGGCCGCTGTCCCACAGTCCCATCACCCCAGTTATCTCTTCGATCCGGCCCAGCCAGTCCGGATGGGCGCCCTGGCGCAGGGCTCGCTCCTTCTGGGCTTGCACGTCTATGTTGCGTCCCATGATGAGGTTGCTGGCCAGCAGCTTGTCACCCAGCATGATGGAGAAACCGAGTTCATTGAGGTGGTGAGCGATGAGGGAGCTGGTACGAAATTCACACCAGGCCGCTTCGGGCAGACGATGAAGATCACGACGCCAATGGCTTAGCGCATCCTGTGTCATGGTAATTCCTGCATGGCGAATCCAGCGGATATTGTGACGGGCAGGGGGGCAAGAGTAAATCCCGCAGACACAAATGCAACAGGGGGAGCCACTGGCTCCCCCTGTTTACGCTGCCGTGGCACGACAGCTCTGTTTATATACACCGACTGGTGCTAACCACCTTGTCTGCACTCATTTTCGATGAAACGACCAAAAATGACTGAATGCGGTGAATTAACCAGCGCACTGGTGCCTATCGTTGCCCATGCTGATCACGAAGTGGGCAACCAACCGGCTCAAAGCTGTGACAGCGACGGCAGAGAGACGGCAACCAGAGTGAAAAACACGGTGAAAACGGCAGTAACCACAAACTCTTTCATATTATTGTCTCCCTTGGCTGACTGATGATGGAACCAAGATACCACAATTACGCAGTAAAACAATAGTAAAGTGTATTTATGTGGCCATAGTTGTCGCGTAGCGCTCGAAAGCGTCATTTTTATAAATCTAAGGCTGTTTTATCAGCTTCAAGATGGGTGTTGGGCATGCACTAGGATTTGATGTTGTTTTTATTTAATTAAATCAATGCATTATCTTTATTCTTGTTGTGTCTCACTCAGGGTCTTATATGAGGCTTTTTTGGTTTTTTAAAATTTTGTCGGCAAAAGCAGACAGTTTTGCTGGCGATGGAGTGAGTCTGGCATGGTTTGGACTGCTGTCAGCCCCATTTTCCCTACCCCCCAGCATTTCTTGTCGTGCTCCGGGGATTTTTCCCTGTCGTGACGCCACCTTCTGGCGGCAGCACGCTCGCAAATTTGCAGAAATCCTGTGATTGATGACAGTCGTGCAACCATTTAACCGATCCTGTTCGACTCTTTTCACGGCATGTTGGCGGCTCGATGGGGGCTGCTGATGGCAGGTACATGACCACTTGATGATAAGGAGGGTGAGCTGACTGCACAGGTCGCGATGGCCCTGTGCAGTGTTTCGCTGCGAGCCAATGGCAGGTGGGGAGGCTTGCTGGCTGCATCGCCCTGACCGGGCTGCCTGAAGAGGCGAGGGGAAGGCAGGGAGCCATGGGTGGAGGTAACGGCAGACATGGCCAGAGGGTGGAATGGAAGCGGGCGTGCCGGCAGGTGGCCCGCGCCAATAAAAAACCCTCCAGCGGAGGGTTTTTTGTCACAACAGCCTGAACAAGCGGGGCTTAGAACAGGGTGGTGGAGAGATCGTAGAGCTCCTGGTTGAACGGACGCTTCAGGTTCTCGATGCAGTCGATGATGTCGTGGTGCACCATCTCGTTGCCCTGAATACCGACGCAGCGACCACCCTGACCGGCCAGCAGCTGCTCGACGGCGAAGGCGCCCATGCGGCTGGACATGATGCGATCGCGGGCGGTCGGGGAGCCACCGCGCTGGATGTGGCCCAGGATGGTGGCGCGGGTTTCGCGACCTGTCATGGCCTCGATATCCTTGGCCAAGGCGTTCACGTCGGTGACATGCTCACAGATGGTGATGATGGCGTGGCGCTTGCCTTTGGCTTCCCCTTCCTTGATCTGTTGCAGCAGCTTCTCTTTGTCGAAGGCCACTTCCGGCACGATCACGTACTCGGCACCGCCGGCGACGGCGGCAGACATGGCCAGGTCGCCGCAGTGGCGACCCATGATCTCGACCACGGAGATGCGGTGGTGGGAGCTGCAGGTGTCGCGCAGACGGTCGATGGCATCCACTACCACGTTGAGGGCGGTGTCAAAGCCGATGGTGAAGTCGGTACCGGCGATGTCGTTGTCGATGGTGCCCGGCAGGCCGATGCAGGGGAAACCCTCTTCGGTCAGCTTCTTGGCACCCATGTAGGAGCCGTCACCGCCGATCACCACCAGGGCGTCGATGCCGTGCTTTTTCAGGTTCTCGATCGCTTCGGCGCGCACTTTCGGATCTTTGAAGGCCGGGAAACGGGCGGAGCCGAGGAAGGTACCGCCACGGTTGACCACGTCGGAGACACTGTGGCGCTCCAGCTTGACGATACGGTCCTGGTGCAGACCGAGGTAGCCATCATAGATGCCGTAGACTTCCAGGCCATGATGCAGGCCGGCGCGCACCACGGCGCGAATGGCTGCGTTCATACCCGGTGCGTCGCCACCACTGGTCAAAACACCAATACGTTTGATTTGTTTGGTCATGAGTGCCTCTGGATCTGAGTTGTCGAATACGAAAGGGTTAAATGAGACAAGCCACTTTTACTATATCGGCTTTCATATGGGATGCGCTGGCTGCCATAGGAAAAGCGATACGCAGGAGGGGGCAAGCGCCCCCTCCAAGGCAGCCGATTACTTGGCCGCGCCAGCGATGATCTGGGAGAAGTCGTCCACTTTCAGGGACGCACCGCCTACCAGGCCGCCGTCGATGTCCGGCTGACCGAACAGGTCGGCAGCGGTAGCACCGGTCACGGAGCCGCCGTACAGGATCTGTACCTTGGCAGCCACGGTGGCATCAAACCCGGCCAGGTACTGGCGGATGTGAGCGTGCACGGCCTGTGCGATTTCCGGGGTAGCGGTCTTGCCGGTGCCGATGGCCCATACCGGTTCGTAAGCCACGACGGCGTTCTCGAAGGAGGCGATACCGCAACGGTCGATCACGGCTTTGAGCTGGGTTTCGACCACGGAGTTGGTGGTGCCGGCTTCGAACTGGGCCAGAGTCTCACCGATGCACAGCACGGGGATCAGGCCGCCTTTCTGGATGGCTTCGTACTTGGCAGCAACCACCTCGTCGGTCTCTGCGTGCAGGGTACGACGCTCGCTGTGGCCGACCAGGGAGTAGGTGCAACCGAAGGCTTTGAGCATGGACGGAGCGTTCTCGCCGGTGAAGGCGCCAGACTCGTGAACGTCGGCGTTCTGGGCACCGTAGGCAATCTTGCTGCCGGCGGTCAGCTGCTCAACCAGACCCAAAAAGATAACCGGCGGGCAGACGGCGACTTGTACAGAAGGATGAGCGGCAGCCGCCGGGGTCAGTCCTTTGATCAGTGCTTCGACGGAAGCCTTGGTGCCGTTCAGTTTCCAGTTACCCATTACCAGGTGCTGTCTCATCTTCTATATCTCCTAGGCATTTGATTGCGCGACATTATATGAATTGAACCGAGCCCAAGATAGCTGACCCGGCGGCAAATGACGTAATTTTTTTTCGCTTTCCTGATCCAAATCAGGAATGAAAGGCTCGATCGCTCAATCGGTGACCTGACCCCGCAGACGGGCCCACCATACCCCAATCCATTCGTGAATGGCAGCCTCGGAATACATCAGATAGCGCCCCTTGGGCAGGTAGCTGTAGAGGGGTTGCACCACCTGGCTCTGCTTGGCGGTGTAGTCGGTGGGGGCCGGCACGGCATTGAGTCCCTGACCCTGATAGAGCGCCATGGCCCGCGGCAGGTGGGTGGCCGAGCTCACCAGCGCCACCCGCTTGCCCTTGAGATGCTGGCTGATGCTGACCGCCTCGTCGTGGGTGTCTTTGTTGTTTTCAAACAACGTCATCCGCGAGCGCGGGATGCCGAGGCTTGCCGCCATGCGGGCGTTGACCTCGGCGTTCGAGAGAGGATCCCCCGACACATAGCCCGAGAAGATGAGCTCCGCCTGCGGATAAGCCTGGGCCAGCCGTACCCCCTCCAGAGTGCGGGCCAGGGCGATGTTGTTCTGCCAGCTGCGCTCAGGGACGGCCGGGTCGCTCACATGGCCGTTGCCGAGCACCACGATGGCCTCGATGTCCGGATGCTGGCTCACCTCGAAGGGGGGGAAGGTCTGCTCCAGCGGGCGGGCCAGCTGGTAGCTCACCGGCCGCATCCCCATCAGAGCGACGATGAGCAGGGCCAGGGTCGCCAGCAGCTTGCCGGTTTTCTGAAAACGGGTGAACCAGAGCAGCAGCAGCGCCAGCAACAGCAGGGTGACGGAGAAGGGGAGCGGCATCAGCAGCTGACCCAGCCACTTTTTAAGCACAAACACGGCAGAGAGTTCCTTGAGTTTTCAGCAAATTCGGGATGTGACAGAATACCTCTCTTTTTTGGGATGGCCACAACCCTGTGGCGCAAAAGTTGAGTTTCTCCTTGAAGCACGATCAGAGTTTCGACGGGCGGGCCGACAAGTTCGCCCGCAACATTTATGACTCCACCAAGGGGCGCATCCGCACCACAGTTGTGTGGAGCGACATCGAAGCCTGCCTGGCCCGCCTTGGCAACCGGCCCCTGCGCATCCTGGATGCGGGCGGCGGCTTTGGCTACTTCGCCCAGAAGCTGGCGGCCATGGGCCATCAGGTGGAGCTGTGCGATCTCTCCGCCGAGATGCTGGCGCTGGCCCGCAGCCAGATCGCCGAGAAGGGGCTGGAAGACAGAATTCGTCTCATCCATTGTCCCATTCAGGATCTTAAAGCACACGTGACCGGCACCTTCGATCTGGTGCTCTGTCACGCGGTGCTGGAGTGGCTCGCCGAGCCGCGCCAGACCTTGCTCGGTCTGTTCCCTTTCGTCAATGCCGGGGGCATACTGTCGCTGCTTTTCTACAACCGCCACGGCCTGCTGTTCCAGAGCCTGGTGGTGGGCAATTTCGATTATGTGCGCCTGGGTCTTCGCAAGAAGCGGCAGACGGCGCTGACCCCCACCAATCCCCAGCTGCCGGAGCAGGTGTATGACTGGATTGGCCGGGGTGGGCTCAAGATCATCGGCAAGACCGGGGTGCGGGTGATCCACGATTACATGCGCCACAAGCAGGATCAGCTGGAGAAGTTCGACGATCTGCTGGCCATGGAGCAGCAATATTGCCGGCAGGAGCCGTTTATCTCCCTGGGGCGCTATATCCACGTGATGGCGCAGAAACCCGCCGGCTGAGCCCCTTTTTTCGATGCTACCGGATGTAGCCGCGCGCAGGGCTTTGCGCCCAATACAACAACGAGATGACAACGTCATGATGAGTACATCCCGTACCCTGCCAGAGATGGTGGGATGGGTCAGGCAGGAGGGGCTGGCGTTGAGCCTGCCCACCGACCGGCTGGCCTTTCTGATTGCAATCAAGACCCTGTCCGAAGATGAGTCGGACCTGTCGGAAGCGGCCCTGCACGATGCCTTCGGCTACGTCAGCAACGCCTTCGGCCAGATGGACGAGACCCTCACCGGTCGCGCCAACAACGCCATCAACGATCTCATTCGCCAGCAGCTGCTGTCGCGTTTCAACACCGACATGGTGGCGGGGGAGAGCCTCTATCGCCTGTCGCGTCTTGGCATGAGCATCGTCGACTTCTTTATGGATCAGCGCCAGGTGGACTCCATCAAGCTCTCCATCCTGCTCGAGCACCTGGCGGCCGAGCTCGACACCGCCCGCAAGGCGGCGCTCGAGACCAACACCCGCGAGCAGTGGGATGCGGAGGTGCTGCCGCGCCTCACCTTCTCCCTGGAGGAGACGCTGGGACGCATCGATCTCACCCAGCGCGCCATGGATGAGCAGCAAAATCAGGTCAAAAGCGAGATCGCGGCCCTGCTGACCCAGAACTGGGTCGATGCCATCCACAGCTGCGAAAAGCTGCTGCACGAGACCGGCCAGACCCTGCGCGAACTGCAGGATACCCTGGACGCCGCCGGCCACCGTCTGCAGGCGGGCCTGCTCAACATTCAGGAAGCGGCCCAGGGGCGCGAGGATCTGTTCCACGTCGAGGAGCTGACTCACGCCCTGCAGGGGCGGCTGGACGTCATCACCAGCTGGGGCCAGCAGTGTATCGAGCTGTGGGCCCGCTACGACAGGCACGTCCACAAGTTCATCCGCAACGCCATCGACATGGACAAGAACCGCGCCTTCAGTCAGCGGCTGCGCGAATCCATCCGCAACTTCGATCAGCACAACTGGCAGCTGCGGGTGGCCGAAGAGCCCCGCCTGCTGGAGCTGCGCGACGAGACCATCGCCATCCACGACGAGGAGGTGACCGGCGAGGTGCCCCTCGAGATGGAGTACATGGAGATGGTGGACATCAACCAGGAGCTGGCCGAGCGCATCGAGCGCTACCTGGCCCGCTACCCCGAGCAGGGTCAGCAGCTGGATCTCGCCGACGTGCTGCGAGAATACCTGCTGGACTACCCGGCCCATGCCCACTTCGACGTGGCGCGTCTTCTGATCGACCAGGCCGTGCGCCTGGGCCATGCCAGCGGCGAGCACCAGCTGCATCGTCAGCCCGCATGGAAACCCATTAACCAAGCTGGATCCAAGGTTCAGGCCTATGTCATTGATCAATACTGAATTTCCCTTGCCGCTGCGGCTCGCAGAGGCGATTGCCAACCCCTTGTTTCCGCGCATCGACACCGCCTTGCGCTCCGGTCGCCACATCAGTGCCGACGAGTTCGAGCAGCACTCGGCGCTGGTGGAGTATCACCAGGAGCTGGAGATCTTCTACGGCCGCTATCAGGTGGAACTGATCAAGGCGCCGGAAGGCTTCTTCTACCTGCGCCCGCGCCCGAGTGCCGACATCGGCACCACAGTCCTCTCCGAGCTCGACATGCTGGTGGGCAAGGTACTCTGCTACCTCTACCTGAGCCCGGATCGCCTCGCCTCGGAAGGGGTGTTCGCCATGGGCGAGCTGCAGGAGGAGGTGTTGAGCCTGGCCGACGAGAAGCAGCTGCTGCGGATGGTCAACAGCCGCTCCGGTGGCACCGATCTCGACAAGAAGAAACTGCTGGAGAAGATACGTACCTCCATGCGCCGCCTGCGCCGCCTTGGCATGATCACCGCCCTTGGCAACAGTGACAAATTCCGGGTCAACGAGTCGGTGTTCCGCTTCGCCGCGGACGTGCGCTCCGATGAGGATCCGCGCGCCGTGCAGCTGCGGATGATCCAGGAGGGGGAGGCCATCTTCCACGACGACGAAATGCCGAGCAGCGACTCGCTGTTTGACGATATCGAGGCGGACCTCGATGAAGAACAACTGGATCTGGAGGTATAAAAGGTGCGAGGCAAGTTCAAATCCCTGACCATGGTCAACTGGAACGGCTTCTTCGCCCGGACCTTCGATCTCGATCAGCTGGTCACCACCCTCTCCGGCGGCAACGGTGCGGGCAAGTCCACCACCATGGCGGCCTTTATCGCGGCCCTCATCCCCGACCAGTCCCTGCTCCACTTCCGCAACACCACGGAAGCAGGCTCATCCAGCGCGTCCCGCGACAAGGGGCTCTACGGCAAGCTGCAGCGCGGTCACTGCTACTCGGTGCTGGAAGTGATGAACAGCCGCGAGCAGCGGATCTGGGTCGGCGTGCACCTGGAGCAGGTGGCCAACCGTGACAACAAGGTCAACATCACCCCGTTTGCACTGGTGGATGTGCCGGACAATCTGGCACCCACCGATCTGTTGCTGGAGAAGCTCGACGACGGCAAGGGCCGGGTACGTGCCTTCGCCGATCTGAAAGGGGCGGCGGCCGAGCTTGGCGCCATCAAGGTCGCCAAGTTCAATACGGTGACCGACTATCACAACTTCATGTTCGAGTTCGGCATCACCCCGAAGAAGCTGCGTGATCAGAAGGATCGCGGCAAGTTCTATCGCCTGATCGAGGCCTCCCTCTACGGTGGTATTTCGTCTTCCATCAGCCGCTCCTTGCGCGAATACCTGCTGCCGGAGAACTCCGGCGTGCGCAAGGCGTTCCAGGACATGGAGGCGGCCATCTATGAAAACCGCCGCACCCTGGAAGCGATCAAGGAGACTCAGGGCCAGCGGGATCTGTTCAAGAACCTCATTACCGAGACCACCCACTATGTGGCGGCGGATTACGTGCGCAACGCCGCCGAGAAGAACCGCCTCTCCGAGCTGGCCCTCAAGGCCCGCCAGGAGCTTGCCGGCAAGCGCCGCCTGCTGGCCGAGGAGAAGCAGCGCGCCATCTATCTGACCGACGAGGTGGAGCAGCTCACCAACCGCGAGAAGCTGCTGACCGACGAGCTGGAGTCCGCCGCCGAGCACTTGGCCAAGGTGCTGGCCGCCGTGGCACTGCAAAAAAAGATCGAGATGTATCGCGCCGATCTGGCGGATCTCTCTGACAAACTCGAACAGCAGCAGGCGGTAGTGGAAGAGATCCACGGCCAGTTGCTGGAGGTGGAAGAGCGCAAGGAGCTGGCCCAGTCAGAAGTAGACAGCCTCAAGACCCAGCTGGCCGACTATCAGCAGGCGCTGGATATCCAGCAGACCCGCGCCATCCAGTACCGTCAGGCGGTGCAGGCGCTGGAGACTGCCCGCGAGCAGTGCGAGCTGCCGGGGCTGACCGCCGAACAGGCGAGCGACACTCTGCACCAGTTCCGCGCCGCCGAGCAGAGCCTCACCAGCCGGGTGCTGGGGGCCGAACAGCAGCTGGCGCTGGCCAAGGCGGCGGTGGCCGAGCACGAAGCGGCGCTGGCGCTGCTTTTGAGCATCGCCCCCGAGACAGTGCGCGAGGCCGCCTGGCCCACCGCACAGGCGCTGCTCAAGCGTCACATCGAAGACAAGGCCCGCATCGCCCAGGGGCAGGGGCTGCGCGCCGCGCTGGCTCGCCTCGAGAAAGAGAGCGAAAGCCAGCAGGCGCTGCTGCGCTTGCGTGACGAGCTGCAGCAGGCCTCTGGCCAGCTGATCGCCAGCCAGGACGAGCTGGAGTTGTTTCTTGAGGCCCAGCGTACCCGTCAGGAGGAGCTGGCCGAGCAGCAGGCCGAGGTCAATCAGCGCCGCGCCAGCCTTGAGCATCAGGGCAGCCAGCTGGGCCGCGATATCGCGGAGCTGACCAAGCTGGCCCCGCGCTGGCTCAAATCCTTCGAAAAGCTCGAGCAGCTGCGCGAGCAGAGTGGGCTGGCGCTCACCACCGCCGAAGAGCTTTCTTCCGGCATGCAGAGCGTGCTCGACAAGGAGCGCGAGTTCGAGCAGGAGAGCAACCGCATCGCGGCGCAGAAACAGGCGCTGGAGCTGCAAATTCGCAACCTGCAGCTGGGGGCTGGTGAGGCAGATCCGCGCCTGGCACGTATTGCCGAGCAGGTGGGGGGCGTGCTGCTCTCCGATGTCTACGACGACATCTCCATCGACGATGCCCCTTACTACTCCGCCCTCTACGGCCCGGCTCGCAGCGCTCTGGTAGTGCTCGATCTCGAAGGCGCCATCGAGCGGCTGAAAAAGCTGGAAGATTGCCCGGAGGATATCTACCTCATCCAGGGCAACCCCGACTCCTTTGACGAGGATCTGGTGGAGGCGGACGAGCTGGGGGACGCCGTGCTGGTGCGCACCAGCAAGCGTCAGGTGCGCTTCTCCCGCTACCCCGAGCTGCCGCTGTTTGGCCGCGCCGCCCGTGAAAAGCGGATCGAGCAGCTCGACCTTGAGCGTGAAGGGCTGATCGAGGGTTACGCCAAGGCCGCCTTCGAGCAGCAGAAGTACCACCGTCTCTACGGTCACTTCCGCGACTTTATTGGCCAGCATCTGGATATCGCCTTCCGCCCCGACCCCGAAGCCGAAGTGCAGGCCAAACAGGCCGAACTGCGCGCGCTGCAAGGGACCATCGGTGAGTGCGACAAGCAGCTGGCCGAGGCCAAAGCGGCCGGCGCCCAGCTGACCCGTCATATCCAGCTGGTGCAGGGGATGCTGCCGTTTGCCCACCTGTTTGCCGAGACAGAGCTGGCGGCCCGCCTCGAGGCGGCTCACGCCGATGTGGAAGCGCTAAAACAGGCCGAAGCCTTTATCGCCAAACACGGCAAGTCGCTCGAGAAGCTGGAAACCATGGTGCAGGTGCTGCGTCAGGATCCGCAGGATCTTGCCGCGCTGCAGGCCGCCTATGATGAGGTGAGCGACCTGCTGGCCGAGCAGAAACGCCGTTGCTACGCCCTCGATCAGCTGGTGGCCCGTCTGCCGCACTTTGCCTATCAGGATGCGCAAGACCTGCTGGGCAAGGCCTCCGAGATGAGCGAGCGACTCAAAGAGAAGCTCAAGGCAGCTGAGCTGGCTGCCCGCACCGCCGGCGAGCAGCACAAGCAGATTGCCCAGCGCCACACCGAGGCGTTGCAGCTGCGCACCGCGCTCAACTCCAGCGTCGAGGCCAAGCGCCAGACCCTGACCGAGTTCGAGCAGGAGCTGGCGGCCATGGGGCTGACCCTCTCTGACGACATGGAAGAGAAGGCGCGCGCCCACAAGAAAGAGATCGAAGAGCTGCTGATCCGCACCCGTTCCCGTCGCACCAGCGCCGAGGCCCAGCTGCAGGTGACCAAGCGCGAGATCGAATCTCTCGGCGGTCGTCTCAAGCTGGAAGGCAAGGATTACTACGGCGCCCGCAAATCTCTGGTGGGTCACAAGGCGAGCTGGTCGCG
The DNA here is from genome assembly GCF_049175815.1 of Aeromonas sp. 600276. Taxonomy (NCBI): domain Bacteria; kingdom Pseudomonadati; phylum Pseudomonadota; class Gammaproteobacteria; order Aeromonadales; family Aeromonadaceae; genus Aeromonas; species Aeromonas sp. 600276. The sequence continues at coordinate 147,969 of NZ_JAAKVU010000012.1, read as the reverse complement.
GGTGGTGCGGCTGGCGCGGGAGACCGACGTCGAGAAGCGCCTCAACAAGCGCGAGCTGGCGTACCTTGACAGTGACGAGCTGCGCTCCATGTCGGACAAGGCCCTCGGCGCCCTGCGGGTGGCGGTGGCCCACGACGAGGCCCTGCGCGATGCGCTGCGCCTCTCCGAGGGCAACCGCAGCACCGAGCAGAAGGTCGCCTTCTACGTGCAAGTCTACCGTTACCTCAAAGATCGCATCCGCAACGACATCATCCGCTCCGATGATCCGGTGGAGGCCATCGAGGAGATGGAGATCGAGCTGGCCCGTCTGGCCGATGAGCTCAAGCAGCGGGAAACCCATCTGTCGCTCTCCTCTCACGAGGTGGCGGCCAAGATCACCAACATCATCCGCCGCGAGCAGAATCGCATCCGGGTGCTCAACCAGGGTCTGCAGAACATCGCCTTCGGTCTGGTGCGCGGGGTGCGTCTCAACGTCAATATCCGCGAGGCCCACACCCGTCTGCTGACGGCGCTGGCTGACCAAACCGCCATGCACAACGATCTGTTCGCCGACAAGGAGCTCAGCTTCTCCGAGGCGATGGCCAAGCTGTTCCAGCGCCTCAACCCGCAAGTGGAGCAGGGGGATCGCAGCTATCAGGTGATGGGCGACGTGCTGCTCGACTATCGCAACTACCTGGAGCTGGAGATCGAGGTGCAGCGCGGGGCCGATGGCTGGCTGCGGGCCGAAAGCGGCGCGCTCTCCACCGGCGAGGCGATCGGTACCGGTCAGGCCATCCTCTTGATGGTGCTGATCAGCTGGGAGGAGGAGTCCCGCCGTCTGCGCGGCAAGGACATCGCCCCCTGCCGTCTGCTGTTCCTCGACGAAGCGGCGCGGCTTGATGGCAAATCCATCGCCACCCTGTTCGAACTGTGCGAGCGGCAGGACATGCAGCTGCTTATCGCGGCGCCCGAGAACATCAGCCCCGAGAAGGGCACCACCTACAAGCTCATCCGCAAGGTGCAGGGCAAGCACGAGCACGTGCATGTGGTGGGTCTGCGTGGCTTCGGCTTCGCCGACGACAAGCTCATCGCCTGACAGAGGCTGACGGACGAGGTATGAAAACGGGAGGCTTGGCCTCCCGTTTTGTTTGGAAACTGTGGCAAAGTAGCGGCGCGGCCCTGGCAGGCCGGCATCACGCCGGTTTGCTCACGCCCGCTACCGCTTCATTGGCATCGACAACCCCGCAGGGGAGCAAGGACAAGGCACATGGTTGAAAAGGGGCAATTTTTGCGAAAGGGGCTGCTGCTGTCGCTCACCGTGCTGCTGGCCGCCTGCAGCAGTCGCTATGACGAGAGCCACGGCGGTAGCTGGCGCGGCTATAGCGAGACGGGGCTTGCCTCCTACTACGCCGATCGCTACCACAACAAGCGCACCGCCAGCGGCGAGCCTTACCAGCGCCACGCCAACACTGCCGCCCACATGGAGCTGCCCTTCGGCGCCATGGTGCGGGTCACCAACCTCGCCAACGGCAAGAGCGTGGTGGTCAGGGTCAACGACAGGGGCAATTTCCCGCGCGGGCGCATCATCGATCTCTCCAAGGCGGCGTTCAGCGCCATCGGCAATCCCCGTGCCGGGCTTATCAAGGTGAAGATAGAGGCGCTCTAGTCACCGGGTCTGCATGTGCTGGTGCCCCTCCATACCCGAGCCGCTGGAAGAGGGCGCTTCCCAGTGATCGCGGGCCATCTTCTTCATTCCATTGGTGATGTTGCCAACACGACTTCCCATTTTCCGGTGTGCCATTAAGATAGCCAAACGAAAATCAGGGAGTCTTTGCCATCTGGCGGCAATCGGTCAGGCGGGCATCGGGCAGGAGCAGGGGAGGTTGAATGCATATGGAACACCCCTTGCCGTGGGTGGAGGCGATCATGTCTCCCTTCAAAGGGGTGACAGGGGAGGATTTCACCGGCGTTTGCTGCAACCGGGCATGGCATGGTGTGTGAGACACCCCTTCAATCCCCTGCTCATGTTTCGCCGCTAAGGAGCAGGCTATAAAGAGAGACGTTATTCACAGGGAGGAGCAGAACATGACTGACAAGCGCGCCATTCAGGCAGTGGCCATCCCCGAGCACAAGGCAAAGTCCCTTTATCCGGAGCCCTTTGCCTCCCTGGTCAAGCACCGCACCCGGCGCAGGCTGGGGGATCATTTCGGCCTCGCCAATTTCGGGGTCAATCTGACGACCCTGGCACCGGGGGCCATCTCGGCGCTCAAACACCATCACGGCCTGCAGGACGAGTTCGTCTATGTGCTCTCGGGCAATCCCACCCTGCGCCACGGGGAGGAGGAGTACCGGATGTCGCCGGGGGAGTGCATCGGCTTCAAGGGTGGCAGCGGCCTGGCCCACCAGTTGCTCAACCACGGTGAAGTGGACGCCGTCTATCTCGAGGTGGGGGACAGGCTGCCAGGGGACACAGTCGACTATCCCGACGACGATCTGGCCCTGGTACAGGGGGCCGATGGCGCCTGGTCAGCCAGACACAAGGATGGCAGCCCCTACTAGGGTGCCTCTTCGCGCAATGAGAGAGACCTCCATGGTGTTCAGCCCCTTTTCTGTTGTCAGGGCCGAGGATTTTCTGCCGCTGCTCAACGACGAGACGCTGCGAAAGCACCTGATCCCTCACCCGCTTTTCGATGTGGCAGGGGTGCGCGACTGGATGGCGTACAAGCTGGGAGTCGACGCCCGGCCAGGCTGCCGCGTGCGCGCCATCTTCCTCGACGACACCCTGGTGGGATGGTGCGGCATCCAGCCCGATGACGAGGGGGTGGAGCTTGCCATTGTGCTCGCTAGGGCCGGCTGGGGAAGCGGCGTGGCGATTTTCAACGAGATGATGGGGTGGGCGAGGGAGCTTGGCCATCGGACGATCCTCTTTCACCTGCTGGATACCCGCCCACCTTACCGCTCCCTCGCCAGACGGGCCATCTGGGTGAGGAAAACACGCCTGGGCGAATACCCCTTCACTACCTATTGCCTTGACGTTGAACGCTGGTCTGCAGACCCTTAGCCCTTAGCCAGGGGGTAGCAAGCCGTGCCGCCTCCTAGCGGGTCACGTTGACACCCTTTGCGCAATGATCCCTCCCGCTCGTTTGTTCCTCTGTGCACGGCGTGGTGAACACTGTGTTCATTCTGCCCCCCTATATGGTCCCCACCATCCTGCCTACACTGGGCAACTTCTGATGGGGGTGCATCCGGCACTATAAATAGCTGTCTAGGCTGCACTCTCTAGTGTGTTGACGATGTAAAACGGAGAAGGATGGATGAAAAAAGAGACAGACAAACGGGTGTCGATCGCCGTGCTGAAGGCTCGCACTGGCATGAGAGAGCAACTGCGCCGCGAGCTGCTCAAGCTTATTGCGCCGACGCGGCGCGAGCCGGGCAACCTGGATTACGTGCTGTTTGAATTGCAGGACGAGCCGGGCACCTTCTACATGCGCGAGGCGTTCGTCAATCAGGCCGCGCTGGACAGCCACTGCCAGACGGACTATTTCCAGGCCTTTGCCGCCCAGGCCGAGGCGCTGCTGGCAGAGCCGCTGCGGCTGATTTTTATGGAGGAGGTAAGCCTCCCTTAAACCCATCGGGCCCACGGTTGGCCCGATTTCTTCCCATGTCAGGTGCCGCACCGGACGCTATCCCCCGTCATCTTCCCCTTGATTTGCTTTCCTGCATCCTCCGACGAGGAACGTCTCATCACACTTATGCCACCGGTTTGTACCTGCAACCTTTTCATCTCCAGATTGTTTAGTAAGATACCCAAATGAAAATCAACATTGGGGCCAAACCCCGCAGCATCGTCACCATCGCGGGGGCTGTGATGGGGGGATTGGCCGTCATGGCGCAGAACAGATCAGAGGGATGAAATGGAGATAACACTGGCAGGGATCCCGCCAAGTGAGTGTGAACAGCGCTTTGCGGCCGTCAAAGAGGGGATCTTTTCCTATGTCGAGGCTGTGTTTGGCTGGGATGACGAGATGCAGCGCGCGCGGTTGACCAGCGAATATGAGCCGCACTGGTTTTCGTGGATCCTGGTAGAGGGCGAGCGAGTCGGCCTGCTCTGCTGCAAGCCATACGAGGATGCGCTGCACGTCCATCTGCTGATCATCTTCCCTCGCCATCAGGGCCGGCAGCTTGGTTCTGCCGTCATGGCGCGGCTGCAACGGGAAGCGGCATGTGAGGGGAGGGGGCGGGTGACCCTGTCGAGTTTTACCGTCAATCAGGGGGCGCTGCGGTTTTATCGGCGCCTCGGTTATCAGGTGGTGGCGGAGGAGCCGGCGTTCGTCTCCTTGTCCCGGCCGGTGACGAGAGAAGAGTCATGGGGTGCCCATGATTGAGGGAGCGTATTGATGGCAAGGCTGGATATTTTAACGGTTCCCGACCCCAGGTTGAGAGTCAAGGCCGAGTGGGTTGAGGATATTGCGGCCGTGCAAGGCTTGGTCGATGACATGCTGGAGACCCTCTATGCCACCGACAATGGTATTGGTCTCGCCGCCACGCAAGTGGGGCGCAAGGAGGCCATCGTCATCATCGACCTGTCGGAAAAACGGGATCAGCCGCTGGTATTGATCAATCCGCAAGTGATAAGCGGTAGTGAACCGGCGTTTGGGCAAGAGGGGTGTCTCTCCGTACCCGATTATTACGCCGACGTCGAACGTTACAGCACAGTGGTGGTGTCGGCGCTGGATCGTCATGGCGCCCCGATCACGGTAAAGAGCAGCGATTTCCTGGCCGTCGTGATGCAGCATGAGATCGATCACCTGCAGGGAAATCTGTTTCTCGATTATCTCTCGCCGCTCAAGCGCACTATGGCGTTGAAGAAGGTAAAAAAGCACTTCAAGGCGACATGACGCGATATTTCATGCGGCACGTTACATAACCATTTGATTATCTGCACAGGATGACGGGGTAACCATGTACAAGGTTGGTATTGTTTTATTTGATGATTTCACCGATGTGGATTTTTTCTTGATGTATGACCTGCTTGGGAGAAGCAAAGATAGCTGGTCGGTGAAAATACTGGGAACCAAACCGGAGCACGGCTCTGCACTGGGTATCAACGTAAAGACGGATGGACATGTGACGGAAGCCCGTGATCAGGATGTGGTGCTGATCACCAGCGGGCAGCGTGGCATCCCTGCCGCGCTGCAGGACCATGAGTTCATGTCCGCGTTGCGACTGGAGCCGCAGCGGCAGCTGATTGGCTCAATATGCGCAGGTTCATTCATATTGCATGAACTGGGTTTGCTGAAGGGAAAGAAATTGACAACCAACCCTGCAGCCAAAGCCCGGTTGCTGGAGATGGGGGGAGATGTTCAAGACTCTCCCCTGGTCGTGCAAGGAAATATTGCAACGGCAGGCGGCTGCCTCTCCTTGGTTTATTTGATTGGCTGGGTGGCCGAACGGTGTTTTGGTCCGGAGAAGCGCAGGTTGATCCAGTCTCAACTTATTCCTGCCGGACAAATGGAAATCTTCGAAAAACTTATATCTTCCACCATCAGAGATGCTGAGAATGCATTTGACTGATGTCATCCAATGCTCCTGAGCTCGGTTCAGACCATGACAAGCAAGCGCTATGACAAGGATGGTGAATGAACCTCGCGTTCAACAGGGTCAATCTGGCCCGTGACTATGAGTTTTGTGTGGCAGCGCGCCGGGACGCCTATGTGTGCAGCTTCCATCGCGACGACGGATTTGACGCGTTCCTGGCGGGCTATCGGGAACGGATGACGACGAGGCTGACCAGCCGGGAGTGGCATTATCTGCATGTATGGCGCGGTGGCGAGATAGTAGGGCAGCTGGAATTTCGTACCTCTTCATCCGAGCCGGATAGCGGCTACGTTCACCTGATCTATTTGACGCCGCAGGCGCGCGGACAGGGCCTGGCCGCATTGCTGCTCCAACACGTTGCCCACACAATGCAGCAGGCCGGTTGCCGGCGGGCAGTGCTGTCGGTCAGTCGCCTCAACCTGCGTGCGCTGCGTTTCTATCGACGCTGCGGGTGGCGATATCTTGGGCCAAACCCCAAGCATGCCGAGACAGATTTTTATGAATACCGGTTGCCGGACCCGGCTTGAAACTGGGCAAGCGATCTGAGCCGAAGACGGTGGGAGCGCATCCGCACCCTGAATGACGATATGAACAGGACAGGCTGCAAGCCACTGAAGGAGATGAGATGAACAAGGTGCAGTGGGCTGTTGGTGGGAAAGGCAAAGCGCCGGGAAAGATGGCGCTTCGCTGGGGGAGTCTGGTGCTGGTGTCGCTGCTGGGCTGGCTGCTGGCTATGATGCCGGCCCACGCCGAGGAGCCGCAGCTCGGCGCCGAGTATCAGCCCCTGGTGCAGCGGGTGATCGATGCCGCCAAGGCGCGTGATCAGCAGGCGCTGGCCCGCCAGATCAAGTACCCCTTCAAGCGAGAGTACCCCATCCCTGCCATCAAGAGCCCGGCCGAGATGCTGGCCCGTTTCGACGAGGTGTTTGATGACGCCATTTTAAACAGCATCGCCAGCTCCCGGGCCGGGCAGGATTGGCAGGCCATGGGTTGGCGCGGCATCATGCTTGGCAATGGCGAGGTATGGCTGGATTTCGATGGCAAGGTGATCGGCATCAATCATCAGACGGCGCAGGCAGCAAAACGCAAAGCTGAGCTTGTCGCCAAACAGAAAAGCGATCTTTATCCCGGCCTGCGGGAGTACAAACGCCCCGAGCTGATGTGGCAGACCGAGAAATTTACCATTCGCATCGACGGGTTGGGGGATGGCCGCTATCGCTATGCCTCCTGGGCCAAGGGCAAGGCGCTCAGCGACAAGCCGGACCTGGTGCTGAAAAATGGCACTGTCAGGGTGGAAGGCACAGGAGGCAACCACACCTATCTATTCACCAGCGGCCCTTACCGCTACGAGTGCGCCGTGACCGTTTTGGGGGAGCAGGGCATGCCGCCGGGTGAGCTGGTGGTCTATCAGAACGACGTCGCCATCATGCACCAGCCGGTGATCAAGGTGCTCTGAGACTCCGAACGTTCAACGCGCAGCCCGGCCCTGTGCGGTGGTCATCTGCAACGGGCTGGCATTAGCCCTGCGGCATCCTGACCCCCTTGTTGAGGTAGAGGCTGCTGTAGTGAGCGCGATGGGTGACGAACATCACCTGATGACGGCTGCCATCGGAGAGGATGATGAAGTCACCGGCCTGGGCGGGGCTGTGCAGGCTGATCTCATGTTCGGGGGCGGTCAGCTTGTCGACCTCCTCCTTGAAGGTGAGGGTGTAAGAATACATAGGGTGCTCCACTGCAGAACCTTATACAGACACGCCTCAAAGGTAGTTGCTGCCGCCCGGCTCTGCGGCGCCCAAGCGGCACCCGTATACCATTTAATTTACCGGCCACGGCGGGCTCGCTATCTTATGGAAAGCGGCCTGCGGTATGTGCAAATACAGTCGGCAGACCAGGGTTATCAGCCATCGTCAGGAGCAAGTCATGACAAAGCCAGCAGCACAGTGGAAACCCGAGTTGGTGCGTATTGCCGCCTTCTCTTCTGGGGAGACGGGAGGCAATCCGGCCGGGGTCTGGCTTGGTGCTCAGCTGCCCGCTGCCGAGGAGATGCAGCGCATCGCCGCCGAGGTGGGTTTTTCGGAGACGGCCTTTGCCGCGCCGCTCGCCATTGCCGATGGGACGGCCGGGACGACGGCGCCGCAGTGGCGGGTACGTTACTTCTCTCCACTGGCCGAAGTGCCTTTTTGTGGCCATGCCACCATTGCCCTTGGGGTGGCGCTGGGTCGCCGGGTTGGCCCCGGTGAGTATGGGTTGCAGCTCAATCAGGCCACCATTTCGGTATCGAGCTGGCTGGATGGGGAAGGGGAGTGGCAGGCGGCGCTGCAATCGCCCCCCACCAGCAGCAAGCCAGCCCCTGCCGAACTGGTGAGCGCCGCGCTGGCGCTGTTTGGTTATACCCCGGCAGATCTGGATCCCCGCATTCCGCCGGCACTTATACATGGTGGCGCCGATCATCTGGTGCTGGCCCTAAACAGCCGCGCGGCCCTGGCGGCCATGCACTACGAGATGGCCGCGGGGCGCGCCCTGATGCAGCAAGAGGGGCTGGTCACCATCTTGCTGGTTCACGCCGCCCGTGAGCAGCTGTTTCATACCCGCAACCCCTTTGCCTATGGTGGCGTCTATGAAGATCCCGCCACCGGCGCGGCCACCGCAGCCTTTGCCGGTTACCTGCGGGACCTGCACTGGCCCCACGGTGGCATCATCGATCTCTTGCAAGGGGAGGAGATGGGGATGGCATCTCACCTGCACGCCGAGATCCCCCCCGAGCCCGGCAGTTCAATCCGGGTATTTGGCCGCGCCCGCCTGATGTAACCCAGACAATAAAAAACCGCCATCAGGCGGTTTTTTCGTTGTGTCGAGGGAAACCTGCACGGCTGCTTTGGCCTATTGCGGGTCATGTTCCCCAGTCGGGATCTGCTCCTGGTGATCGCTCTGTAGCCAGTGCAGCAGCTGGCGAGCCACCTGCGGGCTGTCGAGCAGCGCCATGTGGCTGGTGCGATAGGCAATCATGGTATGGGCGGGGAGAAAGGCCAACTGGTGGCGTGCCTCGTCATGCAGGCCAAGGGCACTGCGCAGGGGCACCAGACCATCACCAATCAACCGGTCTGCCAGCAGACTGCGTTTGGCCGCCGTGGTGGCCGCAATGGCAAAACAGCGGACTCCGCCCGGCAGGGGTAAGGGCGTACGAGGATCGGCCAAGGGGGAAGAAAGGGGGCTCAGGGCAGGGCATGGCTCCATCACCTTGCCGTGGCGCAGATCCTTGATGCCGGCGCTGCGCAGCTGTGCCAGCCTGACGAACGGCTCGCTGTAGGCCGTCACTGGCAGCAGTCGTTCCAGCCAGTGGCCCACTGATTCGAGCGGCGCGCCATGATGGGGCGTGCCGAGAAACAGCAGATTTTTAAGGTGAGCCGGCCATGCCAGGGCGGCCATGTCGGCGTTGTGACAGGCGCTGCGGATCACCAGCCCGCCCATGCTGTAGGCCAACACGCTGATCTCGCCAAGGCCACCGGGCCAGTGGGTTGCCAGTTGTTCCAGCTGACGGGCCAGTGCTTGACCGTTCTGCACGATGGAGAGGCCCGAGTTGTAGCGCACATAGATGGGCACGTAACCCAGTGCCTTGGCCAGCATCTCCCCGTGATTGGCCGATGTATCCTGGTGCCGTGTCTGCCACTGCAGATCGTTCATGCACAGACCGTGCACCATCAGCAGCACCCGCCCGCGAGGGGGCAGTTGCGCGGGCAGGCTCTGCCAGCTCAGGGGCTTGCCGAGATAACGCAGAGTCATGGGGGTGGCCAGGGCATTGTGGCTTTCGACCAGCTTGTCCCCCATCACGCCATTGAGGGTGGCGAGCAGGGTGGCGCGGCTGGGCGTGTCGGGAATGTGCTGCAAAGGCGGGGCTGGCGGCAGACGGGCAAGCAGGGCATGGAGGCCGCTGCCCAACGCGCTGGCGGCGCCATGTACCCCCTTATAAACCAGCCCGGTGATCCCTGCCGTCTTTCCTTCCTCCCGCCCTTTGAAGCCCATGCCGCTCAAGACCGCCTGATGGACGGCTTCGGTGAGCTGTATGGTCGCAGGCAGGGCCTGAATGGACAGTCGTGTCAGTTCGCGAATGTCCGCAAGATGCCAGGAAGTGGCGGGTAGTGGTGCGGTTGGTTGCGTCATGAGAGCCCCCTGTGAAGATATTGTCGGCCTGCTCCCGCCCGGCCGCGAACAGCGTGCACGACAACCAGCTTGCGTCCTTTGCCCCGGGTTTGCCAGTGACCTGGCAACTCGAGGTGTTTTGCGAGCAAGGCAGCAAACAAAAAAACCGCCATCAGGCGGTTTTTTTGTTCTGCCGGCCCTTATTTCAGGGCTTTCTTCAGCTTCTTGATCTTGCTCTCGTGTTTGGCAATTTTCTCGAGGCGGGTGGCGATCTTCTTCTTGATCTCTTTCTTGCTGACTTTGGCCATCTGGCGTGCTCCTTTTGCAATGATGACACTCGCGGTGTCGGGGTAGGTCAGTCCATTAACCCCCAGAGTGCCACAGGGTAGCTGATGACACCAACCTTTCGCTCAAAATAACGGCAGGCAGCATGCCGGCGTAGGGCCTTGTGTCGCGACGGGCCGTGGCAAGAACAGGGGGGGGGGAAGTGTTATCGGCAGGCACAAAAAAGCGCCCCGTGGGGCGCTCTTGCTAGCAGGGCTGAGGTCGATCAGGCCTTTTTCAGGTAGGCGGCGACCAGCACGATCTGCACGCCGTTGACCTTGCCCTCGATGTGCAGCGGGTTGTTGGTGAGGCGGATGCCCTTCACCAGGGTGCCGCGCTTGGCGGTGAAACCCGCCCCCTTGACGTCCAGATCCTTGATCAGGGTCACTGAGTCACCTTCGACCAGTACGGCGCCGTTGGAGTCGACGGTCGGTACGCTGTCGTCATCCTCACTGGCCAAGCCCGCTTCGGCCCAGGCTTTGGTCTCGTCTTCCATGTACATCATGTCCAGCATGTCCTGGGCCCACACCTCGCCCTGGGCGGAGAGGCTTTTCAGCTGGCGCCACGCCATGACCTGTACCGCAGGGACCTGGCTCCACATGCTGTCACCCAGGCAGCGCCAGTGGTTGACCACTGTGGTTTCTGGCTGCTCCAGCTGGCCACGGCAGGTGTCGCACAGGGCAACGCTGTGATCATCATCGCTGGCCGGAGAGTGGGGGACCGCGAAGGCAGTCAGTGCCTGCTCGGCACCGCACAGTTCACACTTGGCGCCCGCGCGCGCTTGCAGGATGGCATTGATGGTCATGTTTTGGTTCCATTCACGTTGGTAAAATGGCCCGCGCTGGGCAGGCCAAGATAATGAAGGGGCGGAATATACCACAAAACCCCGCTCTTTGTCAGGCTAAGCCCCGCCGCAGGGCTATGGCGGGCCGGAGGAATGGGCCGAAGGGACTCTCTTTGCCCGTGCTGAAGCCCGATGATGGTGGCACAACCATGCCGGCGCAGCATGGATGAGAGTGCTTTTTGGCGCGGGATCGCTAGAATGAGCCTCCATTTTGACGGCAGAACAGGGGCGCGCGTGCTGGCTCAACGTTTTCAACAACTGGATCGACTGCTGAGCGAAGCCCGGCACTGGTGGCAATATCAACCCTATCATCACCTTGACCTCGCCTTTGCCAAGACGGCGCCGGCGCTGGCCGAGCGGCTCAATGCCCTGTCGCTGACCGAGATTGAGCGGCTCGATGGCGACATGCCCGCCCTGTGCGAGCTGCTGGCCCCCTGGATCCCGCAAGGCGCAGCGTTGCATGCCCTGAGCGCGTTGCCGACCCTGACGGGCGAGCCCATCCCGTGCGAGCGGACCATGGCGATGTACATGCCGGGGCGCAAGCAGGCCCAGATTGAAGCCTTCACCGCCTGCCTGCCAGCCCATCGCGGCCCCTATCTGGAGTGGTGTGCAGGCAAGGGCCACCTGGGGCGGCTGGTTTCCCTGCACCGTCAGGCCGAGGTGCTGAGCCTGGAGCTGCAGGCGCCACTGTGCGAGGAGGGGCGCCTGCTGGCCGCCCGCGACGGCGCCCGGATGGTATTTGTCTGTGCCGATGCTTTCGCCGATGAGACCGCCCAGCTGATTGCCCCGGCCCATCACGCCATGGCGCTGCACGCCTGCGGCGAGCTGCACACCCATCTGATTGAACAGGTGGCGGCGCGCGGTGCCGAGGGGGTGACCCTCTCCCCCTGCTGTTATCACCTGATCCGCACCAACCACTACCGCCCGCTCTCCGGCCCGGCCAAGGCTAGCGTGCTGCAGCTTGCCAAGAGCGATCTGAAGTTGCCGCTGCAGGAGACGGTCACCGGCGGCGCCCGCATCGCTCGCCTGCGGGAGCAGGAGGTGGCCTGGCGGCTGGCCTTTGACTGCCTGCAGCGCCAGGTGCGCGGGGTGGATGAATATCTGCCGGTGCCCAACATGCAAAAGAGCCTGCTGACTGGCACCTTCGAGGATTTCTGTGGCTGGGCCGCCGAGCGAAAGGGGCTGTTGTTGCCGGCCGGCCTCGACTACGCCGGGTTTCTGGCAAAAGGGGAGGCGCGTTATGGCGATGTCGCCCGCATGGAGCTGGTGCGTCACCTGTTTCGTCGTCCGCTGGAGCTTTGGCTGGTGCTGGATCGCGCCCTCTTCCTGCAGGAGCAGGGCTACCGGGTGGAGGTGGGGGAATTCTGCGACAAGCCAATGACCCCCCGCAATATCCTGATCCGCGCGGTGCGAACGCCAGAAAGATAAGCGGCGGGCCCCGTCGGTGCGGGGTCTGTTGCAGCGGCTTGCTGTTTACTCTGATGTCGCCGATTGTGGCGTTTGTTTTGTTGAAAGAGCGGCTTTTTCGCTCTTTTTTCATTTTTCTTCGGTTTATTTACATATATCCGGCCGCCGCGTAAAAACATCGGTCCACAATGCATTTTATGGCGGCCGACCGGCAGAGTGAATTGGCTCACAGTTCCGATAATATTCTTAATTCTCATCGTGAATTTAGTGGCTGATAATATTACTCTCGAGGCGACTCTTATCCCGACGTTATTCTGACATAAGGACTGTCTGTTATGTTCAAGCCTACACATTGTGCCTGGCTGGTTGCGGCTGCCTGCGCATTGCCAAGTCATGCCATGAATATTCAACCCGATCCACAAAATGCCGGTGGATATGTGATTTCCGCACCGGATCTGGCGGCGGTTGAAAAATCCAAGACGGCCAATCCCATGTACGGGATCTGGGCAAAGGCGTTGGCGACACGTTCCAATACCATTGTCGATGCCATCAAACCGAGGGCAGTGAGCAACCCGGATAACGTCAAACGGGTCGAGCGGGTATTCACCGAATCGGACTGGGATTATTTAACCCAGATGGCGGCGCCGGAATATACCTACGAACGCTTCTTGCGGGCGGTCGGTAAATTCCCGGCTTTTTGCGGTGAATATACCGATGGCCGTGATGCCGATGCCATCTGCAAAAAATCCATCATCACCGCCTTTGCCCATTTTTCCCAGGAGACCGGTGGCCACATAGCCAAGGAGAATATCTCCGACAACCCGCTGGCCCTGGAGGAGTGGCAACAGGCGCTGGTGCACGTGCGCGAAATGGGCTGGTCGGAGGGGCAGACCGGCTACACCACCGGCTGTGGCCAGAACGACTGGCAGAACAAGAAGTGGCCCTGCAGCACAGGGCAGGGTTATTTCGGTCGCGGCGCCAAGCAGCTCTCTTACCATTTCAACTACGGCGCCTTCTCCGAGGCGATGTTTGACGGCGATGCGTCCGTGCTGCTGAACAACCCCGGGCTGGTGGCGGACTCCTGGCTCAACCTCGCCTCCGCCATCTGGTTCTTCCTGACTCCGCAGGCCCCCAAGCCCGCCATGTTGCACGTGATTGACCGCACCTGGGTGCCCTCCCAGCGCGAGATCGCCGCCGGCATCGGCTACGGCTTTGGCACCACCATCAACGTCATCAACGGCGGCATCGAGTGCGGCGAGCAGAACAAGGACAAGGGGCAGCCGGTCAACCGCATCCGCTACTGGGAAGGGCTGGCCAAGCATTACGAGATCCCGGTCAAGACCGACGAGAAGAACACCTGCTGGCAGCAGACTCCCTATGGCAGCCTCAACCTCAACGGCGCCACCGACGTGCTCTACACCAACTGGGACGGCAACTGGAAATACTACCCGGATCGGCCCGGTGGCTACTCGTTCGAGTGTGAGCTGGTGGGGTTCCAGACCGCCTACTCGGCGCTGGTGCCAGGAGATTACGAGAAGTGCGTGACCAACTTCTACGGCTCCCACGCCAACTGGCCCAAGGTGCGGGTGGTAGCCAAGCTGGATCCTGCGCCGGTTGACCCGACCGATCCCCCGGTGGGCGATGTACCTGCCTGGAGTGCCAGCAAGGTCTATACCGCGGGCAATCAGGTGAGCTACAAGGGGGCCATCTATCAGGCCAAGTGGTGGACCCAGGGCAATGAACCGGGCAAGGGGGATCCCTGGGTGCTGGTGCCGGCGAAATAAAGCAAAGCGGCCTGGATCAATTCGCGAGACGATTGATACATCTATTCAGCCAAGTAGGGGGACAGATTGTCCCCCTTGTTCCATATCCGACATGGAAAAATTGAGCTTGCATTTAATTTGGCAAGAGAGGGCGATACTCCGGCCCTTATCACTTATATGAGGGCCCGATGAGGGGGATAATAACCGACAGTCACCGATGCTGATGCAGGAAGTCAGTCATCTATATCGGACTGACTCAGTTTTTTATCTTGGGGGCCGTCAGCTGAATTTTATTCAGCTGAGCATTGATGATGTGTTGCCTTATTAAACTGGCCCTTGTTTTATCCATCAGGCATGCCTCACCCAGCCGATATTTTATCGGGCGATCACATGCAAGAGTTAAAAGGATTGGCCGCCATCCCGTCATAAGGCATCACTGCGTATGCGTAAATGAGTCAACATCAGGGAGCAACCCCATGTTCACTATTGCCGTGCATGTTGAAATCCCGCTGACAGAGGTTGGGGAGGGCATCAAGGTGGCCAAATTTCAGGACCCGGAAGGCAGCCGGATTGCATTGCAGGAGCGCTGGCCGGCGGCTTTGTTAGTCATCTCGCAGCCGGTTTTGTGATGGGGACCGTCGCCGACGAGGGCGCAACATGGTACTCATCTGATCCGGCAGTGGCCGCAATGGAGCGGTCAGGTCAACGACGACAAGCGACAACAAGACGCAAGGAGGAGTGATGAAGGGACATTGTCTGTGCGGCGGGATTGAGGTCTCGGCCGGCGATCATAAGGAGGTGGGGTTGTGCCACTGCAGCACCTGTCGGCGTTGGTCGGGCGGCCCGCTGTTTGCGGTGCACTGCGGCAAGGAGGTGCGCTTTCGCGGACTCACCCCGGTGGCCTATCGCTCCTCGGAGTGGGCGGAACGGGGCTTTTGTCCCACCTGCGGCACCCACCTTTTCTATCACCTGTTGCCAACGGATGAGTACATAGTGCCGGCCGGCCTGTTTCAAAACGAATCTTTCCAATTGGCGAGCCAGATCTTCATCGACGAGAAGCCCGATTTTTACGAGCTGAAAAACGAGACACCAACCCTGACCGGTCAGCAGGTGTTCGAGCAGTTTGCGCCCAAGCCGTGAGCATGGGGCGAGGTAGCGTGAGCATCGGTCGCAATCAAAGGAACAGACCATGCAATTGGTAGTGATGCGCCACGGGCAAACCCCGGCCAATGCCGAGGAGCGCTATCAGGGGGCGCTGGATATCGGTCTGAGCGACACCGGCGTGGCCCAGATCAGCGCCCAGGCAAGGGCGCTAGCCTTGGCGCAGGCTCCGTTTCAGCGGCTGCTGAGCTCTCCCTTGCTGCGGGCACGGCAAAGCGCGGCCCTGGTGGCGGACGAGCTGGCGTTGCCGGTAATCCTTGCCCCCGCGTTTCGCGAGCGCCATGTCGGGGTGTTCGAGGGGCTGACCCAACAAGAGGCGCGGGCGCGCTACCCTGTGCTGTGGGCCCGCAACATCACCCGGCGCTGGGCCGAGGCGCCACCCGGCGGCGAATCGCTGGACGAAGTCATTGCCCGGGTCGGGCAGGGATTGGCGGAACTGGCGCAGAGTTGCCATCAGGAGCGGGTGTTGCTGGTGGCGCACGGCGTGGTGGCCAAGGTGATCCGGGCGCTGACCGTGGCGGGATTTGACGACTTCTTCGAGTGGCAGCTGGCCAACGGGGCCCTGCTGGAGGTGTCGCTGGCATGTGACGACGCTGGCGGGCCGCTGCGTTTCTTTGCCCGGCCGGGCAGTGAACATGATCTCGCTACCTTGAATTGAGGAAGGCGCCAGGCCTGATGATTGTCTATCAGGCTTGGCGTCGCCTATCAGGGGGAATCTGGCTGCGCCTTCCTTGAGCAGTTGCGCCCCTGTTTCTTGGCCAGATAGAGGGCGGTATCGGCCCGGCGCACCATGCGCTCCACCGTATCCTGCGGGCCCAGACTGGCACTGATGCCGACGCTGATGGTGAGCGGCACCTCGGTGCCTGCGCCCAGTTGATGCAGCTGCGATTCGACGGCGAGGCGGATCCGCTCCGCACTGGCCCAGGCCAGCTCCAGCGAGGTTTCCGGCAGCAATACGATGAACTCCTCGCCGCCCCAGCGGCCCAGCATGTCCACCTCCCGCAGCTGTTTGGCAACCCGCCTGACCAGGCTGAGGATGGCCTGATCGCCCTGTTGATGGCCATAGGTGTCGTTGATCTGCTTGAAGTGATCGATGTCGATCAGCAGCAGGCTCATGGTGTGATTGAAACGCTGGCAGCGCTGCATCTCCAGCTTGACCAGCTCGTCGAAGCGGCGCCGGTTGGCGATCCCGGTGAGGGGATCCGTGGTGGCCGCCACCTTGAGCTCCTCCACCAGCTTGGCCCGCTCCGAGATGTCCCGCAGGATGGCGGTCATCTCGGTGGTCTGACCCAGGTTGATCTTGGCGATGGTCACCTCCAGCGGGAACTCGCTGCCGTCGCGGCGCAGCCCCATCACGGAGGCGCGGGCGTGCATGGGGCGCGAGTTGATGGGGGAGTTGCTGAACGCCTTGAAATAGCCGTCGTGGTTGGCCCGAAAGCGCTGGGGCAGCAGGGTTTCCAGCCGCTTGCCGAGGTAGCTTTCGTCCACCCCGAACATCTCGCAGGCGGCGGTGTTGATAAGTTCGATGCGCGACTCGCTGCTGACGCTGATGATGCCGTCATAGGCGGAGTTGACCACCGCCTCGAAGCGCTTGCGGCTCATCTTGAGCGCCTCTTCCAGCTGCTTTTTGGCGGTGATGTCGATGGCGGTGACCATGATGCGGGTGATGCGGGACTGCTCGGGAATGATGGGGGAGATGACAAAGCGCCACCAGCTGGTGCGCGACAGGGTATCGATGGGCAACTCGCTCTCGAGCCCGGTCTGCTGGCTCACACACTCGTGCATCGGCTGCTCTATGCTGCCGGTGATGTAGCGGGGAAACATCTCGCCCAGGCGCTTGCCGATGCAACCCAGCACATCCAGCTCAAAGGCCTGGGCAAAGGTGTCGTTGGCGGAGATGAGGGTAAAGCGATCGTCCTTGTCGAGGGAAAACACCGCGACGGCGGCACCGATGGCATCGAGAGAGGACTTGATATCGGCGTGGGAACCCTGTGTGAACATGCAACCTCCATGGCGAATAACATATTGATATTCAGTATAGTGCGGCCGCTTTGATGCCCGGTTGGCGGGAGCCGGGCAGGGGCCGGCCACAGAGCGCCCGCTCTGGCAAACTGGCCGGTCGGCTCGGATTGGGCTTTACTTGCGGGCATCTACAAACGGCACCGGATCCGGCGCAGCGGTCTGGTCAGCGCAACGAAGCAGGGAGGGCGAGATGAAGATCAGCATCGAGGCACATATCGAGCAGGAGATAGAGGCGGTCTGGTGGGCCTGGAACGATCCGGACTGCATCGCCAGGTGGAACGCGGCCTCCAGCGACTGGCACACCACCAGCAGCCGGGTCGATCTGGTGGTGGGTGGGCGTTTTTGCCATCACATGGCCGCCAAGGATGGCAGCGCCGGTTTTGATTTCACCGGCACCTTTACCCGGGTGGAGGCGCCGACCCGCCTCTCGTTCTTGATGGATGACGGGCGCGAGGTGGATGTGCGGTTTGCGAGCGAGGCGGGCGGCACCCGGGTGCAGGAGACCTTTGATGCCGAGTCGAGCCACACCCCGGCCCAGCAACAGGCGGGCTGGCAGGGGATCCTCGACAACTTCAAGCGCTACGTGGAGGCGGCAGGCTAGGGGAGAGGTGCCAGTACCAATAAAAAACCACCGCCAGACGTCGGTAGTTTTTTATTGCGCCCTGATTGCGGGGCTCATACCGCTGGCGTTGCCGGCGGGTGGCGCGAAGGCGTTACTCCTCGATATCCAGCAGCACCAGGATGGCGCTGTCACCGCCCCACTCGCGGGGGGCCTGATGGAACGCCTGCACATTGGGATGCTGGGCCAGCCAGCTCGGGATGCGCTGCTTGAGGATGTGTTTGCCGATGCCGTGCATCACCGAGGCGACGTGAATGTTCTCGCGTCGGCAGAGGGTGAGCAGGGCTGCCAGCTCCTGTTTGGCCTGCTGCTGGTTCATGCCGTGCAGGTCCAGGTAGATCTCCGGCGGATAGCTGCCGCGCTTGAGCTTTTTGAGCTCGAATTTCGACACGTCGTCGCGTACGTAACGGGTCGGTCCATCCTCTTCCAGATGGGGCTGGTATTCATCGCTGAAATAGTGGTCAACCCCAAGGGATTCGCGGCTCTCACGCATTTCGCGTTTCTGCTTGACCGGGCGTAACTCGGCCCTTATGGTATCTTGCTTGATTTTCCGGGTACCTTTTATCGCATCGCGGAACAGCAGGGTTTCCTCGTCTGTCGGTGAGGGCGTTTTTTTCATCAGGTACTCGTCTTGCTCGCTGTATAGAATTCTCGGGCCGGATATTACTCGACTTGGAGGTGGATTTGGACAAGATATTTATCGATGAGGTGGTTGCCGAGATGCACACCATCCAGGACATGTTGCGCTGGGCCATGAGTCGTTTCAACGACGCCGGGATCTTCTACGGACATGGTACCGACAACGCCTGGGATGAGGCCGTGCAGCTGGTACTGCCCGCGCTACATCTGCCGCCGGACGTGGATCCGGCCATGCGCCACTCCCGCCTGACCACCAGCGAACGGCACCGCATCGCCGAGCTCATCATCCGCCGCGTGCAGGAGCGCATTCCCGCCCCCTACCTGACCAACAAGGCCTGGTATGCCGGTTGGGAGTTCTACGTGGACGAGCGGGTGCTCATTCCCCGCTCCCCCATCGCCGAGATGGTGGCCAACCGCTTCGCCCCCTTCCTGAAAGACGAACCGACCCGGATCATGGACTTGTGCACCGGCTCCGGCTGCATCGCCATCATCATGGCCCACGAGTTCCCGGAAGCGGAAGTGGATGCCATCGACATCAGTGTCGATGCCCTCAACGTGGCCGAGCGCAACATCAACGATCACGGCTTGGAGCAGCAGGTCATTCCAATCCGCTCCGATCTGTTCCGCGATCTGCCGGTCGGCGACAAGTACGATCTCATCGTCTCCAACCCGCCCTACGTGGACTCCGAAGACATGTCGGATCTGCCGGACGAGTTTCGCCACGAACCCGAGCTGGCGCTGGCCTCCGGCTCCGACGGCCTCAAGCTCACCAAGCGTCTGCTGGCCAATGCCGCCGATTTCCTGAAAGACGATGGTGTGCTGGTGGTTGAGGTGGGCAACAGCATGATCCATCTGGAAGCCCAGTTCCCTGACGTGCCCTTCACCTGGGTGGAGTTCGAGAACGGCGGTCACGGCGTGTTCGTGATGACCCGTGCCGAGCTGGTGCAGTACCAGGACCATTTCGCGATTTACAAGAGCTAAGCAGGAGCAAGCATGGCAGGGAACAGTTTCGGCCAACTCTTTCGGGTTACCACCTTCGGCGAGAGCCACGGCCTGGCGTTGGGCGCCGTGGTCGACGGCTGCCCGCCGGGGCTGGAGATAAGCGAAGCGGATCTGCAGGGGGATCTGGACCGGCGCAAGCCCGGCACTTCCCGCTACACCACGCCACGCCGCGAGCCGGACGAGGTGAAGATCCTCTCCGGGGTGTTCGAGGGCAAGACCACAGGCACCTCCATCGGGCTCTTGATCGAGAACACCGATCAGCGCTCCAAGGACTACTCCGACATCAAGGACTTGTTCCGTCCGGGCCACGCCGATTACACCTATCACCAGAAGTACGGCCAGCGCGACTATCGTGGCGGCGGTCGCTCCTCCGCCCGTGAAACCGCCATGCGGGTGGCGGCGGGGGCCATTGCCAAGAAGTACCTGAAACAGGTGCACGGCATCGAGATCACCGGCTTTCTCTCCCAGCTCGGCCCCATCAAGGCTGAAGCCTTCGACGCCGCGCAGATCGAGCAGAATCCCTTCTTCTTCCCCGATGCGGGCAAGCTGGAAGCGCTCGATCAATACATGCGCGACCTGAAGAAAGAGGGCAACAGTATCGGCGCCAAGGTGCAGGTCATCGCCAGCAATGTGCCGGTGGGCTTGGGTGAGCCGGTGTTCGATCGCCTCGACGCCGACATCGCCCACGCCATGATGGGCATCAATGCGGTGAAAGGGGTGGAGATCGGTGACGGGTTCGCGGTGGTGGAGCAAAAAGGCTCCGAGCATCGTGACGAGATGACCCCGGCCGGCTTTGCCAGCAACCATGCGGGCGGCATTCTGGGCGGCATCTCGTCGGGTCAGGATATCGTGGTGAGCTTAGGCTTAAAGCCCACCTCCAGCATCACGGTGCCGGGCAAAACGATCAATACCGAAGGCGAGGCCATCGAGATGATCACCAAGGGTCGCCACGATCCTTGCGTCGGCATTCGCGCCGTGCCCATCGCCGAGGCGATGCTGGCTCTGGTGTTGATGGATCACCTGCTGCGCCACCGTGCCCAGAACCAGGGTGTGCTGACGCATACTCCGCAGCTGCGCTGATCGGCCTGTTCACCACTCGGCTGATCGAGTGGCGCTACCGCAGACACAATGAAAAGGCGACCTCAGGGTCGCCTTTTTGATGGCCATTCACCCATTCTTGGCGAGTGGGCCGGGGGGCGTGTCAGCTGCCGTGTTGTCGAGCCGGCAGGTGGGCGGGGTCGGGTTGCCGCTTGCCGGCGGCAGGTTGGCGATCGCCGCATCGACCCGGGCCAGGGTGTCGTCATCGATGGCGCTGTTGGCAAACATCAGGCTGACCGGCTGGTGGTGGAGCAGCAGCTGGCAGTGGATAAAACCGTCGGCCCCCAACTGCTGCAACCGGTAACGGGCGTATTGCCACTCGACGATGATGCCGTCGAGGCGGCGGGCCAGCAGCAGATCGATCAGCCGATCGTCGCTGTTGTATTCACTCGCCTGTTTCAAGGCCGGGCAGGATGCCATCAGCTGGGTCGGCCGGGTGCCGCGCAGCTTGCCAAGGCGCAGCTGGCTTTGCTGGCAGAGCCCCTGCAGGCTCTGCACATCCTGCCAGGGTTCACGCTGGCCCGGAATGGGATCGCTGCTCAGCAGCACGAAGGTGCTGCGCCGATAGGGGGCCGAGAAACGGGCAAAGGCGCGCCGCTCCGGCGTATCGAGCGCCCCCATGGCGAGATCGAGTTGCTGCTGCTCTATAAGATGAAGGGCCCGTGCCCAGGGCAGGTTGCGAAAGCGGGGCGTGAGCCCCGCCTGGGCCAGGATCTGGCGGGTCAGGCTCACGTCCAGCCCATCCAGCGTCCCCTGGGCATTGATGTAGCTGAACGGAGGCCAGTGACCCCAGGCGACGGACAACCTGGTGTTGGCCTGCAGCGGCAGAGTGAGGGCAAGCATCAGCAGAAACAGCCAGTAGCGGCCGGCAGGCAGAAAATGAACACGCATGAACCTGAACCTCCTGTTGCAAGATCGCCGCGGCGGCGTCGCCATGGTCTGGCATCAAGCATAGCCTGATTCGAATGAGTTCTTGAACGGCTTTTCTCGGCGGGACGGTGACCGGCTTTTGGCAAACATGCTGGGAGGAACATCACATTTTTCTCGTTTCTCCTCAATAACTCCGTTAGACTGCGCCCCTATTCTTTCCCCTTTGCTCTGCTCCCCGGGGAAATCGTTGTGTTCTCAACAGGCCCGGATCTGGCGAGATGGCATCGGCTCAGCAGAGGAGCCCCATCACGGATCCCCGGCGCCCCTATCCCTAGCAGGTAACTATGAGTTTTACTTCCCTCGGTCTGGCCGAACCCTTGTTGCGTGCCGTTGCCGAGCAAGGCTACGACACCCCGTCTCCCATTCAGCAACAAGCGATCCCGGCGGTACTGGCTGGCCGTGATCTGATGGCGGCAGCCCAGACCGGGACCGGCAAGACCGCAGGTTTCACCCTGCCGATGCTGCAACGCTTGACCGAGAGCAAGCGCAAGGTCTCCCCGAACCGCATCCGTGCCCTGGTGCTGACCCCGACCCGCGAGCTGGCCGCCCAGGTGGGTGAGAGCGTGCGCAACTACGGCAAGCACCTGCCGATCCGCAGCCACGTGGTATTTGGCGGCGTGAGCATCAACCCGCAGATGATGGCGACTCGCCGTGGTCTGGACGTGCTGGTGGCCTGCCCGGGCCGTCTGATGGACCTTTACAACCAGAACGCCGTCAAGTTCGACGAAGTCGAGATCCTGGTGCTGGACGAAGCGGACCGCATGCTAGACATGGGCTTTATCCGCGACATCCGCCGCATCCTGGCTCTGTTGCCGAAAAAGCGTCAGAACCTGCTCTTCTCCGCCACCTTCGCCGACGAAATTCGCGAGTTGGCCACTGGCCTCCTGGACAACCCGGCGGTGATCGAAGTGACCCCGCGCAACAGCACCGCCGAGCGCATCGAGCAGCTGGTGCACCCGTGCGACAAGGCCAACAAGATTGCCCTGCTGAGCCACCTCATCTCCAGCAACAACTGGCAGCAGGTGCTGGTGTTTACCCGTACCAAACACATCGCCAACCGGGTTGCCGAGAAGCTTGAGAAAGACGGCATCAGCGCCGCCGCCATCCACGGCAACAAGAGCCAGGGGGCTCGTACCCGCGCCCTGTCCGGCTTCAAGGATGGCAGCGTGCGCGTCATGGTGGCGACCGACATCGCTGCCCGCGGCCTCGACATCGACAAGCTGCCCCAAGTAGTGAACTTCGAGCTGCCGAACGTGGCGGAAGATTACGTGCACCGTATCGGCCGTACCGGCCGTGCCGGCGCCGCCGGTCACGCCATCTCCCTAGTGGCGGCAGACGAGGGCAAGCTCATCAAGGCCATCGAGCGGCTGACCAAGCAGAGCATCCCCTGCGAGCAGGTGGCGGGCTTCGAAGCCTCCCGCGAGACGCTCGACAACATCGCCCGTGGCATCGGTGCGCCGCTGCGCAAAGAGCCGCGCGATCCGAGCGAGCAGCGCCGTGCGCCGCGCCCGCAAGGCCAGGGCCAGCGTCAGGGCGCCGGTCGCTCCGGCAATGGCGCCGGTGGTAACGGTGGTGGCAATCGCACTGGCAACGGCGGCAAGCCCAAGCCCCAGGGCGGCCAGCGTCCGGCCGATGGTGCCGGCAAATCGGCCCAGGCTCGTCGTCCGCGCCGTTCTACCCATAACCAGTAAGCGGTTAGGGAGCTTCTCTCCCACGCTCAACGGTTGAATAGAAAACCCTGCCAAGTTGGCGGGGTTTTTTGTGCCTGCGGTTTGCAGCAGGATGAAAAAAGGTGGCTCAGGCTGCAAGCAAATGGCGACGCTTGCCGACCTGCGTCTGGATCTGTTGACATAGCGTTTGAATATTCGGTTCATCCATTTTCTCACGGGAAATATAGATGCCAACCGTGCCTCTATTATATTCCTCAGCCATCTCGAGTGGGACGATACCGAATTTTGAGAAGTATTCTCCCATGCTGCCTGGATACGGCATGACCGCATTGCTGGTATTCACCAAATCGATGGCAGCCATCAACGAATTGGAGCTGTAAATGATTTTGTCATTGAGCTGCATCTCTTCATGCTCTTGCTTTTTGATTGCCATATCCTCGACCAGATGAAGATATTTAGGTTCATCCGTGGTAATCAACAGGCTGGGGTAATAAACCAGCTCCTGCTTGCTGCAAATTTTCCCTGAGAGGGGATGTCCAGCTCTGACAAACACGGCATCGCTGGCGGTAAAGAGCGGGATGAATATCAGGCTGTAATGTTTATCCAGACCATGGATTTCATGTCCCAAGAACAGGTCGATATGATTGCCCAGGAGCAAGTCCAGCAGTCGTAGATGATTACCAACTTCGATATTGATGGCGCAAGACGGGTTGGCTGCGCGGTAATGCAGGGTGACAGGTTGCAGCACATGCTGCCACCAGGCGTGGCCGGTCCCCACTCTCAGGGGCTGGGCTGCTCGCTCGCGCAGGATGGCGAGTCGTCTGAGGGTGTCATCGTAGATCCGTTGCATCATGCGGGCCTGGGTCAGCAACAACTCGCCGGCTGCCGTCAGCGCCACACCGCCAGCCTGTCTGATGAGCAGGGGCGTACCCAGACTCTCTTCCAGTTTCTTCATGTTGTGGGTCAGCGTTGGCTGGCTCAGCCCCATGTGCCTGGCGGCGAGACTCACGCTTTTGTGGGTCGCGACTTCAATGAATTGTCTGAGGTGTTTGTCCACGGGAAATAACGTACGTTCAGGATCAGGCGGAGCGCCACGCTAGTGCAAGCATGGGTGACTGTCAATCGCCTCCGTGTCGCCGCAACAGTTTTTGTGTGTGTCTCCTCACGTTGTTTTCTATTCGAGTTGACCGGTAACCGAGTTTATTTTGTGAATGGGATCACGTAATGAAGCCTGGTTATAGATGATGGCTATCCCGTCATTATGGTCGTCTATGTGTTTTTCAAGGCCTGCTGGTGTAGGCTATAAAATACAGCTTATGGCTGTCATTAGAATAACGAAATAATAAATAAAGTAACGAAGGGAATATATGAAAATCCATCCATTGGCTTTATCCGTGTCATTGTTGTGCGGCGGAATGCTCTTGTCCGGTTGTAATGATAATAGTTCATCTGCAAGTAATAATACTATTGAGGCGAAAGCTCCCTGGGATTTTGATCTCTATCTGGTCGGGGAGTTCAGCGGTTGGGATCGTGAAGAGAAGTTCAAACTGGTCTTCAAAGATGGAATATATCGACTGGACAACCTGAAGATGAATTCAGGCATGTCACCGTTCAAGGTCGCGGGCCCCGAATGGACGAAATATCCGGACTTTTCTGCCGATAGCCGCAACGAGACCAGCATCTTCCCCGAACAGCGCTATCCCATGTACTACCAGAATAACGGACAGAACAATCGCCTGGTGGTGACCGAAAAAGGGCTGCTCGATATTCAGGTCAAGGTGACCAATGCCGATCTGGCGGCCCCCGTCGTCGAATTTACCATGGTGCGTGATGACCCCAATTACGCTGAAAACCTCTACCTGAAGGGCATAGACGGCAATCTCGAACCGCTCTTGCAGATGATCTACCAGGGCGACAAACGCTATGTGGTGGTGGCCAGGCTGGCTCCTGGGGAGCACAAGATTAAGATGGCCTCTGCCCAGGACGGGATCGGCTTTGGTGCCAGCGGCACCCTGTCATTGAATGATCCCGCCAGGATGCAGCGCTGTGACAGCAGTTGCCAGCTGGCATCCCTGTCGGTGTCACAGGCGGGATATTACAAGTTTGTCCTCGATGCCAGTGAGGATGAAAAGGCCCCTGTGTTGCTGATCAGTGCCGCGACGGACGAGGATCTGCGCTTGATCAATCCTCATGAGGGGCATGAGCTTATCGAGAAGCGGGAATACCAGACCCATATACCCGGGGTCAAGGAGGTTGCCACCTTCTCGGTCAAGCAGGCCGAGGCCGACTATCGCAGCTATGCCCAGTCGACGACCCAGGAGCTGCGGGATCCGGGGGATAGCTTCACCACCTATCAGGAGCAGGCCGATCTGCCCCGGCTACGCTCGGGCAACATGGTGTTTGACGCCTTGTTTACGCTGGCGACACACGAGATGCGGCAAAACAGCGTGTCCCAGGTCAAGGATGGCAGTTACGGCGGCGGTCAGGCGATCCCCTGCGACTGCTTCGAAACGGGAGCCAAGTGGCATTATGTCTGGACGCGGGATCTCTCTTACGCCACCGATCTGGGGCTGGGGGTGCTGGATCCGCAGCGGGCGCGTAACTCCCTGCAGTTCAAACTCTCCGATTTCAGAACCGAGCTGAAGCAGGGTCTCGACGGCCTGATCCCGCAGGGGCGCCAGATCATTCAGGATACGGGCACGGGGGGCAGCTGGCCCATCAGCACCGATCGCATGGGGTGGGCGCTGGCGGCCGAGCAGGTGTTGGCAGCATTGCCGACCGAGGAACGCAGCGCCTTCCTGCCCGAGGCGTTTGAGGGGCTGCGCAATACCATTGAGAGCGATCGCCTGGCGGCCTTCGATAATGGCGATGGCCTCTATGGCGGGGAACAATCCTTCCTCGACTGGCGTGACCAGACCTATGCCAAGTGGATCAAGACCGATATTGCCCACATCGGCATGAGCAAATCCCTCTCCACCAATGTCCTCCACTACCAGGGTCTGATGCTGGCAGCACACCTGGCCGCCGAGCTGGGCCAGGATGAACTGGTGACTCGCTACAGCCAATGGGCCGCCGCGCTCAAGCAGGCCATCAATCGGGCCTTCTGGCTGGTAGATGAGAAGATGTATGCCAGCCTGATCAATACCGCCACGGATCCGAGCCCGGCCTACAAGTTCGATCTGCTGGGGGAGTCCCTTGCCATTCTGGCGGGCATTGCCGATGAGGCGCAGGCCAGGGAGATCGTCAGCCGCTATCCCATTGGGCCTTATGGTGCCCCTGTCTATTTCCCGCAGCAGCCCGATATGCCGGTCTACCATAACCGTGCCATCTGGCCCTTTGTCTCCGCTTACGGGCTGAAGGCGGCGGCCAGGGTGCAGAACGTGGCCGTGGCCGATCGCCATGTCGACTCCATGATGCGCGGGGCCGCGCTCAACCTCTCCAACATGGAGAATCTGGAGTGGCTCTCGGGCCAACCCTCTCTGATGGATCTGGCTCAACCCGACTTGACGGGGCCTGTCATCAACTCCCAGCGCCAGCTCTGGTCCGTTGGTGGCTATCTCGGCATGGTGACCAACACCCTGTTTGGCTACAACGTGGAAGAGCAGGGGATCCGTGTCTTGCCCTTTGTCACTAGTCACCTGCACAGGCTGATGGGCGCCAGACCCGAGGCCGTGCTCAAGGGGCTGAATTACCGTGGCAAGCAGATCGAGATCAAGCTGCTGCTTCCGGATGTCGGGGAGGAGGGCAGTTACTACCCGGTGCGCGGCATCATGCTCAACGGTGCCCCCGTGGGGGAGTTGATCAGCGAGGATATGCTGGCTGCCAACAACCAGATCGAGGTCCAGTTGGGGGCCGGCATCGCCGATGAACAGGGGATCCGCCTGATCGAGGACGTGGCACCGCTGGATGTGGAAAACCGCAAGGTATTCGCACCGACCGAGCCCACCCTGCTGGGAGTGACCGAGCAAGGTGGCAAGCTGGTCGTCACATGGCAGGACAGCGTCAATAAAGGGGCGCTCAGTTACAACCTGTATCGCGATGGCAAGCTGGTCGCCAAGGGACTCGAGACGGCGGGGGAGTGGGTCGACGACCTGCGGCTGCAACCTGGCATGGCCTATTGCTACAGCGCGGAGGCCATCTATCCCGAGTCCGGTAACCGCTCCCATCATGCCAAGCCGGTGTGCTACCAGCCAGAGACCCGGCGCATCGCGGTCGATGCTGTCACGGTGTCGCATACCGGCACCCTCACGGCGGCCGATGCGGCCATCTCCATGCCCTATCTGAAAGATTGGGGCCGCCCGGAGGATACTGTCCTGGTGCGCAATGTCACACTGGATGGTCAGCGTGCCATTCGCCTGCAGTACAGCAATGCCCAGCACGCCATCAATCTGGGGGTGACCAACGGGGTGAAGCGGATATCCGTGCTCAGCAAGGGCCAGGTGGTCGCAGGCGGCACTGTGCAGATGCCCCATGTGATGAAGGAGGGAGAGATCAAACCGCTGCGAGACTCGACCCCTGTCATCGTTAACGTGCCGGCAGGGCAGTACGACATCCTGGTGAGCGACTTCTATAACATGAGCTATCTGAAGGCGAACGATACCTACAACGATGCCGGCGGGCGGGGCGGGCCGGTCAACCTGATCGATCTGGCCAGCATCACTGTCTCGGCTCGTTAAGCCAACTCAGCGGACAAGCCGGGCTTGTGGCCCGCAACTTGTCCCGCTGAAGAGTGCAAAAAGCCCTGCCACTCTGGCAGGGCTTTTCTGTATTGGTGGTGGCTCAGCCCAAGCCTGGAAAGTGCCCTGACTGTTGCGGGGAGAAGGCGCCACTGCGATGGCCGCAGCGGAAATGACAAGGCCCCGTCAACATCCGTTGGCGGGGCCTTGTCATTGGGGGATTCAATACCGGCTATGGCTTAGAGCGCCGGCAGCAGTCCCATGCTGACGCTCACCTGCACCCCGACGATCAGCACGCCCATGGCACCGGCCAGGCCGAGGGCCAGCACGCCACCCGGGGCGCGGTAGTGGTGCGTCTCGGCCTGCTTGCGGCTCTGCCACACCAGGGCCACCGGCAGCAGTACCGCCAGTATCGCCAGCGCAATGGCAGCGTAGCCGAGCGCCATGATGAAGCCCTGCGGGAAGTAGAGGGCAAACAGCAGGGGTGGCACGAAGGTGATGAGGCCGGTCTGGGTGCGACCCTGCCAGTTGTCCTTGCGACGGGTCACCTTGGCCATGAAGTCAAACAGACCCAGGGTCACCCCGAGGAAGGAGGTGGCCAGCGCCAGATCGGCAAACAGGTGCATGGCCTGGTTGAAGGCGGGCCAGCTCACCAGCTTGCCGACGTTGGCCAGCAGGCTGTCCAGCGCGCCACCGCTCTGGAGCAGGGCCTGTTGACCCAGCAGACCCAGGATGGCGACCTGCCACAGCACGTAGAGGATGAGCGGCAGGGCAGAGCCCCACACGAAGACCCGGCGCAGCTGCTTGGGGCAGTCCCCTAGGTAGAGCATCACGCTCGGGATGGAGCCGTGAAAGCCGAACGAGGTGAAGATGACCGGCAGACCTGCCAGCAGCAGCCCCTGGCCCAGCGGCAGGGAGAGCAGGTGCTGCCCTTCGGTGCGCGGCAACAGCAGCGCCAGCACCGCCACCATGATCACCAGCTTGACGGTGAACATCAGCCGGTTGAGGTAATCCACCTGCTTGGTGCCGATGCAGACCATGCCGCCAAACAGCAGGGTAAAGGCCCAGGCCGCCTGCTCTTGGCTGAGGGGCAGGCCGGCATCGGCCAGCGCCTGGGCCAGCAGGCTGCTGCCGCCGCTGATGTAGGCGGAGGCCAGCGAGTAGAACAGCATCAGGATGCAGAAGGAGGCGATGCGCTTGCCCCAGGGGCCGAGCAGGTGATCCGCCAGCTGGTGCAGGTACCACTTGCCGGTGTTGAGGCTGGCTTCCACCTGCAGCATGGCGGTAAAGGCCATCAGGGCCCAGAGGCCGATCATCAGCAGCAGGGTGGCGGGGCCGCCGAGCGACGAAGAGGCCAGCGGCAGGGCCAGCATGCCGGCGCCTATGGTGGTGCCGGCAATCAACAGGGTACATCCCAGGGTTTTGGTGTTCATGGTGTCCATCCGAATCGAGAAACTGCGCGGTGCGCAGCGGGCAAAGGTGTGTAAGGCGCCTCCGGGGTCGAAACCGGAGGCTAGCAATATCGGAGTGAACCCATCGTTACGAAAAGCCTGTGGTTGTAAAAGTTGGTTGCCAAGTTAACGGATCAAAATGGTGGAAACAAGCCTGAAAAGGCGGATTTTGTACTGGGTTGGCAGAATATGTGGAAATAAATGATGACAGATATGGTTTTCGGCTGGTGAAAAAACGCGCCGCTGCGAGGGGGGCCGCAGCGGCGCGCCATGGAGAGGGGATCAGCGGCGGCGTTTGAGGGTGCGGCTCACATAGTGGAGGCCGCACTGGTATTCGCCGCCAATCGCCTTGAGGGCCAGCTCCAGCGCCTGGCTGGCGAGAGCATCGTGCTGCTGGGGCAGGGAGTTGATGCCGAAGGGGAGGAAATCGAGCAGGCGATCGTCGCCGAAGGTGGCCATGGCGAGCCGGCTCATGTCGGTCTCCTGCTCAAGCAGATAGTCGAGCACCCCCTCCATAAGGATGTAGGAGGTGGCCACCAGTGCCTGGGGCAGCTGGCCGAGCTGTTGATGCAGCGTCTTGATCAGGCGATAGCCTTCGGCGCGGGAGAAGTGGGCCCCTTCACACAGATGGCAAGCCGTGCTGTGGCTGGCAACAGCCTGCTCGAAGCCCGCTCTGCGTTCACGGCTGATCGTGAGCACCGGCAGCGCGGTGATCAAAGCGATGTGCGTGATTGCCGGCGAGAGCAGGGAGGCGGTGAGATCAAAGCTCGCCTTCTGGTTTTCACTGGCGACGGTGACGAACTTGTCGGCCGCCATGGCCCGGTCGATGGCGAGCACCTGGATGCCGCGCGTCTGCAGGCCGAGGTAGAAGGGATCTTCGGGCGGCAGGCAACTGGCCACCAGCAGCGCATCCACGTGGCGGCTGGCCAGCATCTCGGCCAGCTCCTTCTCGGTAGCGGGGTCATCTTCCGAGCAGACGATCAGCAGCTGATAACCCTGTACCCGCGCCCCTTGCTCCAGCCGTTTGGCGAGCTTGGCGTAACTGGCGTTCTCCAGGTCGGGCAGGATAAAGCCCAGGGTCCTGGTCTGGCCACCGCGTAGGGAGGCGGCGCGGCTGTCCGGCTGATAGTTGTGGGCGGTGACCACCGCCATCACCTTGTCGCGGGTAGCCTGGCTGATGCGGTATTGGTCGGCCTTGCCATTGATCACATAGCTGGCCGTGGTGCGCGAGACACCGGCGAGGGCGGCGATTTCATCCAGTTTCATCATGTTGGCTCTGTTTGAGTTGCAAGGCCCACGGGCACTGCCTGGTGAGGGCACCGAAAAGTGTGCGCGGGATCATATCATTGAAAAGCACTCTTTGTGGGTACTTGATCAATTCGCTGAAACGATTCAGTCTGAGTGTAAGTGAAACGATTCAGCTTGTCAGCAGACAATCGATGGCCGGGCATAAAAACCCGGCATGGCTCCCGAAGGGATGCAATCCGGTCTATTGTCAGCTGGCGAGTGGCACGAATGGTTATGTTTGATGCGCCGGTACGGTCAGACCGCCCGGCACCTGATGGAGAATCTCTATGTTGAAGTTGGCGCGACAGCAGATCCTGCTGGGGCAGTCGGTGGCGACCAAGGCCGAAGCCATTGCCCTGTTGGCAGGCAAACTGACCGAAGCCGGTCTGGTGGAGGCGGGGTACGTGGAGGGCATGCTGGCCCGCGAGGCGCAGCACGCCACCTACCTTGGCAGCGGCATCGCCATTCCCCACGGTACCACTGACACCCGGCATCTGGTGAAGAGCACTGGTGTCATGGTGGCCCAGTTCCCTAATGGCATCGAATGGGATGAGGGGCAGATCGCCTACGTCGCCATCGGCATCGCCGCCAAATCAGACGAACATCTGGACATTTTGCGCCAGCTCACCCACGTGTTGGGTGACGAGCAGGCGGCGGCGCAATTGAAAGAGGCCACCGATGCCGACACCATCATCAATATCCTGACCGGTGCCACTGCGCCCAAAGAGGTGCAGTTTCTGGCTTTGGCCGACTTCCCGGCGGACGATCGCGACCAGCTGCTGCTGGGCGCCGCTGCCCGCGCCAAATCCGCCGGCTGGGGCGATGCCGCCATGGTAAGCGCCCTGCTGGCAAGCGAACCCGCCTACCTGGGCGAGGGCGTCTGGCTGGCCCGGGCACAAGCCGCCCAGACCGGCTGGGTGCTGGCCACGCCTAGCACTGCACTGAACGCCGGGGAGCTGCCGGTCAGCGCCCTGCTGTTGCTGTGCGCCGCAGATAGCGGCCATCTGGCGCAGCTCGACAACCTGGCCAAACTGGCGGCTGCCGGTCAGCTCGCCACCTTGGCTGGTAGCGAGGGGCTAGCCATGCTGCAAGCGGGCCCGGCGAGCGGTCTTAGTGAAACCTTCACCATCATCAACCCCCACGGGTTGCACGCCCGTCCGGGCGCCATGCTGGTCAAGGTGGCCAAGGAGTATGAATCCGACATTCGGGTGGCGAACCTGGATGGCAGCGGCGAGGCGGTCTCCGCCAAGAGCCTGATGAAGGTCATCGGCCTTGGCGTCAAGTGTGGCCATCGTCTGGCGTTTTGCGCCGAAGGGGCTGACGCCGAAGCGGCCCTCAAGGGCATAGGCGCCGCCATTGCGGCCGGGCTGGGCGAGGGGGCGCACTGATGGACATAGTGACCATCACTCTCAACCCGGCGCTCGATCTCACTGCCCGTCTGGAGGCGATGAGCCTGGGCGAGGTGAACCTAGTGAGCAAGGCCAATCTGCGTGCGGCGGGCAAGGGGATCAACGTCGCCATGGTGCTCAAGGACTTGGGCCGCGACGTAGGTGTCACCGGCTGGCTTGGCGCCGATAACCAGCAGAGCTTCGTCTCCCTGTTTACGGAGCGGGCCCTGGCCGATCACTTCGTGCGCGTGGCGGGCAGCACCCGCATCAACGTCAAGATCTCCGAGCAATCCGGCCGGGTCACCGATCTCAATCTGCCGGGGCTCACCATCCACCAAGGGGAAGTGAGTGCCCTGGAAGGTGCCATCGACGAGCTGGCACCCCATGCGGAGTGGTTCGTGCTGGCAGGCAGCCTGCCCAAAGGGGTGGCCCCCGATTACTGCGCCCATCTTATCCGCCTGCTCAAGGCCAAAGGCAAGCAGGTGATCTTCGATTGCAGCGGCGCGGCCTTAAGCGAAGGGATCAAAGCGGCGCCGACCCTGGTCAAACCCAATCTGGAGGAGCTCGGCCAGTGGGCCGGCCGCCCCATCAAGACTCTGAGCGAGCAGGCCGAGTGTGCCCGCGCGCTGCAGGCCAGCGGGATCCCCAATGTGGTGATCTCCAACGGCGCCGACGGCCTCATCTGGTTTGCACCCGATGCCGTCTGGCAGGCCATTCCGCCGCGCATGCAGGTGGTCAGCACGGTCGGTGCCGGCGATTCCCTGGTGGCAGGTCTCGCCCATGGTCTGAGCCTTGGCTGGACGCCGGAGCAGACCCTGCGCCTCGCCACCGCCGTCTCGGCGCTGGCGGTCAGCCAGGTGGCGGTCGGCTTTGACGATATCAAGGTCCTCGACCCCTTGCTCGAACAGGTGCGCGTACAGCGTCTGGATGCGCTGGCACCGGTTCAATGCCATACCCCCTCAATGGAAAACTCAGGAGATGCCCAATGAAAGCAATCTTGGTTACGGCTTGCCCGGCGGGCATTGCCACCAGCTTTCTCGCTGCAAAACGGATAGAACAGCAGGCCAAACTGGCAGGCTGGGAGCTCACCCTCGACGTCGGCTCCAGCGTGCAGCCCCGCCAGGTACCAAGCAAGGAGCAGATTGCCGCCGCCGAGCTGGTACTGGTTGTCGCCAGCGCCCCGGTGGATCTCGCTGCCTATGACGGCAAGCGGGTCTATCAGGGCAGCATGGATCTCGCCCTGCAGGATCCGGCCGCACTGCTGGAGGCCGCCGCCAGCGGCGCCAGCGTCTATCGTCACCAAGCCGCCTCCGCCGTTGCCAATGCTGCCGCAAAACCGGCCGCCGCTGGCAAGCGCATCGTGGCGGTGACCGCCTGTCCGACCGGGGTGGCCCACACCTTTATGTCGGCAGAAGCGCTGGAGACCATGGCCAAGCAGCTGGGTCATCAGATCCGCGTCGAGACCCAAGGCTCGGTCGGTGCCCAGAATGCCCTGACCGCCGAGGAGATTGCATCCGCCGATCTGGTATTCCTCGCCACCGACATCGAAGTGGACATGGCCCGCTTCGACGGCAAGCCAGTCTATCGCACCAGCACGGGCGCGGCGCTCAAGAAGACCCGTGCCGAGCTCGACAAGGCCTGGAGCGAGGCGAAAACCTATCGCCACAGCGGTGCCAGCCAACCCAAGAGAGAGGAAAAAGCCGGCCCCTACAAGCACCTGCTGACCGGGGTCTCCTTCATGCTGCCCATGGTGGTGGCGGGCGGCCTCATCATCGCGCTCTCGTTCGTGTTCGGGATCGAGGCGTTCAAGGTGGAAGGCACCTTGGCTGCGGCCCTGATGAAGATCGGTGGCGGCTCTGCCTTTGCCCTGATGATCCCGGTGCTGGCCGGCTACATTGCCTACTCCATCGCTGACCGCCCGGGCCTCGCCCCCGGCATGATCGGCGGCATGCTGGCAAGCTCGCTGGGTGCCGGTTTCCTCGGCGGCATAGTCGCCGGTTTCCTGGCCGGTTACAGCGCCAAGTACCTGAGCGACAAGGTGCGCCTGCCGGTGACCCTGGAAGCGCTCAAGCCCATCCTGATCATTCCGCTGTTTGCCAGCCTGTTTACCGGTCTGGTGATGATCTACGTGGTGGGCGGCCCGGTGGCCGGCATCATGAATGCCATGACCGAGTTCCTCAACAACATGGGTTCTGCCAACGCCGTGCTGCTGGGTGTCATCATCGGCGCCATGATGTGCTTTGACATGGGTGGCCCGGTCAACAAGGCGGCCTACGCCTTCGGGGTCGGCCTGCTGGCCTCCAAGACCTACGCCCCCATGGCAGCCGTGATGGCCGCCGGCATGGTGCCGGCACTGGGGATGGGGATCGCCACCTTCCTGGCCCGCACCAAGTTCATCAAGGCGGAGCAGGAAGCGGGCAAGGCCTCCTTCGTACTGGGTCTGTGCTTCATCTCCGAGGGTGCCATTCCGTTTGCCGCCAAGGATCCGATGCGCGTCATCCCGGCCTGCATGGCGGGCGGCTCCCTGACCGGTGCGCTCTCCATGCTGTTCGGCTGCGAGCTGATGGCACCCCACGGCGGTCTGTTCGTGCTGTTTATCCCGAACGCCATCAGCAACGTCATGATGTATATCGTGGCCATTGCGGCGGGCTCGCTGCTGACCGGGGTGGCTTACGCCATGCTCAAACGCGGTGAGGAACAGGCCAAGCTGGCCACGGCATAAGCCTTGCCATCCGGCAACATCTCATAGTGTCATAAAAGAAAAGCGGCCTGCGGGCCGCTTTTTTATGTTTGTCGTGAAAGGAGGAGGGGGAGAAACTAGAAATCCCAACCCGGTTGCTCTTGCGACTCGTTCTGGGCCCCCTCCAGCGCTTTGCGGCGGGCGGCTTCCACCCGCGCCTTGCGGCCCCGGCACAGGCGCATTACCTCCTGCTGCTGGGCCGGGGTCATGGTGAGCCAGTTGAAACGCTCCTCGCGGCTGCGCAGGCACCCCTTGCAGTAGCCCTTGTTGTTCACTTCACAGACCCCGATGCAGGGGCTCTGCAGCGGGAAGATCTCGAGCTGTTCCATCCATGGCCCCTCACACCTTGTTACCTTGTTATAACCCAGAAGATCCCCTTTGGAGAAATCCGTCGTCGCAGGCTTGAAGGCGTTTGCTTTCCCCCTGCAAATTTGGCATCTTCCCCGCCGAACATGACGCTTGGTGTTATATGAGGACATATGAATAAACACGCGTACTGGCTGACCGCCGCTGTGCTGGGGTTGGCCGGTTGTGCGGGCAACTCTGAGCAAGCCCAGGTGCCCAAAAACAAACCCGATGCCAGATGTTTTCTCAACTGCGAGGTGCCGGAAAATCTGGGCAAGCAGTATCTGGACGGCATGCTGCCCGACGATCTGGTGCGGGTTGAGCGCGTCAACAGCCGCGTGCGCGCCGACTATAGCAAGTTCGGCCCCCAGAGCCGGCTGGTGCTGGAGCGCTCCGGCAAGATGACCCGCCGCTATGGCGAACTCTATCATCAGCTCTCCCGCTGGGTGGCGAACGGCGGCAATCCCGCCGACATTACCCGCTACGGCATCAGCCTGGCCCAGCTGGGGGGCTCGGATCGGATGGGCAACGTGCTGTTCACCGGTTACTACTCGCCGGTGCTGGAGGTGCGTCACCGCCCGGATGCGAAATACAAGTACCCCATCTACGCCATGCCCAACTGCGGCAGCCGTTGTCCGACCCGGGCCCAGATCCACCAGGGGGCGCTGGCCAACCGCGGGCTGGAGCTCGGCTACAGCAAGTCTCTCATCGACAACTTCCTGATGGACGTGCAGGGCTCGGGCTTCGTCCACTATGGCGACGACGACAGGCTGCAATATCTGGGCTACAGCGGCAAGAACGGTCACGGCTATGTGAGCATAGGCCGGGTACTGATCGACCGCGGCGAGGTGCCCAGGGAGCAGATGTCCATGAAGGCCATCAAGGAGTGGGCGAACCGTCAGCCGGAGGAGAGCGTCAAGGAGCTGGTGGAGCAGAACCCTTCCTATGTCTTCTTCGAGCGTCGCCCCACCAACGACGTGATCGGGGCCGCTGGCATCCCGCTGTTGCCGATGGCGGCGGTGGCCGCCGACAAGACCCTGCTGCCGATGGGCACGCCGATCTTGGCGGAGGTACCGCTGCTGGACAAAGAGGGCAACTGGACCGGCAAGCATCAGCTGCGGCTGTTGATTGCGCTGGATGTGGGCGGGGCGGTGAAGAAGGGCCACCTCGACCTCTACCACGGCATGGGCGAGAAGGCCGGTGTCGCGGCCGGTCACTACAAGCACTTTGGCCGGGTCTGGAAGCTGGGCCTGCACCATGGGCCGACCGCTGCGCCCTGGCTGTAATGCCTTGTGGGGGCGGGTGGTGCATCAGCCAGCAGCCCTTGAGGTATAAAGATGGATGTAAAAAAGCCGCCGGAGCAATCCGGCGGCTTTTTGTTTGGCGAGGCGAGCTTGGACATATCAAGGGAGGGCGGTCTTAGCCCTTCTTGATGTCGAGCCGGATGGCCCCCACCGGTTTGCAGCAGCAGGGCAGGCACTCTCCCTGGGAGACAAAGGCGAGCGGCACGGCGGCATAGTGCACCTTGCCTGCCAGCAGCGGCGTACGGCAGGCGCCGCAATAGCCGCTGCGGCACTGGAACTCCACGTGATGACCGTGACGCTCCAGGGTCTCCAGCACGCTCTCGCCGGGGTGGGCGTGCAGCACGCCATCCCGGGTGTGTACCTGCGGTGCGCCCGTCTCGCTCTTGGCGGGGGCGGTGTGCAGGGGCTCGGTCAGCGTGCCGGTGGCGTCACTCACAGCTCGAAATCACCCAGGTCTTCGGCGTTCACTTCGCTGTCGATCTGACCCACCAGGTAGGAGCTCACTTCCACTTCCTGCGGGGCGACCTGCACGTTGTCGGAGGAGAGCCAGGTGTTGATCCAGGGGATCGGGTTTTGCTTGGCGCCGGCAAAGGCCGGTTGCAGGCCAACGGCGGCCATCCGCAGGTTGGTGATGTACTCCACGTACTGGCAGAGGATGTCCTTGTTCAGGCCGATCATGGAGCCGTCCTGGAACAGGTACTCGGCCCACTCCTTCTCCTGGATGGCGGCTTCCTTGAACAGATCGAAGCAGGCCTGCTCGCACTCGCGGGCGATCTCGGCCATCTCGGGGTCGTCCTGGCCGCTGCGCATCAGGTTCAGCATGTGCTGGGTACCGGTCAGGTGCAGTGCTTCGTCGCGGGCGATCATCTTGATGATCTTGGCGTTGCCCTCCATCAGCTCGCGCTCGGCGAAGGCGAAGGAGCAGGCGAAGCTGACATAGAAGCGGATCGCTTCCAGTGCGTTGACGCTCATCAGGCACAGATAGAGCTTCTTCTTGAGCTCGCGCAAGGTGATGGACACCTCGCGGCCGACCACCTGATGGGTGCCTTCACCGTGCAGGTGGTAGAGCGCGGTCGCTTCAATCAGATCGTCGTAGAAATGGCTGATGGAGCCGGCGCGCTTCAGGATCTGCTCGTTGGTGACGATGTCGTCGAACACCTGGGCGGGGGTGTTGACGATGTTGCGGATGATGTGGGTGTAGGAGCGCGAGTGGATGGTCTCCGAGAAGGCCCAGGTTTCAATCCAGGTTTCCAGCTCCGGGATGGAGACCAGCGGCAGCAGCGCCACGTTGGGGCTGCGACCCTGGATGGAGTCCAGCAGGGTCTGGTACTTCAGGTTGGAGATGAAGATGTGCTGCTCGTGGGGCGGCAAAGCCTGGAAGTCGATGCGGTCGTGGGAGACGTCCACCTCTTCCGGGCGCCAGAAGAAGGAGAGCTGCTTCTCGATCAGGCGCTCGAACACTTCGTGTTTTTGCTGGTCATAACGGGCCACGTTGACCGACTGGCCGAAGAACATCGGCTCCTTGAGCTGGTCGTTTTGGGTCTGGCAGAAAGTTGAATAGGCCATGGTTGTCGAATATCGCGAAGTAGGGGAAACAGGAGGGCGGGAGCTTGTCGCTCCCGCCCGGTTCATCAGATCTTGCAGGCGCCGCCGGCACAACCGTCATCTTGCAGATCGGTCTGGGCATCGTCCGCACCATCACGGGTGTTGTGATAGTACAGGGTCTTGAGGCCGTATTTGTAGGCGGTCAGCAAGTCCTTGAGCAGCTGCTTCATCGGTACCTTGTTGCCTTCGAAACGGGCGGGATCATAGTTGGTGTTGGCGGAGATCGCCTGATCTACGAACTTCTGCATGATACCGACCAGCTGCAGGTAACCATCGACGCTCGGTTGCTTCCAGAGCAGTTCGTATTGATCCTTCAGACGGTCATACTCGGGCACCACCTGCTTGAGGATACCGTCCTTGGAGGCCTTGACAGAGACCAGGCCGCGCGGCGGCTCGATGCCGTTGGTGGCGTTGGAGATCTGGCTGGAGGTCTCGCTCGGCATCAGGGCAGTCAGGGTGGAGTTGCGCAGACCCACGGTACGGATCTCTTCGCGCAGCGCTTCCCAGTCCAGGTGCAGCGGCTCGTTGCACAGGTTGTCCAGATCCTTTTTATAGGTATCGATGGGCAGGATCCCCTGGGCATAGGTGGTTTCGTTGAAGGCTGGGCAGGGGCCGAACTCGCGGGCCAGCTGCACGGAGGCCTTCAACAGGTAGTACTGGATCGCCTCGAAGGTGCGGTGAGTCAGTGCCAGACCAGAACCGTCGGAGTAGCGGGCACCGTTCTTCGCCAGGTAGTAGGCGTAGTTGATGACGCCGATCCCCAGGGTACGACGGTTCATGCTGCCCTTCTTGGCGGCCTTGAGCGGGTAGTCCTGATAGTCGAGCAGGGCATCCAGGGCGCGCACGGCCAGCTCGGCCATCTCTTCCAGATCTTCCAGCTTCTCGATGGCGCCCAGGTTGAAGGCGGAGAGGGTGCACAGGGCGATCTCGCCATCCTCGTCATCCACGTTGTTGAGCGGCTTGGTAGGCAGTGCAATCTCGAGGCAGAGGTTGGACTGGCGTACCGGCGCCACGCTCGGATCGAACGGGCTGTGGGTGTTGCAGTGGTCCACGTTCTGGATGTAGATGCGACCAGTGCCGGCGCGCTCCTGCATCATCAGGGAGAAGAGATCGACCGCCTTGAGGGTCTTCTTGCGAATGCTTGGATCCTGCTCGTACTTGACGTAGAGCTCTTCGAACTTGTCTTGGTCTGCGAAGAAGGCATCGTACAGACCCGGCGCATCGGACGGGGAGAACAAGGTGATGTCGCCGCCCTTGATCAGGCGCTGGTACATCAGCTTGTTGATCTGCACGCCGTAGTCCATGTGACGGACCCGGTTCTCTTCGACGCCGCGGTTGTTCTTCAGTACCAGCAGGCTCTCCACCTCGGTGTGCCACAGCGGGTAGAACAGGGTGGCCGCTCCGCCGCGCACGCCGCCCTGGGAGCAGCACTTCACCGCAGTCTGGAAGTACTTGTAGAAGGGGATGCAGCCAGTGTGGAAGGCTTCACCGCCACGGATGGGGCTGCCCAGACCACGGATGCGGCCGGCGTTGATGCCGATGCCGGCGCGCTGGGACACGTAACGCACGATGGCGCTGGCGGTGGCATTGATGGAATCCAGGCTGTCGTCGCACTCGATCAGCACGCAGGAGCTGAACTGACGGGTCGGGGTGCGCACGCCGCTCATGATCGGAGTCGGCAGCGAGATCTTGAAGGTCGAGACCGCATCATAGAAGCGCTTGATGTAGTCCAGACGGGTATCTTTCGGATACTTGGAGAAGAGGCAGGCCGCTACCAGGATGTAGAGGAACTGCGGGCTCTCGTAAATTTCGCCGGTGACGCGGTTCTGGACCAGGTACTTGCCTTCCAGCTGCTTGACCGCGGCGTAGGAGAAGTCCATGTCGCGCCAGTGGTCGAGGTGGGCGTTCAGCTC
Organism: Aeromonas sp. 600276; assembly: GCF_049175815.1. Classification (NCBI taxonomy): domain Bacteria; kingdom Pseudomonadati; phylum Pseudomonadota; class Gammaproteobacteria; order Aeromonadales; family Aeromonadaceae; genus Aeromonas; species Aeromonas sp. 600276. Next base: position 108,067 of record NZ_JAAKVU010000012.1, on the reverse strand, counting down.
CTCGAACTCGGCCTGGCTGTAGTCTTCCAGCAGGTGCTTGTCGTACTTGCCCATGTCCACCAGCTTGGCGACGTGCTGGTAGAGGTGGGGCGGCTCGAACTGGCCGTAGGCCTTCTTGCGCAGGTGGAAGATGGCCAGACGGGCGGCCATGTACTGGTAGTCCGGGCTTTGCTCGGAGATCAGATCAGCAGCGGCCTTGATGACGGTTTCGTGGATATCGGCGGTACGGATGCCGTCATAGAACTGGATGTGGGACTTGAGTTCCACCTGGGAGACCGACACGTTGTCGAGACCCTCGGCGGCCCAGTCCAGCACGCGGTGAATTTTATCCAGATCGATGGGTTCTTTGTGGCCGTTACGCTTCGTCACAAACAAGTTCATTGGCTGATGACCTTTAGTTGATTCCCGAAAAACCATCGCACGGCGTTGGCCTCCGGCCCGGGAAGGGCGATGGAGGTGGGTACCTATTGTGCGATGAATCACAAGATGTAGTGTTATTTTTAATGCGAACTACAAGATAGTGAGGTCGATGCGGTAATGCAATCTGTGGATAACGCATTAGCTGTGGATAAATTGTGGGTGTCGGGACGGGAGTTAGTGGACGCTCACAGCGAACGGGTTTTCATCCGTCCGATCCGTCAAATGCAAGTCCGGCGATCGAAGATGGAAAATTAAAATAACTTTTTTTGCTTGCGAAAGCTGGGTGTTTTTACTAGCAAATCCGGCTTGCTCATCCCTTGTGCAGTCAGGGTCAAAAGGTGTCCGATCCCGCTGCCGCACTGCTTGTCAAACCGGCAAAACGGGGGATCAATTGCCGATCCTCCGTTTTGCTGCGCGAGTGACCAGATGGGCGTCATTTTCACCGCTCAGCTCAAGGGATGGTCGCAAAGCTGCGTCTGATATCCATCTCTTGGGTTATCCACCTGCTGCGTTATCCAAGAGAACCCAGGCGTGGAGCTCCCCCTGATCATCCACTTCTATATGTATCCACGGCAGCCTTGCCCGACTGCTCAGGCAGGCGGCGGCCGCTAATCCAGCTCGTAGCGCAGCCAGTGATGCAGGGCCTGCACGGTATCAAAGTGAAGATCGGCGCCCCACTGGGCGGGATCCTCGTCGTCATTGAGATAACCCCAACCGGCGACGGCGGTACGCATGCCGGCGTTGCGGCCGGCCTCGATGTCGCGCACATGATCCCCCACATAGAGGCAGTGGCTGGCCGCGACGCCAAGTTGCTCGCAGGCAAAGAACATGGGGGCGGGGTCGGGCTTGCGCACCGGCAGAGTGTCGGCGCTGACGGTGACGCCGCAACTGGCCAGCGCCGGCAGCGCCGCCAGCAGCGGCTCGGTGAGAAAGCCTGGCTTGTTGGTGACGATGCCCCAGGGCAGCTTTTTCTCGTCGAGCCACTCGATGAGATCCACCATGCCTTCATAGGGGCGGGTGCCGACACAGAGGTTGGCCGCGTAGTAGTCGAGCAGGGCGGTGCGAAGGCGGGTGGCGCCCAGCTCTTCCAGCAGCTCGTCACCAAGACCGGCCCTGAGCAGCCCCAGGGCCCCGTGAGAGGTGGTTTGACGGATGATGTCGTCAGAGAGCGGTGCAAAGCCTTCGCTTATCAGCACGTGGTTGACGGCGGCGCCGAGATCCGGCGCGGTGTCGAGCAGGGTGCCGTCCAGATCGAACAGCACGCAGCCAAGGGGCGCAGCAGGGTGAGTTGTCATCAGCCTTGCTCCGGGCGCTCGAACGCCACCATGTAGTTGACGTCGACGTTGCGACCGAGCTTGAAGCTGTTGGAGAGCGGCGCGTAGTGGACGCCGCTCATGTCCCGTACCAGCAGGCCTGCCGCCTCACCCATGCGACACAGTTCGGCCGGGGTGATGAACTTCTTGTGATCGTGGGTACCCTTGGGGACCATCTTCATCAGGTACTCGGCGCCGAGGATCATCATCAGATAGGCTTTCGGGTTGCGGTTGATGGTGGAGACGAACACCTTGCCGCCCGGGCGCACCAGGGTGGCGATGGCGCGCAGCACGGAGGCAGGATCCGGCACGTGCTCCAGCATCTCCATGCAGGTGACCACGTCGTACTGACCCGGGGCTTCGTCGGCGTGGGCCTCGGCGGTGATCTGGCGATACTCGAGCTCGACTCCCGCTTCCAGGGCATGCAGACGGGCGACGCCCAGGGGCTCCTTGCCCATGTCGATGCCGGTGACCTGGGCGCCGCGACGAGCCATGCTCTCGGCGAGGATGCCGCCGCCGCAACCGATGTCGAGGATGCGCTTGCCAAACAGGCCGCCGCTCTTGTCGGTGATCCAGTCAAGGCGCACCGGGTTGATTTGATGCAGCGGCTTGAACTCTCCTTCCATGTCCCACCAGCGGGAGGCGATGGCTTCGAATTTGGCGATTTCTGTCAGATCGACATTGGCATCACTGTGCATTTTTTGATGATCCTGTGGCAAGGGCGCGCAGGCAGGGTAGTGCGCGCGCAATCTATTGTCCTGGCGGGCATTATAACGGACGGACTTTGTCACACCAGCCCGACTTGTTACCGGATTTGTGGCTTAAGATATTTGGCTCAGTGTGTTACCATGTCGCGCTGTTTAAGCCAAAGAACAACTAATTAGGGATTAAGGCTTTCTATGAGCGATCTGGCCAGAGAGATCACGCCGGTCAACATCGAAGAAGAGCTCAAGAGTTCCTATCTTGATTACGCCATGAGCGTGATCGTAGGACGAGCTCTGCCGGATGTGCGTGATGGCTTGAAACCGGTTCACCGCCGCGTTCTGTATGCAATGAACGAGCTGGGGAACGACTGGAACAAGCCCTATAAAAAATCGGCCCGTGTGGTCGGTGACGTAATCGGTAAATATCACCCGCACGGCGACAGTGCCGTGTATGACACCATCGTCCGCATGGCGCAGGATTTCTCCATGCGTTACATGCTGGTCGACGGTCAGGGCAACTTCGGTTCGGTCGATGGCGACAGCGCCGCGGCCATGCGTTATACCGAAGTGCGGATGGCCCGCATCTCCCACGAGCTGCTGGCCGATCTGGACAAAGAGACCGTGGACTGGGTGCCGAACTATGACGGCACCGAGATGATCCCGGCTGTCATGCCCACCAAGGTTCCCAACCTGCTGGTCAACGGCTCCTCCGGTATCGCGGTGGGCATGGCGACCAACATTCCGCCTCATAACCTCACCGAGATAGTCAACGGCTGTCTGGCGTTGATCGAGAACGGCGACCTCACCATCGACGAGCTGATGACCTACATCACCGGCCCGGATTTCCCCACCGGTGGCATCATCAACGGTCGTTCCGGCATCGTGCAGGCATACCGTACCGGTCGTGGCTCCATCTACGTGCGTGCCAAGGCCGAGGTGGAAGTAGACGAGAAGACCAGTCGCGAGACCATCATCGTCCACGAGATCCCCTATCAGGTGAACAAGGCTCGCCTGATCGAGAAGATTGCCGAGCTGGTCAAAGAGAAGAAGATCGAGGGCATCAGCGCCCTGCGCGATGAGTCCGACAAGGACGGCATGCGCATCGTCATCGAGATCAAGCGCGGCGAGTCCGGCGAGATTGTGCTGAACAATCTCTACAAGCACACCCAGATGCAGACCACTTTCGGCATCAACATGGTGGCGCTGGACAACAACCAGCCCAAGGTGATGAACCTCAAAGAGATCCTGGATGCGTTCCTGCTGCACCGCCGCGAAGTGGTGACCCGCCGGACCGTGTTCGAACTGCGCAAGGCGCGGGATCGGGCCCACATCCTGGAAGGTCTGGCGGTAGCGCTGGCCAACATCGACCCGGTGATCGAGCTCATTCGCCATAGCGCGACCCCGGCCGATGCGAAAGCGGGCCTGGTTGCCAAGGGCTGGGAGCTCGGCAACGTGGCTGCCATGCTGGAGAAAGCCGGCGACGACGCGGCCCGCCCCGAGTGGCTGGAGCCCGAGTTCGGTATTCGCGAGGGTCACTACTACCTGACCGAGCAGCAGGCCCAGGCCATCCTTGACCTGCGTCTGCACAAGCTGACCGGCCTCGAGCACGAGAAGATCCTGGAAGAGTACCAATCTCTGCTGGATCTCATCGCCGAGCTGCTGTTCATCCTGGCAAGCCCGGTACGGTTGATGGAAGTGATCCGCGACGAACTGCTGGCCGTGCGCGAACAGTACGGCGACGAGCGTCGTACCGAGATCAGCATGTCCAGCGCCGAGATCAACATCGAAGATCTGATCACCCCGGAAGACGTGGTCGTGACCCTATCTCACCAGGGTTACGTGAAGTATCAGCCGCTCTCAGACTACGAGGCCCAGCGCCGCGGCGGTCGTGGCAAGTCGGCCACCCGGATCAAGGAAGAGGACTTTGTGGAGCGTCTGCTGGTGGCCAACACCCACGACACCATTCTGTGCTTCTCCACCCGTGGCAAGGTCTACTGGCTCAAGGTGTATCAACTGCCGGAGGCGTCCCGTGGCGCCCGCGGTCGTCCGATCATCAACCTGCTGCCGCTGGATGAGGGTGAGCGCATCACCGCCATTCTGCCGGTCAAGGAATATGACGCCGACAAGTATGTGTTCTTTGCCACCGCCAACGGTACCGTGAAGAAGACCAGCCTGTCCGACTTCAGCCGTCCGCTCTCCTCCGGTATTCGTGCCATCAACCTCAAAGAGGGTGATGAGCTGATCGGGGTGGACATCACCGATGGCAGCAACGAGATCATGCTGTTCTCCGATGCGGGCAAGGTTGTTCGCTTCGCGGAAGGCAGCGGTCGCGCTGATGCCGATGCCACTGACGAGGTCGAAACCGACGACGACGCCGGCAACGACGATGATGGCAGCGACAACGGCGAAGGCACCGAAAGCAAGGGCACCTTCAAGGGCGTACGCCCCATGGGTCGTACCGCTGCCGGTGTACGCGGCATCAAGCTCGGCGCCGGTGACAAGGTGGTCTCCCTCATCGTGCCCCGTGGCGACGGTGCCATCCTCACCGCCACCGAGAACGGTTACGGCAAGCGCACTGCGCTGGACGAATACCCGACCAAGAGCCGTGGTACCCAGGGCGTTATCTCCATCAAGGTGGATGAACGCAACGGCAAGGTGATCGATGCGATCCAGGTCGAAGATACCGACCAGATCATGCTGATCACCAACGGCGGTACCCTAGTACGTACTCGCGTTGCCGAGGTGAGCGTCATCGGCCGCAACACTGGCGGTGTGCGTCTGATCCGTACCGGTGAAGACGAAACCGTGGTCGGCCTGCAGCGTGTTGCCGAGAGCGACGAAGAGGAAACCGAGGCGCTGGCCGTCGAGGGTGAGGTGTCTGAAGGCACTGATACCGCCGCAGACACAGGTGCTGTCGATACCGGGGAGGCGGGCGACGAGTAATCGTTCCCCCTTTTGCCCGATACGAAAGAGCGACCTTCAGGTCGCTCTTTTTTTATGCCCGCCGTTGGCCGTCCCAGCCAGGCTGCCGCCAGAGAGGCAACCGAGATGTCATCGGGGCGTCATGCCTCTGTCATGGGAAAAGGGCATCTTGCCTGCGTCGGCGATCAAACGGCGGCCTCTGCCGCACAGGAGCATCTTATGACCAGCTGGGTGATGTGGGAGATCTGGTGGAGCCGGGTATGGGGCGAAGCCGGGAGGGACGAGGCGCAGCACGAACAGGAGCTGGAAGTGGCCCATGAACCGGCGAGGCTGCCGGTCGAGCTGATTGCCCGCGAGCGCGCTGCAGGAGTGCGCCCCCGAGGCTGACTTGGTCATGCCCACGGGCTGGCGTCATGATGGGAATTAAAACAGCCGCAGCTGCTCGCCTGGGCGGATGAAGGCATCCTGGCGCAGTTGAAAGTGGCGCTTGCCGAGCCCGAGCCGCTTGGCGATCAAGCGAAAGCGCTGGGCCAGCAGATCGGCAAACTGGCCTTCTCCCCGCATCCGGGTCCCGAAGGCGGGACTGTTGAGGGCGCCGTCCCGGCTGGCTCGCAGCTGGTTGAGGATCGCCTCCTTCTGGCCTGGGTAGTATTGCTCCAGCCAGTCACTGAACAGCGGTGCCAGCTCATGGGGCAGTCGCAGCAGGATATAGTCGACGCAATGGGCACCGGCCTCGGCAGCGCTTTTGATGATCTGCTCGAGCTCGGGCTCGTTGAGCCGCGGGATCATGGGGGCCGCCAGCACCCCGACCGGCACGCCGGCGTGGGCCAGTTTCTCCACCACCTTGAGCCGCCCGGCCCCCGTGCTGGCTCTTGGCTCCAGCTGTCGCCGCAGGGTTTCATTCAAGGTGGTGACCGACACCATCACCTGGCAGAGCCCCTCCCGGGCCAGCTCGGTCAGCAGATCGAGGTCGCGCAATATCATGGCGCTCTTGGTGATGATCCCCACCGGATGGCGATGGGCCAGCATCACTTCCAGCAACTGGCGGGTGAGGCGATAGTGGTGCTCGATGGGCTGATAAGGGTCGGTATTGGCCCCCAGCACTATGGTCTGCGGCTGATAGGCGGGTCTGGCAAACTCCCGGCGCAGCAGCTCGGCGGCATTGAGCTTGGCAAACAGCCGGGTTTCGAAGTCGAGGCCGGGGGAGAGCTCGAGATAGGCGTGGCTTGGTCTGGCATAACAGTAAATGCAACCGTGTTCGCACCCCTGATAGGGATTGATGGAGCGGCCGAAGGGAACGTCGGGGGAGCTGTTGTAACTGATGATGCTGCGGGCGCTGATCTCCGTCACCTCGGTGCGGGGAGCACTGGCGGCAAATGCCGCTTCCCACTCGGGTTGGGCCCAGCCGTCGTCGACCGCATCGACCCGCTGGCCGCTGAAACGGTGATCAACATTGTGGGAACTGCCTCGTCCTGCCATCGCATTGCACTAGTACTGTTTATATATACAGTTATCATGCTGCCCCCCATTGCCGAATGCAAGTTCTGCTGACCTATCCCGCCATAAAAAGTATGTCAACGGGATCTCTTGCTTGATCGCGGCGCTACATTTCGTTTACATAGATGAAATGCGAACTGGATCACGGAAATCATCATGGCACCCATCACCTACCGCTGGCTCTTCATCGCTGTTATTGCGCTGGTTATCTGGCGCTTGATCCCGCTCTCTACCGAGCAGGAGCTGGCCTCGGCCAACCGCGCCTGGCGCACTGGCCACTTCGATGAGGCAACCCGGATCTGGTCGCCGCTGGCGGATCAAGGCCAGCCACGGGCGCAGGCATTGATGGGCTGGAGCCATGAAATGGGGCAGGGGAGCGAGCAGGATATGGAACGCGCCATCAACCTCTATCGTCAGGCGGCGCAGGCGGGGGATGCCTTCGGCCAATACCGGCTGGGGGAGGTCTATTTGCGGGGCGCCGGGGTGAAACGGGATCTGCGCGAGGCGTTTCACTGGATGGAGCTGGCGGCCAGGAACGGCGATGTGCCCGCCATGTTGAAGGTGGGGGTGCTGCATCTGATGGGGGTCAGCGGGCGGGTCGATCTGCCCCGTGCCAAGGAGTGGCTCTATCAGGCCGCCAGGCAGGGCAACCAGCTGGCGCTCAAGGTGCTGCAGGAGCTGGAACTGGCCCAGGAGGGGAGTTCCACGTTCGATTTCAACTGGCAGCCTCTGCTAGGGGAATAACCTCCAAGCGGTTCATCTGGTTGTAGAAAATCTCAGCAAACCCGATACAGCCCCGCTTACTTCTGGTAGCATGGGCCGGTTTTTGGTTTGTCTTGCGACGTTGAACGGATTGTTTGCGTCACGGGGCGCCTTCGCAAAGTGCTGTGGAGAGCCAGAACATCACCCATTTTTGAATGAATCTTTCCATCCCGCATGTGCCCTTTGGTAGGGGGCACCACTGTATAAGGAAACACACAATGCCAATCATTACTCTGCCTGATGGCAGCCAACGTCAATTTGCCCACGCCGTTTCCGTCATGGATGTGGCCGCGGACATCGGTCCCGGTCTCGCCAAGGCGTGCATTGCCGGTCGGGTAAACGGTGAACTGGTGGATGCCTGCGAGCTGATCGAAGCCGATGCCTCCCTGGCCATCATCACCGCCAAAGACGAAGAAGGTCTGGACATTCTGCGCCACTCCTGTGCTCACCTGCTGGGTCATGCCATCAAGCAACTCTGGCCCCAGACCAAGATGGCCATCGGTCCCGTCATCGACAACGGTTTCTACTACGATATCGATCTCGACCGTACCCTGACCGATGAAGATCTGGCTGCCCTGGAAGAGCGCATGCTGGCGCTGGCCGCCAAGGATTACGACGTCGTCAAGAAGAAGGTCTCCTGGCAGGAAGCACGCGATGTGTTCGAAGCCCGTGGCGAGACTTACAAGGTCGAGATCCTGGATCAGAACATTGCCCGTGATGACCAGCCCGGTCTTTATCATCACGAAGAGTACATCGACATGTGTCGCGGCCCGCACGTGCCCAACATGCGTCACTGCCACCACTTCAAGTTGCAGAAGATGTCCGGCGCCTACTGGCGCGGCGACTCCAACAACAAGATGCTGCAGCGCATCTACGGCACCGCCTGGGCCGACAAGAAGCAGCTCAAGGCCTATCTGCAGCGTCTGGAAGAAGCCGCCAAGCGCGACCACCGCAAGATCGGCAAGCAGCTCGACCTGTACCACATGCAGGAAGAAGCGCCTGGCATGGTGTTCTGGCACAACGATGGCTGGACCATCTTCCGCGAACTGGAAACCTTCATCCGCGGCAAGCTCAAAGAGTACGACTATCAGGAAGTGAAGGGTCCCTTCATGATGGATCGCGTGCTGTGGGAGCGTTCAGGTCACTGGGAGAAGTACGCCCAAGCCATGTTCACCACCCAGTCCGAGAACCGCGAGTACGCCATCAAGCCGATGAACTGCCCGGGTCACGTGCAGATCTTCAACCAGGGCCTGAAATCCTACCGCGACCTGCCGCTGCGCATGGCCGAGTTCGGCTCCTGCCACCGCAACGAGCCGTCAGGCTCACTGCACGGCCTGATGCGGGTACGGGGTTTCACTCAGGATGATGCCCACATCTTCTGTACCGAAGAGCAGATCATGGAAGAGGTGTCTGCGTGCATCCGCATGGTCTACGACGTCTACGGCACCTTCGGTTTCGAGAACATCGTGGTCAAGCTCTCCACTCGTCCGGAACAGCGTATCGGCTCCGACGAAGCCTGGGATCGCGCCGAGGCCGCGCTGGCCGAAGCGCTGGTGCTGAATGGTCTGAAGTACGACCTGCAGCCGGGCGAGGGGGCCTTCTACGGTCCCAAGATCGAATTCACCCTGCATGACTGCCTTGACCGTGCCTGGCAATGTGGTACCGTGCAGCTCGATTTTGCCCTGCCGGGCCGTCTGGGTGCCACTTATGTGGGCGAAGACAATGAGCGTCACGTCCCCGTGATGATCCACCGCGCCATTCTGGGCTCGCTGGAGCGTTTCATCGGGATCCTGACCGAAGAGTACGCCGGACTGTTCCCGACCTGGTTGGCACCTACCCAGGCCGTGGTCATGAATATTACCGACAATCAGGCCGATTATGCGGTGAAAGTAGCCAAAGCATTGAATGATGCGGGCCTTCGCGCAAAAGCGGACTTGAGAAATGAGAAGATTGGCTTTAAAATCCGCGAGCATACTTTGAAGCGGGTACCTTTTATGCTGGTCTGCGGCGATAAAGAAGTAGAAGCCGGCAAGATTGCAGTACGTACCCGTAAAGGGGCTGACCTGGGCTCTTATCCTGTTGAAGAGCTGATTGCTCTGTTGACCCAGGAAGTTCAGACCCGCGGACAAAAGAAAGTGGAGGAATAAGCTATAAAAGGCGGAAAAAAACTGGGCAAGCAACCGCAAGCCCGCGCTCACCGGATCAACGAAGAGATCCGTCTGAAAGAAGTTCGTCTGACTGGCCTGGATGGTGAAGCCATTGGCATCACCTCCATCCAGGATGCTCTGAACTTGGCCCTTGAGGCCGGAGTGGATCTGGTCGAGATCAGTCCGAACGCTGAGCCGCCCGTTTGCCGGATCATGGATTACGGCAAATTCCTCTACGAAAAGAGCAAAACCACCAAAGAACAGAAGAAAAAGCAGAAAGTCGTCCAGGTCAAGGAAATCAAATTCCGTCCTGGCACCGACGAAGGCGACTATCAGGTAAAACTACGCAACCTGGTTCGCTTTCTGGAAGACGGGGACAAGGCAAAGGTCACCCTGCGCTTCCGTGGTCGTGAAATGGCCCACCAGGATCTTGGTATCAAGGTTCTGGAGCGCGTCAAGAACGACCTGGAAGAGCTGGCCGTAGTCGAATCGTTCCCGAAAGTCGAAGGCCGTCAAGCTGTGATGGTCCTCGCACCCAAGAAGAAATCTTAAGGCCCACAAGAAATTGACTCATGGGGCCAGCCCCATGAGTCGGTTCGCCTTGCGATTTTGTTGTCACTCACAATGCGGAGTATGAAATGCCGAAGATGAAAACCAACCGGGGCGCCGCAAAGCGCTTCAAGAAGACTGGCTCAGGTCGCTTCAAGTGCAAGCACAACCACCTGCGTCACATCCTGACCAAGAAGAGCAGTAAGCGTAAGCGTCAGCTGGGACCGAAGTTCTTTGTTTCCGCTGCCGACCACAAACGTGTTGTCGCTTGTCTGCCGTACGCATAAGGGGGGATGTGAAAAATGCCAAGAGTTAAACGTGGTGTGACCGCTCGCGCTCGTCACAAGAAAGTAATGAAAGCCGCCAAGGGTTACTACGGCGCCCGTTCCCGTGTCTACCGCGTAGCGGTACAAGCGGTAACCAAAGCTGGTCAGTATGCCTACCGTGACCGTCGCCAGAAAAAGCGTCAGTTCCGTCAACTGTGGATTGCTCGTATCAACGCAGCAGCCCGTCAGAACGGTCTGTCCTACAGCCGTCTGATCAACGGTCTGAAGAAGGCTTCCATCGAGATCGATCGCAAGATCCTGTCCGATATCGCCGTTCACGACAAGCTGGCTTTCACCGCCCTGGTTGAAAAGGCCAAAGCAGCTCTGGTTTAATCCGGTTCTGTTATAAATGCTAAAAGGAGGCTCAGGCCTCCTTTTTTGTTGTCTGTCATTTGTCGCTTGCAGGCGGCAATGACTCTACCATCATGATAGCTATACATATGGCTTCATATGCCATCAAACTGAAATTGTGTACCCAATCGCAAAGAAGAAGCAGGTCCGGCTCGAAGCCCTACTTGATAACAAAATGATTTCTAGGGAGAAAAGGGCACCTTAACTATGGTCAGTGAAGGGGCTTTTTTTGTATTATTCCCCTCTTGACCTTATTTAGCCTAAAGGCTCCTGTACCGGGAGTGGTGACGAGGAAGACATGCAACAGCTTGAAGAAGTAGTCGGCCAAGCCAGGGCCGAAATTGAGGGCGTAAGCGACATCGCCGCCCTTGACGAAATCCGGGTCAAATATCTGGGTAAAAAGGGCTTTTTTACCGAGCAGATGAAGGGCCTGGGCGCCCTGTCCGCTGAAGAGCGTCCCGCCGCGGGCGCCGTGATCAACCAGGCCAAACAGCAGGTTCAGGATGCCCTGAACGGGCGTCGTGAAGCCCTCGAAGTTGCCGTGCTGAACCAGAAGCTGGCCGCCGAGACCATCGACGTCAGCCTGCCGGGCCGCCGCATCGAGAATGGCGGTCTGCACCCGGTGACCCGCACCATCGAGCGCATCGAGCGCCTGTTTGGCGAGATGGGCTTCAAGGTTGCCCGTGGTCCCGAGATTGAAGACGGCTTCCACAACTTCGATGCGCTGAATATCCCGGCGCACCACCCGGCGCGTACCGATCACGATACCTTCTACTTCAATCCTGATCTGATGCTGCGCACCCACACCTCGGGCGTGCAGATCCGCACCATGGAGCATCAGCAGCCGCCGATCCGCATCATCGCGCCGGGCCGCGTCTATCGTAACGACTACGACATGACCCATACCCCGATGTTCCACCAAGTCGAAGGCCTGCTGGTCGACGAGCATGCCAGCTTTACCGAACTGAAGGGCATTCTGCACGACTTCCTGCGCAACTACTTCGAGGAAGATCTGACCATTCGCTTCCGTCCTTCCTACTTCCCGTTCACCGAGCCGAGCGCCGAAGTCGACGTGATGGGCAAGAACGGCAAGTGGCTGGAAGTGCTGGGCTGCGGCATGGTGCACCCGAATGTACTGCGTTCGGTTGGCATCGATCCGGAAAAATACTCCGGCTTTGCCTTCGGCATGGGCGTTGAGCGCCTGACCATGCTGCGTTACGGGGTCAACGACCTGCGTGCCTTCTTCGAAAACGACCTGCGCTTCCTCAAGCAGTTCAAGTAAGGGCGAGAGAACATGAAATTCAGTAAATCCTGGGTGATGGAGTGGGTCCGCACCGAGTTGAGTGACAATGCACTGGCCGAGCAGATCACCATGGCCGGTCTGGAAGTGGACGCCGTAGAAGCGGTGGCCGGCCAGTTCAACAACGTGGTGGTGGGTGAAGTGGTCGAGTGCGCCCAGCATCCGGACGCCGACAAGCTGCGGGTGACCAAGGTCAACGTGGGCGAGGCCGAGCTGCTGGACATCGTCTGCGGCGCACCGAACTGCCGTGCCGGCCTCAAAGTCTGCGTGGCCAAGGTCGGGGCGACCCTGCCGGGTGATTTCACCATCAAGAAAGCCAAGCTGCGCGGCCAGCCGTCCCACGGCATGCTCTGCTCCTTCAGCGAGCTGGGTATCGACGTCGAGGCCGATGGCATCATCGAGCTGCCGCTTGACGCTCCTATCGGCACTGATATCCGCGACTACCTGGCGCTCAACGACGTCAGCATCGACGTGGATCTGACCCCGAACCGCGCCGACTGCCTCGGCATCGCGGGTCTGGCCCGTGAAATCGGCGTGCTCAACAGTGTTGACGTGGTCGAGCCGACCTGGACCCCTGCTGCTGCCACCATCGACGCTACCTTCCCGATCCGGGTTGAAGCGCCGGCAGATTGCCCCCGTTATCTGGGCCGTGTCATCAAGGGGCTGAACCTGCACGCCCAGAGCCCGCTCTGGATGCAGGAGAAGCTGCGCCGTGGCGGCATCCGCTCCATCGACGCCATCGTCGACATCACCAACTACCTGCTGCTGGAATACGGTCAGCCGATGCACGCCTTCGACCTGGCGACGCTTGAAGGGGAACTGGTGGTGCGCCGCGCCAAGGCCGACGAGCCCATGACCCTGCTCGATGGCAACGAGGTGAAGCTCAAAGAGACCACGCTTGTTATCGCAGACGCCCAGGGCCCTGCCTGCATGGCCGGCATCTTCGGCGGCAATCGCACCGGTGTCTCCGAGACCACCACCGACATCCTGCTGGAGTGCGCCTTCTTCGCGCCGCTCTCCATCACCGGCCGTGCCCGTGCCTACGGTCTGCACACCGACTCTTCCCACCGTTTCGAGCGCGGGGTGGATCCCGAGCTGCAGGCCAAGGTGATGGATCGTGCCACCCGCCTGCTGCTGGACATTTGTGGCGGAGAGTGCGGTGGTGAAGCGGGTCCGGTCATCGAGGTCAAATCCGATGATCATCTGCCCAAGGCTGCCCCCATCAAGCTGCGCCGCACCAAGCTCGACAAGGTGATCGGCATCAGCGTGGCGGATGCGCAGGTGGTCGAGATCCTGACTCGCCTCGGCATGCAGGTGACCGTGGACGCCGACGGCTGGACCGCGCTGGCTCCCTCCTGGCGTTTCGATATCGCCATCGAGGAAGATCTCATCGAGGAAGTGGCCCGCATCTACGGCTACAACAACATCCCGAACCTCAAACCCGCCGCATCGCTCGCGATGGTAGAGCAGGCAGAAGGGCAGGTGACCCTGAAGCGGGTGCGCGACCTGCTGGTCGATCGCGGCTTCCAGGAAGCGATCACCTACAGCTTCGTCGATCCCAAGGCTCAGCAGACCCTGTTCCCGCAGAGCGATGCCATCGTGCTGCCGAACCCGATCTCGGTCGAGATGTCTGCCATGCGTGTCTCTCTGTTCCCGGGTCTGGTGCAGGCGGTGGTCTACAACCAGAACCGTCAGCAGCCGCGGGTGCGTCTGTTCGAGCAGGGCCTGCGTTTCATCAAGGACGAAAATGCGGAGAACGGCATCCGTCAGGAGCCCATGCTGGCCGGCATCATCACCGGCAACCAGAGCGACGAACACTGGGACATCAAGAGCCGCGCTGCCGACTTCTTTGATCTGAAAGGGGATCTGGAAGCTGTGCTGGACTTGACCGCCGAAGGCGCCACCTTCACCTTCGAGCGTGCCGAACACAGTGCCCTGCACCCGGGCCAGAGCGCGGCGATCCTGCGCAATGGCGAGGTCATAGGTCACATCGGCGTGATCCACCCGAGCCTCGAGAAGAAGCTGGGCCTCAAGAGCCGCGCCGTGATGTTCGAGCTGGAGCTGGACAAGCTGACCCCGGCCAAGGTGCCGGTTGCTGCCGAAGTTTCCCGCTTCCCGGCCAACCGTCGTGACATCGCCGTGGTGGTTGATGTTGCTGTTCTGGCCGGCGATGTGCTAGCAGTAATTAAAAAAGTTGGCGGAAATCAGGTAGTTGGAATAAACTTGTTTGACGTATACCAGGGTGCTGGTATGGCCGAGGACAAGAAGAGCCTGGCCATCAGTCTTGTTTTGCAAGACACCCAGCGCACTCTGGAGGAGAAAGAGATTGCCGAGACCGTAGACAATGTCGTGCGGGCCCTTGGTGAAGAGTTGAATGCATCCTTGAGGGATTGATCTATGGCGCTTACCAAAGCCGACATTGCAGAGCACCTGTTCACCCAGCTCGGGATGAGCAAGCGTGAAGCCAAAGATATGGTGGAAGCCTTCTTTGAAGAGATCAGACAAGCGCTTGAGCGTGGTGAACAAGTCAAGATTTCAGGCTTCGGTAACTTTGATCTTCGTGAGAAGAACCAGCGTCCAGGACGTAACCCGAAAACCGGCGAAGATATTCCCATCAGCGCCCGGCGGGTGGTCACCTTCCGCCCTGGTCAGAAACTCAAGGCCAGGGTCGAAAATGTTGAACCCAACGAGTGACAAAAAGCCAGGCAACCGCCTGGCTTTTACTTTTTCATGATAAAAACCAGTCTTTTGCTAGGTCTGCTGCTGGCCGCGCCACTGCAGGCGATGGATCTGCCTCTCTCCACGACCGCCAAGGCATTTGCCGATGCCACCAAGTCGTTGACCATCTGTTATCCGGCGCTCATCAGGCCGCCTTATCTCGATGAGTCGGGAGGGCTACTGGTCGATCAGATGGAGCGACTGGCCGAACAGCTCCCCTTTCCGCTCATCTATCAGAAGTTGCCCAACTGGTCTGCCGTGCGCAGCGGATTGCTGGAGGGGCGCTGCGATCTCATTCCCAACGTGGGCCCCTCTATGGAGGCCCTGCCCGGGATGGCGCTCAGTCGTGCCATGCTGGAGGCCGAGTCCGCCATCCTCTATCGCGGCGAGCTGGGGCAGGCCAGGTTTCTGGTCTCGCCCATCTGGCAGGCGAACGAGGTGCTGCGAGCCCTCTATCCCCATTCAACCCAGCAGCCCCTGACCGAGGCGGACAACTGGTACGCGGCGCTGGCGGCGGGCAAGGGGACGGCCTACCTCGGCGACTACCTGCAACTGCGTTACCTGATGCGCGAATACCCGGACACCGGGCTGCGGCTGCGACGCCTGCGCAGCGACGAGCTGGTGGTGAGTTACCGGCTGATGATGCGGGACAAACCGGCGCTGCGCGAGCTGATCGACACCGCCATCCGCTACCTGCCGCCGGGCTCCCTCTATCAGGATCTCGACCGCTACCTGGCACAGGGGGAACAGGACATCAACCCGCTCCACTTCACCGACAAGGAGCAGGCCTGGCTGGTCGGCGCCTCCAGCGCCATCAAGCTGGTGGTCAACCCGGATCTGATGCCCTACAGCGGCCTCGACGAGCAGGGCGATCTCAAGGGGTGGAGCGCGGACGTGCTGAAGCTGGTGAGCCAGCAGACCGGGCTCAACTTCCACGTGATCCCCACTACCAGCCGGGAAGAGGCGCTGGCCAAGCTGCAAAGCGGCGAGGCGGACATGATGGTCGGCCTGCTGGAGACGCCGGCGCTGACCGATGCCTTCGACTTCACCCGGATCATGGCGGTCAGCCGTTATGCCCTGGTGAGCCGCAAGACCCAGCCGTTCGAGACGCTGGCGGCGGTGAAGGGCAGGATAGTGGTGCCCGCCACCCTCTATGACGAAGAGATGCTGACCCGCCTGGAGGGCACGCATCGCTGGCGCAAGAGCGACACCCTGGCAGCGGGGATAGCGGCGGTACAGAGCGGCGCGGCCGACGCCATGCTGGCCGAGCTCTATCAGCTGCAATACCCGCTTCGCAACAATCAGCTGGATGGGTTGGAGGTGCGGGAGCTGCCGCAACGCTTCGGGTTGGGGTTTGCCATCAGTCGGCACAGCCCCAGGCTTTCCGGGGTGATGGAGCAGAGTTTGATGACCCTCACCGGCAAGCAGAATGACGATCTCAAACTACGCTGGCACCGGCTGGTACTGACCCAGCAGGCCGGGGTCAGCTACGGGATCTGGCTGGGTTCGGTGTTGCTGGCGCTGCTGATCAGTGCCGGTGTCATCTGGCTGATCTGGCGCTCGCGCCAGCAGCTGGCTCGGGAGGTGAGCCAGCGCCAGGCGATGGAGCAGACCCTGGCTTTGGAGAGCCAGTTCCGGGAGTCCCTGTTCCAGGCACTGCCGGTGCCCGTGTTTCTGCGGGACAATCAGGGCGAGATCATCAAGCGCAACAAGCAGGCCAAGCGGCTGGAGGCCCGCTACCTGGCGGAATTGCACCTGCCGCAGGCCCAGTTGCAAGAGAGCGAGGGGGAGATGGCGCTGGGCGATCAGGTCTACTCCTACGCCCAGATCCCGCTCCAACTCGGCAAGCAGTCGCCGGCGGGGGATCTTATTGCGCTCTCCAACATCAGTGCCCTGCGCGAGCGCACCCGCTTGTTGCGCCAGGCCGAGCGGCGCCTGCGGGCGTTGACCAACACGGTACCCGGCGTGGTGATCCAGTTCCTGCTGCACGAGGAGGGGATCCGCCAGGTGGAGTTCATCAGCCGCGGCAGCTATGAGCTGCTGGGGCTGGCCAGCCAGCAGATCCGCCGCAACCCGGGCGAGGCGCTGGCACGGCTGGCGCCGCAGGACAAGGTCGAGATGCAGCAGCCCATGCGCGAGATGCTGCAGGCCGGCCAGCCCTTCTCCTATGCCCTGCGCTACCAGCATCCGCTCAAGGGTACCCGCTGGCTGCAGTTCTACGGCCGGGGGCGCAGCCTGCCTGAGCAGGGGTGGCGGGTATACGGGGTGGTGCAGGATGTGACGGCGCGGGTCGAGCAGGAGCAGGCGCTGCAGGCCTCCCATGAACGGGCCGAGCAGGCCGTGCTGGCCAAGGGGCGTTTCCTCGCGGCGGTGAGCCACGAAATTCGCACCCCCATGAACGCCATCCTCGGGCTGCTGGAGTGGCTCAGCCACACCCCCCTCAATGCCGAGCAGCACTCTGCGCTCTCCCATGTCAGGCAGGCGGGGGACGAGCTGCTGGGGCTGCTCAACGACGTGCTCGATTTCAGCCGCAACGAGAACCGGCAGCTGGCGCTCTCGCCCCAGCCCACCGATCTGGTGGACTTGTGCGAGCATGTGGCTGCCGTGCACTGGTCCAAGGCTCGCTCCAAGCGGTTGCAGCTGCGGCTGGATCTGGATCACCGGCTGCCTGCCCAGGTGGAGCTGGATCCTCATCGGGTACAGCAGGTGCTGCACAACCTGCTGGCCAATGCCATCAAGTTCAGCAGCCGTGGCGAGGTAGTGCTGTGGGCCCGCCGGGACGGCACCCAGCTGCTGTGCGGGGTGGATGACGAGGGGCCCGGCATCAGTGCCGAACTGCTGCCACGCCTGTTCCTGCCCTTTGAGCAGGGTGGGGAGGAGGGCCAGCCGCGGGCCCAGGGGACCGGGCTCGGGCTTGCCATCTGTCGCCAACTGATGGAGCAGATGGGGGGTGAGATCCGGGTCGAGCCGCGCACGACCGGCGGCAGCCGCTTCATCTGTGCCCTGCCGCTGGTACTGCTGCAGGAGATGCCGCGCTGGCGCCCGCGGGTGAGCAGCGTCCATGTGGTGCTCGACGGGGCGGAGCGGGACTATCTGCTGCCCTGGCTCGGCGAGCTCGATCTGCCGGACGAGCCGGCCGGCCCGGTGCTGAGCGCCCGCCAGGATGAACAGGGGCTGCGCTACTGGGACTGGCAGGGCGAACCCTGGGTGCCGGGCTCGGTGGTCAGCCTGATGCAGCCGCGGCTGGTGCCCTCCGCCCAAGGCATGATCACGCTGCCGGGGCAGGGGATGCGGGTGCTGCTGGTTGAAGATCACGAGGTGAACCGGGTATTGATCAGCATGCAGCTGAGCCAGCTGGGGGCCCAGGTGATCAGCGCGGCCAACGGCCAGCTGGCGCTCGACATGCTGCAGCACGAGACGGTCGATCTGGTGCTGACCGATCTGCAGATGCCGGTGATGGACGGGGCCGAGCTCTGCCGCCGACTGCGAGACTCCCCGCGCTGGCAACATCTGCCCACCTACGTGATCACCGCCGACCTCAGCGAGCCGGCGGCGGCGCAGTTGGCCAGCTGCGGTTGTCGTGGTCATCTGGACAAGCCGCTGCTGCTCAAGGATCTCGCCAATCTGCTGCGCACCCTGGGGGACCCCGCACCCGAGCCGAACCCGGAGCAGAAGGCGGCAGCGCCTGCTTCTTGGTCAGAAGCCCAGATGCCGCTGCTCACCCCCGAGCTCATCTCCCTCTATCTGGAGGCGACCGGCCAGGATCTGGCCGACATTGAGCGCTGTGTCACACAAGCAGACGAGATGGCACTGGAAGCCGCTTTACACAAGATGAAGGGGGCCGCCAAAATGGTGGGCGCGACCCCGCTCGTCCAGGTGATTGAACAGTGGAAACGGGATCCACGGCAACCCCTGCTACCCCCGCTGCGGCAAGCTCTGGACGAGGTGTGCCGGCGACTACGTGAGAGGCTCTGACATGATCATCACAGATGAAGAGTTACTGGCCTTGCTGAACTCGGAAGAGACGGATGAGCGCCTGTTCCACCCCGTGACCATCTATGCCCTGGACGGGGTTGCCTATCGGGCGGCAAAAGCCGTCGAACTGCCGGAATTTGCCACCCTGCGCCGCACCCGGCCCGATGCCTGCTGGCAGTGGGAAGGGCTGTTTGCCGCCGGTGCCATCGCCCTGTTCGATCCCGACTCCCACGCCGCTGCCGACTACCTGCCGCAATTGACAGCGCAGGCGGAGGGGATCTATCGCCTCACCGATGACTGGCTGGCGGGGGTCAATGGCCGCTATCTGGCGTGGCAGGAGTGGCTGGCCCAGACCCAGGTGTTGTTGCTGGAGGATCACCCGTTTCAGGGGGCCCACATTCAGCAGGAGATCAGGGGACTGGGATTGCCCTGTCAGTGGGTGCAGGATGGCAATGCCTGCATCAAGGCGCTGGCCGGTGGCGAGATCAAGCTGCTGGTGAGCGATCTCAGCCTGGTGGATCAGGATGCCATCAGCCTGCTGATGAGCCAGCCCCAATACCAGCACAGCGGCCTGCCCATCGTGCTGCTCTCCGCCCACGACCAGACCCTGATCGACGGCGCCCGCCGCCTGCTGCACGATGCCGGGTTCAACGTGCTGGCGGCCCTGGCCAAGCCGCTGCTGGCCGACGATCTGCTGAGCCTGCTCAAGGGGCTTTATCTGGGGCCGCAGCGTCAGCGCCGCCTGAGCGGACTGCGCCGTACCATCCGCACCTGGCAGGGGGAGGAGAAGGGGCTGCTCGGGCTCTTGTCCGATCCCCCGTCCCCCTTGCCCATCTGGCTGGCGGTGACCGGTTTGCCGCCGCGCTGGGAGCTGGTGCGCGAGTGGCTCGTCCAGCGGGGCAGGGAGCCAGGCGAGCTCACCCTGCTGATCCACCGGCGCGACCACCTGTTGAGCCAGGCGGAGCGTTTTGCCCTGGTGCTGCAGGCCAGTCTGGCGGGGGCACGGCTCGCCCTGCTGCTGGACAACGATCAGCACATTCCGTTCGACTTGCTGGAGCGGATGCCGCTGCAGCACCTGCTGTTGGGGCAGAGCCTGCTGCCGAGCCTGGAGGCCATGACCCCGGACTCCCTGCTGGGGCGCTTCATCAACCGAGCCAGGGAGCTTGGCATCGCCCTCTATCTGGACGATCCCTTCAACCTGCTGGACCACAACCTGTGGCGCGATCGCGGCATGGCGGGGCGCTGGTAGAGGGTGGCCCGCTACCTCTGCTGGCCGCCGGACGAAGCCCGGCTGCGGCGCTCCCTGGCCGGCTGGCTTCATCCCCGTACCCGCGCCGACCTGCCGTTGATGATGGAAGTCGGGGGCGTTCCCTGCCGTTTGCAGGAGCTGGCGGGGGCCGATCCCGCCCGCATCCGGGCGGCTTATGACGAACTCGGCGAGCAGAGCGTCTACCTGCGCTTCATGCGCGCCAAACAGAGGTTGAGCGACGAGCAGCTCGCCTTCTTCCTCGATTACCCCAGGGAACACCAGATCGGCCTGCTGCTGACCGACGGTCAGGGGCGGCCGCTGGCCCAGGCCCAGTCCATCCGGCGGCGGTTGCACCCGGATCGGGCCGAGTTCTCCTGCATCGTCGCCGATCACTTCCAGCACCGAGGGGCGGGGCGGCGCATCCTGCTGGCGCTGGCCTTGCTGGCGCGCGGCGAGGGGATCCGCGAATGGACGGCGGAGGTGCTGCCCCAGAATCGCCCCATGCTGGCGCTGCTGCGCGGGCTGGGCCTGCCGCTCACCCTGGTGACGGGGCGGGAGCTGGTGTTCGTGCGACTCGATTTGAGCGTGCTCGACACCCTGTAACTGCATCATAAGACCAAGGGCGAATAGGCCGGTTTTTCACCCTGTGCTAAGGTCAGCCAGAGAGCTAGCCAGAGGGAGTCAGTCATGGTGCAGTCAGCGAAACACATCGTCATTCTTACCGGTGCCGGGATCTCGGCCGAGTCGGGCATCAAGACCTTTCGTGCCTGTGACGGTCTGTGGGAGGAGCACAGGGTGGAGGACGTGGCGACGCCGGAGGGCTATGCCCGGGATCCGGAGCTGGTGCAGGGCTTTTACAACTCCCGCCGCCATCAGCTGCAGCAACCTCACATTCACCCCAATCCGGCCCACTATGCGCTGGCCCGGCTCGAGCGCCTGCTGCCGGGCTGCGTCACCCTGGTGACCCAGAACATCGACAACCTGCACGAGAGCGCCGGCAGCAAGAACCTCATTCATATGCACGGTGAGCTGCTCAAGGCGCGCTGCCCAGGCTCGGGCCAGGTGATCGAGTGGCGCGGCGATCTCCATCAGGAGGAGCTGTGCACCTGCTGCCAGTTTCCCCAGCCGCTGCGCCCGCACGTGGTCTGGTTCGGCGAGATGCCGCTCGGGCTGGATCGCATCTACGGCGCGCTGGCCCAGTGCGATCTCTTCATCTCCATCGGCACCTCTGGCGCCGTCTATCCGGCGGCCGGTTTCGTGCACGAAGCGGGATTGAACGGAGCCCATACCATAGAGCTCAACCTGGAGCCGAGCGAAGTGGGCAGCCAGTTTGACGAGAAACGCTACGGTCCGGCCTCGTTGCTGGTGCCGGCCTATGTGGATGAGCTGCTGCAACGCTGCGGCGTGCACCAGCCGGCGCAGATCGAGGGGCACAACTGGATGGAGATGCGCGGCCCCTAGCTATTGTGCATCAGCGCAGTTGCAATGAACCGGTGAAATCGCCACACTGGCAGCCAAAAAATGGGACGCAGTTGGCGCAACTTACATGATCACTCTCAAGCAATGGATCGCTTTTTCCCTCCTGATGCTGGCCTGTGCCGGCGCATCGGCACAAGCCTCCCTGATGACCCTGGTGTTGCCAGGTGGCCAGCAAGTGGCCCTCGATGAGGCGACCCTCTCCGCCTTGCCACAGACCGAGTTCACCACCACCACCCCCTGGACCCAGGGTTCCCACCACTATCGCGGGCCGACCCTGGCAACCGTACTGGCGGCACAAGGGATCCAGGATGCCCGCAAGATCGCCGTCTCGGCCCTCAACGGTTATCAACAGGTGGTGGATCTGGCCCTGTTCGACGGCGTGCCGCTGACCCTGGTGCGTGCGGAGGACGGTAAGCCGCTGACCCGGCGCAACAAGGGGCCGCTCTGGTTGCTTATTCCGTTTACCAGCTATCCCAAGCTGGACGTGCCCGCCATCCACAACTGCATGGTGTGGCAGGTGACCCGCATCGAGATCGTCGATTGATGTGGCTATCCCGCCACAAACTGCTGCTGGTGGCGGTCTCGCTGCTGTTTCTGCTCTCGTCGGGCAGCAGCCTCTATCTGCAGCATCGCCAGGAGCAGCTGGTCGACACCTTCTACCGCAACATCCACTGGAACATCAGCCAGGTGATGCTCGAATCCCAGCGTTTCCTCGCCGATCTGCGGCTCTATCGGGTCGGCCAAGTGGAGATGGAGACCCTGAGCCTCGATTACGATCTGCTGTGGAACCGGCTCGACATCTTTCTCATCAGCAGTGAAACCGCCGAGGCGCGCGAGCGGCACGGGCTTGGCAGGGCGCTGGCCGGACTGTTCGAGCAGATCAAGCGGCTCGAGCCCCAGATGGCGGCAGGGGAGCTGCGGGAAGGGGCCCAACTCGCCCGCCTGCAGGAGGAGATCGCCAGCCAGACCCGGCTCATCGAGCAGATAGGCAACCAAATCCTCTCCGGTCAGGAGCGGGAACGTTCGGTGAGCCAGATCCGCAGCAGCCTGTTCTGGCTGCAGATCTGGCAACTGATCCTGCTGCTGACCGGCGGCGCCCTGGTGGCCGCCCTCATTCGCGCCAATCTGGCGAACCGCCGGCTCGCCCTGCTCGACCCCCTGACCCGGCTTGGCAACCGCCGGGCCCTGCAGGAGCAGCTCTCCCGCGCCCTGCATGCCGGCGAGGCGAGCGCCCTGGTGGTGCTCGACCTCAAACGCTTCAAGCAGGTCAATGATCTGCTCGGCTATCAGGTCGGTGATCGGCTGTTGCAGACGGTGGCCGACAAGCTGCAGCAGGCCCACGGCAGTCACGCCTACCGGCTCGGTGGCGACGAGTTCGCCGTGGTGCTGACCACGGCGGACGGGACGCTGGAAGCGCGCATCCACCAGCTGATGAGCCTGCTCCACTTCGAGTTCGTGACCCGGGAGTGCAGCTTCGAGCTGGCCTGCCGGCTCGGGGTGGTCAGGGTGCAGCAGCAGGATGCCGGCCGGCTGCTGGATCAGGCCATCCTGGCCCTCAATCAGGCCAAGCGCAGCCAGGAGGGGGACATCTGCTGGTTCGAACCGGCCATGCTGCAGCAGTTGCAGTTGACCCAGCACCAACTGCATCAGCTGCGCGACTGGCTGGCCGGACGCGAGCCTGCGCCACTGCGAGTGGCGTTGCAGGGGCTGACGGACGGGCAGGGCAACGGCCTGTGGCAACTGGCGCTCTACTGGCAAGAGCAGGGTACATCCTGTCCTATGCGCTGGCTGCAGGAGTGCGGCGTGCTGGGCCCAGTGCTGGCCCGGCTACTGCAGGCGCACGGGACGCTGCATGGCGATAGTCGTGCCTTGTTGGTTCCGCTCGACAATCAGGCTCAGCTGGCCCAGGTGCTGGCCTGTCTGCCGGGGGCATCCCGCACGCCGCTGGTGCTGCTGGTGCCGGCACTGCAACCGGATACTGCCTTGCTGGCGGGATTGCGGCAGCAGGGTTGCACCCTGGCGCTCAGAGACATTGGCAGCGCCACCCCGGCGCAGCTGGCGGCCGGCTGGCCCGTGCGCTATTGGTTGCCGCGGGATGATGAACATGGCGAGTTGTTGCAGCCGCTGGCCCGGCGACTGAGGCTGGTGCAACTGCAGGAGCTGGCGGGCAGTGAGGCAAGGCAGCTGGCCTGAGCACAAAGAGCGGTATTGAACCTGCCAGAGACAAAACGCAGCAAGGCGATCCCAGGGTCGCCTTGTTTTTTTATTGAGCGTGTATGTTAGGGACGAGGAGCGCAGGAATCTCTGATCACCAGGTCAGGGTCAACGGTGATCAGGTGGTCCGCCAGCGCCTCGCCGTTGATGCGTGCCAGCAGCCGGGTGACGGCGAGACGGCCCAGCTCCTCTTTCGGCTGATTGACGGTGGTGAGCGGCGGCGACATGAATTCGGCCAGCGCCACGTTGTCATAGCCGACGATGGAGAGATCCCGCGGGATCACCAGCCCAGCCTGATGCGCCGCGCTGATGGCCCCCATCGCCATCATGTCGTTGCAGACGAACAGCGCGCTGGGGCGCTCGGGCAGCGCCAGCAGGCGGCGCATCGCTTGATGGCCGCTGGCGCAGTCAAAGTCCCCCTCCTGAACCCAGTGCGGATTGACGGTGAGCCCGGCCTCCAGCATCGCCTGCTCAAAACCTGCCTGACGCTGGTTGGCGGGGGCGCGGCTGTGGGGGCCCGTGATGCAGCCGATGGCGGTGTGGCCCAGCCCCAGCAGGTGGCGGGTCGCCAGGTAGCCACCGCGATGGGAGTTGTCGGCGATGAGATCCACGTCGGCACTCTCCATCCCCCAGTCCATCACCACCACCGGCAGGCTCTTGAGCCAGTCGAGCTGGTTGAACACCTCCTGCTGCCCCTCGCTGCACATGATGAGCAGGCCATCGACCCGCTTGCGCAGCATCATCTTGAGGTAGGAGAGCGCCGTCTCGGCCTGCCCCTCGGTGTTGCCCAGCATCAGGTTGTAGCCCTGCTCGAAGCAATAACGCTCCACCCCGCGCACCACCTCGGCGAAGAAGGGGTTGCTGGAGGTGGTGACCAGCATGCCGATACTGTTGGTCTCCTTCACCTTGAGGCTGCGGGCCACTAGGCTCGGGGCATAGTTGAGCTCGCGCATGGCGGCGAAGACCCGCTCGCGGGTCTCCTCGGCGACGAAACGGGTCTCGTTGATGACGTGGGAGACGGTGGTGGTCGACACCCCCGCCAGCGCCGCCACCTCCTTGATATTGGCCATCAGTGCCCCTGCGCAATCTGCTCAAGCAGGAAGGCGTCGACCTCCTGCTTGCTCGGGATGGAGCTCTGGGCTCCAAACCGGGTGACGGAGAGCGCCGCGGCGCCATGGGCAAAGCGCACGGCCGCGTCAAAGTCGGCGCCGGCGAGATCGGCTGCCAAGAGGGCGCCGTTGAAGGTATCGCCGGCCGCCGTGGTGTCCACTGCTTTCACCCGAAAACCCGGGATGAGCGCTTGTTGCTGCCCCTTGCTGCAATAGACCCCTTGCGATCCCAGGGTGATCATCACCTCTTCGATGCCCATCTGGTGGAAACGGGCGGCAGCCTTTGCCGCGCTCGCCTCGTCGGTGACCTTGACGCCGGTCAGCAGCTCGGCTTCGGTCTGGTTGGGGGTGATGAGATCCACCAGTGCCAGCAGTTCGCTCGAGAGCGGGCGAGCGGGGGCGGGGTTGAGCACCACCCGGGTGCCGTGGGCACGGGCCAGGCGGGCGGCTTCCAGCACACTCTCCAGCGGCACTTCCAGCTGCAGCAGCAGGGTGTGGGCATCGGCGATCATCGCTTCATGGCCTTTCACCACGGATGGGGTGAGGGCGCCGTTGGCTTCGGCTGAGATGCCGATGCTGTTCTCCCCCTCATCGCTCACATAGATGATGGCGATCCCGGTGGGGAGCTTGGGGTCGAGCTCGACGGCGCTCACGTCGATGCCGTCTTTAGCAAAGCCGGTCTTCATCTGGTGGCCGATGGCGTCATCGCCGATGCGGGCGATAAAGGAGACTTGTGCACCTAACCGGGCGGCGGCCACCGCCTGGTTAGCGCCCTTGCCACCGGGCACCACTTGATAGCTGTGGCCGGTCAGGGTTTCACCTGGGCGAGGAAAGTGGGGAACGCGCAGCACGTGGTCTGCATTGACACTGCCCAGAACGACGAGACGATTCATGTTGAGTACTCCTGATGCATCTTGGCATGGACACGAAAGCCGGATCCAGGCCGGGAGGCACCGTAAACCTTGAGTGAAAAGGGGGAGGCGAACCTCCCCCCATCAACTTACTTGCTGACCACTTGCAGCGGAACCGGGATGGATTTTTCCACCGGCTGGCCCTTGAGCACCTTGTCGGCGGTTTCCACGCCGATGGCGCCAATCAGGGCGGGCTGCTGGGCCACGGTGGCGGCCAGTTTACCCTTGGCCACGGCGGCCTTGCCATCGTCGGTGCCGTCGAAGCCGACGATCATCACCTCTTTGCCGGCGGCCTGCACGGCGCGGATGGCACCCAGCGCCATCTCGTCGTTCTGGGCGAACACCGCCTGCACGCTCGGATGGGCGGCGAGCAGGTTCTCCATGACGTTCAGACCCTTGGTGCGGTCAAAGTCGGCGGGCTGGGAGGCCAGCACTTCCAGTTTGTTGGCGGCCACGGCCAGGGCAAAGCCTTCGCCGCGGTCACGGGCGGCGGAGGTACCGGCGATCCCTTCCAGCTGGATCACCTTGGCACCGGCACCCAGCTTCTGGGTGATGAAATCGCCGGCCAGTTTGCCACCTGCCACGTTGTCGGATGCAATGTGAGCCTTGACGTCACCCTGCGCCGCGCCGCGGTCCAGGGTCAGCACCGGGATGTTGGCCTTGTTGGCGAGGCGAATGGCGTTACCCACGGCTTCGGAGTCGGTCGGGTTGATCAGGATGGCGTTGACCTTGCGCACGGTGAGATCTTCCATGTTGGAGAGCTCCTTGGCCGGGTCATTCTGGGAATCCAGCACCACCAGCTCGTAGCCAAGCTCCTTGGCCTTGGCTTCGGCCCCTTCCTTCATGGTGACGAAGAAGGGGTTGTTGAGGGTGGAGACCACCATGGCCAGGGTGTGATCGGCGGCCTGGGCGGTGCCCAGCACGGACATGATGGCGGCAGCGAGCAGGGTATTGAGCTTTTTCATCATTTCATTCCTTGTGTGTGCTTACTTGCTTTTGTTATCGATCATCACGGCGAGCAAAATCACGCTGGCCTTGGCGATCATCTGGTAATAGGACGAGACGTCGAGCAGGTTGAGGGCATTGTTGAGGAAGCCGATGATGAGCGCCCCGATCAGGGTACCCATGATGCGGCCCTTGCCCCCCATCAGGCTGGTGCCACCCAGCACCACGGCGGCGATGGCATCCAGCTCGTACCCCATGCCGGCGGTCGGCTGGGCGGAGGAGAGGCGGGAAGTGACGATGAGCCCGGCCAGTGCCGACAGCATGCCGCACAGACCATACACCGCGAGCTTCACCCGGTCCACATTGATGCCGGAGAGGCGGGTGGCCGATTCGTTGCCGCCCAGGGCATAGATGTAGCGACCCAGGCGAGTGTGGTTGAGCATGAACCAGGCCAGCAGGAAGACGATGGCCATCAACCAGATGGGCACCGGCAGACCGAACAGGTAACCGGTACCCAGCCAGGCGAAGTGATCGGCGCCGTCACTGAAACCAGTGGAGATGGGGCGCCCCTCGGTATAGACCATGGTGACGCCGCGCAGGGCGGTCATGGTGACCAGGGTGGCGATGAAGGCCTGCACCTTGCCCTTGGCAATGATGAGGCCGCTGATGCCGCCAAGCAGGGCGCCGGCCCCCAGGGTGAGGGGGATCACCAGCATGATGGGCAGCTCCATGGCCACCATGGTGGCGGCCAGGGCGCCGCACAGGGCCAGTACCGAGCCGACCGACAGATCGATGCCGGCGGTGAGGATGACCAGGGTCATGCCGACCGCCATGATGGCGTTGACCGAGGTCTGGCGCAGGATGTTGAGCAGGTTGTCGGCGGTGAAGAAGTTGGGGCTAAGGAAGGAGACCACGCCGATCAGCACCAGCAGGGCCACCAGCGATTTGTTCTCGATCCACCACTCCTTGCTCATGATGCCTCGGCGGGAAAGGGTTTGGGTTGTCATTGTGCTGCCTCTTGCTCTGCTTGCCACTGTTTGCCGACTGCCGCCGCCATCAGTTTTTCCTGATTGGCGTCGCGGGTATTGAACTCTGCGCTGATGCGCCCTTCGTGCATCACCAGGATGCGGTCACTCATGCCGAGCACTTCCGGCATCTCGGAGGAGACCAGGATGATGCTCATCCCCTCCTTCTTGAACTGGTTGATGAGCTGATAGATCTCCTTCTTGGCGCCGACATCGACGCCGCGGGTCGGCTCGTCCAGGATCAGCACCTTGGGCCTTGTCAGCAGCCCCTTGGCGATGGCCACTTTCTGCTGGTTGCCGCCGGAGAGCAGCTTTATCAGCTGATCTTGACTGGGGGTCTTGATGTTGAACAGGCGCACATAGTCGCCCACCGCCTGGCGCTCGGCCTGGCCGTCAATCTTGCCGTGGCTGATGAACTCGCCAAGGGCGCACAGGCTCATGTTTTCGCGCACCGACAGCTCCAGCACCAGGCCATCGCCCTTGCGATCCTCGGAGATGTAGGCGATGCCGGCGGCCAGGCCATCGGCCGGGCTTCTGGGGGCCAGCGCGTGACCATCCACCGACACCTGGCCGGCGCTGATGGGGCTGGCACCGTAAATGAGCTTCATCAGCTCGGTGCGGCCGGATCCCATCAGGCCGCTGAAGCCCAGAATTTCCCCCTGACGCAGGGAGAAGCTCACCCCGCGCACGCCGGGGCCGGCCAGATCTTTGACCTGCAGGCTGACCGGGCCGAGCTCGCGCACCAGGCGCGGATACTGCTCCTCCAGCCGGCGACCCACCATCATCTCGATGATCCTGTCTTCGTCGAGCTCGCTCACCGCCTGCTCGCCGATCCACTTGCCATCGCGCAGCACAGTGACCCGATCGCAGATCTCGAAGATCTCTTTCAGGCGGTGGGAGATGTAGACGATGCCGCAGCCCTGCTCACGCAGCTCGCGGATAACCTTGAACAGCTGCTCGGTTTCGGTGTCGGTCAGCGCATCGGTGGGCTCGTCCATGATGATGACGCTGGCATCGAACGACAGCGCCTTGGCGATCTCCACCATCTGCTGTTCACCGATGGAGAGACTCCCGAGCCGGGTATCCGGGCCGTGTTTGACGCCGAGGCGTGCCAGCAGGGTGCTTGCCCGTTCGCGCAGCTGCTTGTGGTCGATGCTGCCAAAACGGGTACGCGGTTCGCGGCCGAGGAAGATGTTGGCGGCAATGGAGAGCTCCGGCAGCAGGTTCAGCTCCTGGTGGATGATGCTGATCCCCTGATCCTGGGAGTCGCGGGGCCCTTTGAAGTGAACCGGCTGGCCGCGATAACTGATGGTGCCCGCATCGGCCTGATAGATGCCGGTCAACACCTTCATCAGGGTGGACTTGCCAGCGCCGTTTTCGCCGAGCAGGGCCATCACCTGGCCCGGGTAGACCTTGAGGCCTGCCTCATCGAGCGCCCGCACGCCGGGGAAGGTCTTGACGATCCCGGTGAGCGACAGAATGGGCGAGGGGGTTGTACTCATGGCTGATTCCTTGAAAAGGCTTAAAACGCCACGCCGGCGCAGAGAATGAGGTTGGCGTAGGGGGTCACCTCGCCGCTGCGCACGATGGCCTTGCTCTGGTGGGAGCGAGCTTTGAATTCTTCGTGCAGGCAGTACTCGATGGTGATGGGCTTGCCTTGGGCAGCGGCGTGCACCTCCAGCTGATCCACCAGCGCCTGATGGGCGGCGGGACTGATCTGCTTGATCTCGCTCGCCATGATCACCTTCTCCACCACCAGGTCGGTGAGCAGGGCGGTCAGCACGGTGCCAAGGCTCGGCGTCCCCGCCATCAGCGCCAGATCGATGCGCTCGGGGCCCACCGGGATAGGCAGACCCGCATCGCAGACAGTGATCTCGTCGGTGTGGCCCATCCGTGCCACCAGGGCACTCAGGGGAGCATTGAGCAGTACGCCTCGTTTCATACAGCACCTCGGCAGGCTATGCCCGCGTATCTGATGTTAGCTAGGCAACCGGTTACGCAACCGGTTGCGTCATGGGGTGGAAGATAGGCGTTCAGGCGTTCTGGATCCACCAGGAGATGGCAGAAATGTGAAAACGATCTCAATGGTGAGGGAAAAGCGGGAAAAAAGGTGCCAGAAGAGCACTGGCACCCGCAACGAGAGGAATTAGAGGGCGAGCCCTTGTTGCACGCCGGGGCGTGCCAGCATGCGCCGATAGTGGTCCGCGACCTTGGGAAAGTCGCTGATGGCCACCCCGTCGCCCTCAAGCCAGCTCGCCACCACGAACAGGTAGATGTCGGCCAGGCTGAACTGCTCCCCCAGCACCCAGGGGCCGGCCAGATAATGGCGTTCAATCTCCGCAAAGCCCTCGCGCATGTTGTGTGGCACCTTGGCCTGCATGGCGGCGATGGCCAGCGGGTCATCGGCCCAGCGGCTGCCGCGCCGGCCATGGGCATGGGCGACGTGCACGGTGGCGGCGAGAAAGCCGTGCACCTCCTGCATCCTGGCCAGCAGAAAGGGGTCGTCCAGCGGCGCGAGCCCGGCATCGGGAAAACGCTGCGCCACATAGAGCAGCAAGGCCGGGGTTTCGGTGAGCACGCCGCGCTCGGTCACCAGCGCCGGCACTCGGCCTTTGGGGTTGATGGCGAGATAGGCAGCGGAGCGCTGCTCGCCGGCCGCCAGATCCAGCCGTGTGACAACGTGAGGGGCACCGGCTTCGGTGAGGGCGATACGCACGGCCATGGCGCAGGTGCCGGGAGCGAGATAGAGGGTCAAATCAGACATGAACATCTCCTTGTGAAGCGCGTGCCCCCTGTGATCCCGGGTGGGGCGGGGCGCGCAAAAAAATCCGCACTGTCGCCTGGCATCCTACGCCCCCGGTTGCCGTCGGCCAAGGGCGGGATCCCGGCCAGGACAAGGAGGGCTGATGAAATCAAAGGCTTTTTGAGCGCAGCCACGCGGGAAAAACGGCTACGCATACCGGGTCAAATCGCTATAATGTGCTCCCTGAATAGCAGTTTTTCGGATGTTGGATAGTCAATTGAGTAACAAAATGCGGATAGGTGGTTCCCTCGAACAGTCCCTGAGCCAGGGATATCGTCTCGACCTCAAGGGGGTATTGCAGGAGAGCTGGCAACAGACGCGGCGCACCGGGTTCGGCCTGCTGCTGGCCATCGTCGGGGTAACGGCCATCTGGATACTGTTGAGCAACACCCTGCTGGCCCCCTATGTCAATCAGG
The DNA here is from genome assembly GCF_049175815.1 of Aeromonas sp. 600276. Classification (NCBI taxonomy): domain Bacteria; kingdom Pseudomonadati; phylum Pseudomonadota; class Gammaproteobacteria; order Aeromonadales; family Aeromonadaceae; genus Aeromonas; species Aeromonas sp. 600276. The sequence goes on along the minus strand of NZ_JAAKVU010000012.1, from coordinate 76,932 downwards.
AAGGGGGGATGGACGTGGCCCTGGTGCTGAGCCTGCTCATCACCGTCATCATGTCGCCCATGACCTCTTCCCTCGACATGCTGGGGTTGCAGCAGTCGGTGGGGGTGCGTGCCCGGCCGAGCCAGGTGTTCGACTTCTTTCGCCACTTCCTGCGCCTTGGCAGCCTGAGCCTGCTCGGCAGCCTCATCACCAGCCTGTTCGGCCCGCTGTTCGAACTGGTGGGGCTGCCGGTGATGCTGGCCTTTATTCCGTCGGCACTGATCGGCATGGGGCTGGTGTTTACCGTGCCGCTGGTGCTGGAGCGCGGCCTGTCGCCGGCGCAGGCCATTCTGGTCTCCCTCAAGCTGTTTGCTCGCGGCTGGCCCAGCATAGTGCTGCTGCACGGGGTCATGATGGCGCTCTTCTTCCTGGCGCTGATCCCCATGGGGCTGGGGCTTATCTGGGTGGCACCGCTCTATTTCAACTGCAAGGGGATCCTCTACCGGGATCTGTGCGGGGTGGCGGTCGAAGTAACCGACGTGAGCCAGGGCCCCGATCACTTCAACGCCTGACGGGCATGCAGGGCGTCAGACAACAGCAACAGATAGCGGCGCGTGTAGATGCGTGATGCAAAAGGATGGCATATGAACAATCGATACGGGATGGCAGCCGCGCTGTTGCTGACCCCCATGCTGGCAGTGGCGCAGCCCTTCCTCGAGCTGCAGTACGGCACCTTCTACAGCCAGATGAAGACCTTCGCCAAGGGGGAGTTTGGCCACGCCAGGCTGGGCTTTTATCTGACCGATCAGCAAAATGGCCGGCGCTGCCAGCTCACCTCGGCCCGGGTCTCGACCCTGGATCGGGACGTGGCGGCCGAGGTGACCGTCGACAGCGAATTGCGACTGCCCTATGACGACGACCTGAATCTCGACAAGGCAAGCGTGGTAGTGGGGCTCACCGAGCCTCATGAGGCCTGCGATCTGTCGGTGCAGGTGATGGCCGATGTGCCGCCGCCGGCAGACAGTCGGTGGGAGCTCAAGGTGAGCGAGCTGACGGGGCGCCAGCACGACATGCGGAGCCTGCTGGAGAAGCTGGCCGGCATGGTCGGCAAATATTTCCTGCCCGAGATGACGGGGGTGAGGGTCAGCCTGGTGCAGCCAAGCGGCACCGCCTACCTCATCGACGGTGCCCGCCAGCTGCCGCTGCCCTGGCAGGAGGGACAACTGCTGCTGAGCAACGCCCAGCTGGCGGAGTTTGCCGAGGGCAAGCTGCAGCTGCAGGGGGAGATCCTGCGGCTGACCCCCTGGCTGCACAAGGGTTGATGGGGCCCGGGCCGCTTGCTTGCCGGCATAAAAATAAAAAAGGAGCGCTTGGCGCTCCTTTTTTCATTGGTGATGGTGAGGGCTTAGCGCACCTCAATCACGTCCAGCATGTCCATCTCGTCGATGTCCAGCAGCGGTGCCTTGGGCAGCTCGGGCGGATCAAACGCCTTGTCGCCGCCGTCGATGATGCCGGAGTCGCGGTTGATGCTCTTGAAGTCAAACAGCTTGTGATCGAGCAGGTGGCTCGGGATCACGTCCTGAATGGCGGTGAACATGGTCTCGAGACGACCCGGGAAGCGGCGATCCCACTCCTGCATCATCTGCTTGATGGCCTGGCGCTGCAGGTTCTCCTGGGAGCCGCACAGGTTGCACGGGATGATGGGGAAGGCCTTGACCTCGGCATAGCGCACCAAGTCCTTCTCCTTGCAGTAGGCGAGCGGGCGGATCACCACGTTCTTGCCATCGTCACTCACCAGCTTGGGCGGCATGGACTTGAGCTTGCCGCCGTAGAACATGTTGAGGAACAGGGTCTCGAGGATGTCATCGCGGTGGTGACCCAGGGCAATCTTGGTGCAACCCAGCTCCTGGGCGGTGCGGTAGAGAATGCCGCGGCGCAGGCGGGAGCAGAGGGCGCAGGTGGTCTTGCCCTCCGGCACCTTCTCCTTGACGATGGCGTAGGTATCTTCTTCGACGATCTTGAAGTCGATGCCAAGGGTGCTCAGGTATTCGGGCAGCACGTGCTCGGGGAAGCCGGGCTGCTTCTGATCCAGATTGACCGCCACCAGATCGAAGTGGATGGGGGCGCTGGCCTTCAGGCTCATCAGGATGTCGAGCATGGCGAAGCTGTCCTTGCCGCCGGACAGGCACACCATGACCTTGTCACCCTCTTCAATCATGTTGAAGTCGGCAATGGCCTGACCTACGTTGCGCCGCAGGCGCTTCTGCAGTTTGTTGAAACTGTATTTTTCTTTGGCGTTAAGCTCTTCTAGCATGACCTGAAACCCGGGACAAAAATAAGCGGCTTATTATAGCCATGTCCCGGGGGAGGGCAAGAAAGGCTTATGCTGGACGGCGGCTATCGACCGGGCAGCTGTAGTCGGCGGGCTTGAGAATCAGCATGTCGCAGGCGAGGCGATCCACCACATGTTCGGCGGTGTTGCCAAGCAGGGCGGCGGAGAGCCCGGTGCGACCGACGCACCCCATGATCATCAGGGTAGCCTGCAGCTCGCCGGCGAGATCGGGCAGTACCTCTTCGGGCAGGCCTTCCGCCACCCGGGTCCAGAGATGGCCGATGCCGTACTTGTCGGCGTGGCTAAGCAACAGGCTCTCGTGGTGTTTGCGAATGGCGTCGTTGTAGGCGTTGGGGTCAAACTCCGGCAGCTCGATGGCCACGTTGACCGGGGTGCCCGGATAGGTGTTGACCAGATAGAGGTTGGAGCCGAGCAGCTCGGCGATGGCGATCCCCTCTTCGGTGATCCGCTCGTTGAGCAGCTTCTGATCCTGATCGTCGCTGGAGCAATTGATGGCGGCGATGATGTTGCCACCCCGCTGCCAATGCCCCTCTTTCACCAGCAGCACGGGGCAGGGGCACTTGCGCAGCAGGTGCCAGTCGGTGGGGGTGAAGATGAAGGTTTGCAGGAAGGAGTGGTGGTGAGTCGCCTTGACCACCAGATCGTGGCGCTGCTCCAGCACTTCCTGAATGATGCATTCGAAGGGACGGTTGTGCCAGACCACCTTGATCTCGCAGTCCAGCCCACGGGCACGGTAGGGTTTGAGTATGTCGTCGAGCCATTCACGGCGCTGGGAAATGACTCCGTGGCGCATCTCTTCCCGCTCATCCACCGACAGCATGGCGGTCATTTCATACGAGAAGTCGTAAATGGTGAGTAACAGGGTCAGCTGCGCCCCTTCATCCAGCTCGGCGACCTTGACCGCACGTTCGAGGGCGATTTGCCGCTCTTCTTCCGGGTTGATGACCACCAGGATTTTTCGGTACTTGACCATGTTCTCCTCCTCCTTGGCAAAAATACCAATGATGGCAGACCTTTAGCCATTACAGCTTAGCTCAGGAGGAGAGAGGGGGACGTGTGCCGGATCAAATTTCGGGGTAAACCGATCCGGCACCAGAGAGAGGAAGCTTAACCGCAGGGGGGGCGGGTTGCACCGGCCATGACGCCGAGGGCGACGTGATCCAGAACGGTAATGTACTTGCCCTTGACGCTGATGAGACCGGACTTCTGGAAGCGGCCCAGCAGACGGCTGATGGTCTCGACGGTGAGGCCGAGGTAGTTGCCGATGTCGCCGCGGGTCATGGAGAGGCGGAACTCCTTGGCGGAGAAACCACGCTCGGAGAAGCGCACCGACAGGTTGTGCAGGAAGGCGGCAAGGCGCTCTTCGGCATTCTTCTTGGAGAGCAGCAGGATCATCTCCTGGTCGCCCATGATCTCGTTGCTCATCAGCCGCATGATCTGCTGGCGCAGCTTCGGCATCTTGCCGGAGAGATCGTCGAGCACGTCGAACGGGATCTCGCACACCATGGCGGTTTCCAGCGCCTGGGCGAAGGAGGGGTGCGCCTGTTTGTGGATGGCGTCAAAGCCGACCAGATCGCCAGCCAGGTGGAAGGCCGTGATCTGCTCGTCACCCTGCTCGGTAATGGTGTATGACTTGATGGTCCCGGAACGGATGGCGTAGAGCGATTTGAGCTCATCGCCGGCCTTGAACAACTCTTCACCCTTCTGGATCGGCTTCTTGCGCTCGATGATGCTGTCCAGCTGATCGAGCTCGTTGTCGTTTAGAGTGAAGGGAATGCAGAGCTGGCTGATGCTGCAATCCTGGCAATGAATTGCACAGCCACCGCTCTGAATACGTCTGCCAGGTTTCTTTTCCGGGATCATAGGCTCATACGAATAATTGATTTATATCAAACAAGTTTACCATCAACTCATCCGTTTTGGATAGGGTTTCAAAAGGATGCAATCCCGATCCAGAGGGTATGCAGACCGTATGCGATGAGCAGCAGGGCCCCGCCAAGGCGCAAACTGCGCAGGGTCAGCCAGTAGCGCAGTCGATCCGCCAGCCCTCCCAGCGCAAACAGGGTCGGCAGGGTGCCGAAGCCGAAAAAGAGCATGATCAGCGCGCCGCCAGCGGCCGATCCCGCCGCCGCGCTCCAGGTCAGCATGGAGTAGACCAGCCCGCAGGGAAGCCAGCCCCACACCATGCCAAACGGCAGTGCCTGCCAGGCCGAGGTGAAGGGGATGAACCTGCCCGCCAGCGGCTTGAGGCGGGGCCACAACCTGGCGCCAATGCGCTCGAGCAGCAACACCCCCTGCCACCAGCCGGCGAGATAGAGCCCGAGGGCAATCATCAGGAAGGCCGCCACCAGCCGCAGGCCGGCGATGGCGTGCTTGCCCGCGCCGAGCTCGCTGGTGGTGGCGAGCAAGCCCCCCACCAGGGCGCCGGCAATCACATAGCTCAAGATCCGGCCGAGGTTGTAGTTGAGCAGGTAACCGAGCCGACCCCAGAAGTGCTGCTTCTCGGCAGGAATGGCCATGGAGAGGGCGGCGGAGACACCGCCGCACATGCCGATGCAGTGGCCGGCGCCGGCCAGTCCCACCAGCAGGGCGCCCAGCAGATCAAGGGTGGCCGTCATCTTTGTGCTCGTGCTCGGCGTGTTTGGAGGCGGGTTGCTCTTCATCGAACAGGATGTTGGAACCCTGGCGGTCGAGATCTTCAAACTGCTCGGAGCGAATGGCCCAGAAGAAGACGGCGCCGGCGATGATGACGAAGAGGATGGCGATGGGGATGAGGACGAAGATGATGTTCATGCAGCAAACCTTGCAATAAGAGGGGCCATGGTACACCCGTTGGTGGCCGCAGGCCCGTCGATTTGATGGTGAAGGGAGCAAGGCTCGCTCCCTTCACCCTGTCTGTCCCTGTGGTCACGGCTCAGCGGTTGAGCCGCATGGAGTTGGTGACCACGATGAGGGAGCTCAGCGACATGCCCGCCGCCGCCACATAGGGGGGCAGCCAGCCGCTGGCCGCCAGCGGCAGCACCAGCAGGTTGTAGCCGATGGACCAGGCGAAGTTCTCCTTGATGATCTTGCGGGTGCGCAGTGCCAGGGCACGGGCATCCAGCAGGCGGGAGAGATCGTCGGCCAGCAAAATGGCGTCGGCGCTGTTCTTGGCCAGATCGGTGCCGCCGGCCATGGCGAAGGAGGCATGAGCGCCGGCCAGCACAGGGGCGTCGTTGATGCCATCTCCCACCATGATGCTGATGTCGCCGCGGGCCTCGTGCTCCTTGAGATAGGCCAGCTTGCCATCCGGGGTGACCCCCTTGACCAGCTCGTCGACCCCCAGCTCGCGGGCCACCTCGTCGGCCTGGGCCGAGCTGTCGCCGGTGAGGATGGTGGTCTTGAGGCCAGCCGCCTTGAAGGCCTGGATCAGCGCCTTCGCATCGGGGCGCAGGGTGTCGGTCAGCAGGAAACGGGCGAGCGCCCGATCCTCGTCGGCCAGATAGATGACCAACCCGTCCGCTTGCGCTGCGTGGGCATCGCTGATGCCGAGCCAGCGGGCACTGCCGAGGCGATAGTGGCGACCGTCGATCACCCCTTCAATACCGTGTCCGATGACGGGGGTCACCTTGCTGGCCGCCAGCAGCACTGCGTCCTCTGCGGCGTTGCTGCGAAAGGCGCGGGCGATGGGGTGTTCGGAATAGGCCTCCAGGGCGCGGGCGATGGCAAGGCAGCGCGCCTCGTCGAAATTGCCCAGGGCCTCCGTGCTGGTGAGGCTGATGTTGCCCGTAGTCAGGGTGCCTGTCTTGTCCATCACGATGCGGTTGGCCCGGGTCAGTACGTCCAGCACGTGGCCGCGGCGCAGCAGGATGCCGGCACGGGTCAGGCGGGCGGTGGCCGAGGTGAGCGCGGTAGGAGTGGCCAGCGACAGGGCGCAGGGGCAGGTGGCCACCAGCACCGCCAAAGTGACCCAGAAGGCCTGCTCCGGCTGATGGAAGTGCCAGAAGGTCCATACCCCGGCGGCGATGAACAGCAGCACCAGAATGAAGTGGCGGGAGAGCACATCCGCCATCTGGGCGATGGCGGGTTTGTCGTCCAGCGCGTGATCCTGCAGCCGCATGATCTGGGCCAGACGCGACTCTTCGATACGATGACTGACCCGGATCTCCAATGGGGCGTCGGTGTTGATGGTGCCGGCGTAGACGGCATCTCCCGCCTGCTTGAGCAGCGGCAGCTGTTCACCGGTCAGCATGGATTCGTTGAGGCTGGCCTGCCCAAGCAGGATGATGCCATCCGCCGGCAGGGTGGCCCCCGCCAGCACTCGCACCCGATCGCCCACCTGCAGCGTCTTGGCCGCCACCTCGTGTTCACCATCCTCATCGAGCCGGGTGGCCATAATGGGCACCAGCCGCGCCAGGTTGGAGCTCGACTCGGAGGCCTTGCGTCTGGCCCGCAGCTCGAGGAAGCGCCCCAGCAGCAGGAAGAAGACGAACATGGTGATGGAGTCGTAGTAGACCTCGCCGGTGTTGAACACGGTGGCCCACATGGAGGCGACGAAGGCACCGATCAGCGCCAGCGACACCGACACGTCCATGGAGAGGTGCCCCTGCCTGAGGCTGCGCCAGGCGCCCACGTAGAAGGGCTGGGCCGAGTAGATCATGATGGGGGTGGAGAGCAGCAGACTTATCCACTTGAAATAGACCATGAACTCCTCTTCGACGCTGATGAAGAGGTCCATGTAGAGCGCCACCGCGCACATCATCACCTGCATGGAACCGAGCCCCGCCAGTGCCAGCCGGAACATGTAGCTGCGCACCTCTTTGGCGTAGAGCGCTTCCTGCTGGTGAGTCTGGAAGGGGTAGGCGCGATAGCCGATCTTGGCAAAGCCCTTGAGGATGTCGCTCAACGAGAGCCGGTCCGGATCCCACTTGATGCGGGCTCTGTGGGTGGTGGTGTTGACGTTGATGTAGTGCAGCCCGGTCAGGTTGCCCAGATGGCGTTCGATGAGCCAGGCACAGGCGGCGCAGGTCAAGCCTTCCACCGTCAGCTGGATCTCGCGCACCTTGTGGCTGCCGGTGGCGCTGTCGGTGACAAAATCCTGCTGTACTTCGGCCAGATCATAGTGGGTGAGGGCGGCGAGCTCTGCGGGTACCAGCTCGCCCTTGGTGCCGGGGGCGGTGCGGTGCTCGTAATAGCTGGCCAGGCCGCATTCGAGAATGGTTTCCGCCACCGCCTGACAACCGGGGCAGCACATGGGTTGGATTATGCCCTTTATCTCGAGGGCATAGCGGCTGCCGGCGGGGACCGGCTCACCACAGTGAAAGCAGCCAGTCATGGCAGATTGTCGCAGAGCACCGGGTCTGCGGATGAAAAGCGGTGACCACCGATCAGGGCCGGCAGGTCAGGATGAAGCGGGCCAGTCATGACTCAGCGCCCTTTGGGATCGAGTTCGACGGGGGCCTTGGTGGGGAGCTGGACTGTCTCTTGCAGCCGCCATTCGTGGTTGAAGGCATCCACCCGCACGTGCCACTTGCCGGTGAGCGGCTTGTCGAGCAGCAGGCGATAGACGCCGTTGCCGTCGGCGGTCACCATGTGCTCGCTGTCCATGCCGGCGAGGGTGGGGTGAAACAGGGAGAGGTAGAGCGCCTGGCCGGCCGGGATATCCCCTGACAGCGGTTTGAGGGTCAGCTCGTTGCCGTTGACCTCCAGCGCGATGTGGATGTTGAGGGCTTCGGCGCGATCAAACTTGCTGAGATCCTGATTAATCTCTTTGCCTTGCTTGTAATAGTCTTCGGCCACCAGATTGACGCCATCCTTGCTGGCGATGATCGCCGTGCTGATGCTGCCGATCACGGCGGCGGTCGGGAGGGCGATGATGAACCAGGGCCAGAATTGGCGATACCAGGGTTGGGACATAGTGCTACTACCGTGAAACCAGTGGTTAACGAAACAGAGGAATTTCAGTCAACACAAGATAACAAAAAGCCTCGAAGAGTCGAGGCTTTTTGCTGAGTAATCACGTGTTTATCACATGTTACTGCTTATTTTGCTGGTCGTTGTGGGACAAGCTGTAAACGTAGGAGGCGAGCAGGTGCACCTTGTCTTCACCCAGAATATCCTTCCAGGCCGGCATCACGCCGTGACGACCGTGGGTGATGGTCTGCTCGACCACCTGACGGGAACCGCCGTAGAGCCAGGTGTTGTTGGTGAGATCCGGTGCCCCGAAGGCGATGCCGCCCTTGGCGTCCGGACCGTGACAGGCGGCGCAGATGGTGAAGCGCGCTTCACCCTTCTTGGCTTCCACCATGTCCACCTTGCGACCGGAGAGGCTCAGCACGTACGAGGCCACTTCGCGGACCCCGTCCTTGCCGAGGATCTCGCCCCAGGCTGCCATCACGCCCTGACGACCGCCCATGATGGTGGTCTTGATCTGGTCGGGCGCGCCGCCCCATTGCCATTCGCTGTCGGTCAGGTTCGGGAAACCGCGACCGCCGCGGGCATCGGAGCCGTGGCACTGGGAGCAGTTCTGCAGGAACAGACGCTGACCCACCTTGCGGGCTTCCGGATCGGCGGCGATCTCCTCGATGGCGCGATAGGTCTTGCCATCGGCCTGATAGGCCAGCTCACGGAACTTGGCGCCGTAGATCTCGTCAGCCTTGACGAGCTCGCGATCGTACTCCACCGCACGGCCTTCCGCCTTGGCGGAAGCCGCCGCCGCCTTGGACTCGGCCAGCGAGCGTACGTCCTGGTTGGAGCTCTGCCAGCCCAGCACGCCCTTGAAGTTGCCAAGGCCCGGGAAGGCAATCAGATAGACCAGACCGGTGACGATGAAGAAGAGGAACATGTAGGTCCACCACTTCGGCAACGGGTTGTTGATCTCTTCGATACCGTCGAAGGCGTGTCCCATGGACTTGCCTTCTTCCACGCCCATCTTGTCGCGCAGGCACCATACCAGCAGCAAGAAGCAGCCGAGGATGGTCCCCAGACTGATGACGGTCACAAAAATGCTAAACAAAGTGCTCATTATTGTTTCGCTCCTGCGTTCTTGTTATCAGCACTGGGTTGCTCGTCGTCGGCAAATACCAGATTGGCAGCCTCGTCGAAGGAGGTCTTGCGGCGCTTGCTGTAGGCCCAGACGATGATGCCGATCATGATGGCCATCAACAGCAGGGTATACAGGCCGCGAAAAGTGCCGTAATCCATATCCTGACTCCTTTATTTCAGGGCATGACCCAGTGATTGCAGATAGGCTACCAGCGCATCCAGCTCGGTCTTGCCCTTCACGGCCTCACCGGCCCCCTGAATGTCGGCATCCGTGTAGGGTACGCCGAAGTGATCGCGGAACAGGGCCAGCTTCTTGCCGGTCAGCTCACCGGTCAACACGTTGGTGTCGAGCCAGGGGAAGGCGGGCATGTTGGACTCGGGCACCACGTCGCGCGGGTTGATCAGGTGGGCACGGTGCCAGTCGTCGGAATAACGACCGCCAACTCGGGCCAGATCCGGACCGGTACGCTTGGAGCCCCACAGGAAGGGGTGCTCCCAGACGCTCTCACCGGCGACCGAGTAGTGGCCGTAACGCTCGGTTTCGGCGCGGAACGGACGGATCATCTGGCTGTGGCAGACGGTGCAGCCTTCGCGGATGAAGATGTCGCGCCCTTCCATCTGCAGGGCGGTGTAAGGCTTGAGGCCCTCGACCGGCTCAGTGGTCTGCTTTTGGAAGAACAGCGGGGTGATTTCCACCAGGCCCCCCAGGCTGATGGCAAAAATGATGCCGACCACCAGCATGGGAACGCTCTTTTCAAAGATCTCGTGACGGTTATTGTTGCTCATGCTTTGACCTCTTCAATCATGCTGGCTGTGCGACAGGTTCCAGGGAACCTTTGGGCGCAGTGATGGTGCGATAGGCGTTGTAGGCCATCAGCAACATGCCGGTGACAAAGAAGCAGCCACCCAGGAAGCGCACGAAGTAGAAGGGATAAGAGGCCTGCAGCGCTTCTACGAAGCTGTAGGTCAGGGTGCCGTCGTCGTTGACCGCACGCCACATCAGACCCTGCATCACACCGGAAATCCACATGGCGACGATGTAGAGCACGGTACCCACGGTCGCCAGCCAGAAGTGGACGTTGATGAGCTTGATGCTGTACATGCGGCCCTGGCCGAACAGGTTCGGGATCAGGTGGTACACGGCACCGATAGATACCATGGCAACCCAGCCCAGTGCGCCGGAGTGGACGTGACCGATTGTCCAGTCGGTGTAGTGGGAGAGGGCGTTGACGGTCTTGATCGCCATCATCGGGCCTTCGAAGGTGGACATGCCGTAGAACGACAGGGACACGATCAGGAAGCGCAGGATGGGGTCGTAACGCAGTTTGTGCCAGGCACCGGAGAGGGTCATGATGCCGTTGATCATGCCGCCCCAGGAGGGCACGAACAGGATCAGGGACATCACCATGCCGAGGGACTGTGCCCAGTCAGGCAGGGCGGTATAGTGCAGGTGGTGCGGACCGGCCCAGATGTAGAGGGAGATCAGCGCCCAGAAGTGAACGATGGAGAGACGGTAGGAGTAGACCGGACGACCCGCCTGTTTCGGTACGAAGTAGTACATCATGCCGAGGAAGCCGGCAGTCAGCAGGAAGCCTACCGCGTTGTGGCCATACCACCACTGCACCATGGCATCCATGGCGCCGGAGTACATGGAGTAGGACTTCATGCCCGAGAGCGGCACTTCCATGTTGTTGACGATGTGCAGCACGGCCACCGTGATGATGAAGGCACCGAAGAACCAGTTCGCCACATAGATGTGGGAGGTGGTGCGCTTGACCAGGGTGCCGAAGAAGACCACGGCATAGGCGACCCAGACGATGGTGATGGCGATATCAATCGGCCATTCCAGCTCTGCGTACTCCTTGGAGGTGGTGTATCCCAGCGGCAGCGAAATGGCGGCAGAAAGGATGATGGCCTGCCAGCCCCAAAACACGAAGGTCGCCAGCGGGCCACCAAACAGTCGGGTTTGACAGGTGCGTTGCACCACATAGAAGGAGGTCGCCATCAGGGCGCTACAGCCAAATGCGAAGATGACCGCGTTGGTGTGCAGAGGGCGAAGGCGACTGTAAGTCAGCCAGGGAGTATCAAAGTTGAGGGCAGGCCAGATCAACTGGGCTGCAATCAGTACGCCAACCGACATGCCGACAATTCCCCAGACAATCGTCATGACGGTGAACTGGCGAACAACGGTGTAGTTGTACTCAGGATGGTTAGTTGTATGGCTCATCGTTGTATTCCGCTTCCGATGCTGCTGTTGTTTGATTTTGTGTCCAGTGAGGTGGACCGACTTCATTGGCTACTGCCTTTTCTCTTGTTAACAACTGTTAATAAAAGGAAAAGCAAAAAGTAGCTAAATGAAAATTCAATGGGAATGATACTGAACTGACAGGTAAAATAACAGTATAAACAGTGATATATTTGGCTCCGTTGGGTCTCGCCTGTTCAATTATTTACCTTGCGCGAGATCACGAAAATGTCATTTTTCAGACATCTTACAAGGTTGTTTTTTCATGAAAGAGAGACTCACTTCACGCAAAATTATCCATTTGGCGATCGTGTTGACTATTTTGCTCGGTTTGGTTGCCTATCGAACCTGGTTCGATGGCGCGCAGACGGCGATGGCTAGCTCGGAAAAAGATCAGATTTGTGATCTGTCCCACAGCTCATGCCCCCTGCAGGTGGGGAATAAGCCGCTGACCGCCCGCATCGCCTCGCTGCCGGTCCAGGCCGAACGTGACTTCGTGATACAGCTTCAGGGCGGCGATCCGGCCGTCACGCCGGTGAAGGCGTGGCTGGAGGGGCGGGACATGTTCATGGGGACCATTCCGGTCACTTTTGAGGCCACAGCCCAGGGCTGGCAAGGGACGACCCTGGTGGGATCCTGCACCTCGCCGATGATGGTCTGGCTGCTCAATATCGAGTGGAGCAATGGCCAGCGCCAGCAACTGGCGCTCTCCGTCGCTCGCTGAGGGCCTCTTCCTGAGGTGTAAAAGGAGGGGGCAAGGTGAAAATTGATTTGAATTTTTCAGGCAGGGCGTTACCTTGCACTGATTGTCAGGGAGTGAAGTTCATTTAATCATGATTGAAAAACAAGCATTTTATCGCACGCTCAACCAGCAGGCCCAGGCATTGCTGGAGGGAGAGCCGGATCTCATCGCCAACCTGGCCAACCTGTCCGCCCTGCTCAATCAGGAGCTGACCGACATCAACTGGGTCGGCTTTTACCTGTTGCAGGGGGAGACCCTGGTGCTCGGCCCTTTCCAGGGCAAGCCGGCCTGCGTACGCATTCCGGTTGGGCGTGGTGTCTGTGGCACGGCGGTGGCCGAGGGCAAGACCCAGCTCATCGACGACGTGCATCAATTTGAGGGGCATATCGCCTGCGACGGTGCCAGCAATGCCGAAATCGTGATCCCGCTGCGCCAGCGTGGCGAGATCATTGGCGTACTGGATATCGATAGTCCAATCTTTAACCGCTTTGACGAGCAGGACCGGATTGGCCTCGAAGAAACGGTGCAAATTTTGGAAAGCATGCTCTAAGTCATTGCTTGATGGTTCGCAAAAGGCCCCAAGCTCTCTATAATGGGGCCTTTGTTGTGCTCGGGCGTGCCCGCGCGTTTATATGAAAGCCAAGGTTATACATGGAAAACACTGAGAAGCTGAAGAACAGTAAAGAGATCGTTGCCTACCTGGTCGAGAAATTCCCGGCCTGCTTCATTGCTGAAGGAGAGGCCAAGCCGCTCAAGATTGGCATCTTCCAGGATTTGGCCGAGCGTCTTGCTGACGACGCCAGAGTCTCCAAGACCATGCTGCGCTCCGCTCTGCGTCAATACACCTCCAGCTGGCGTTACCTGCATGGCCTCAAGGCCGGCCAGGCCCGTGTCGATCTGGACGGCAACCCGGGCGAGCTGCTCACCGAAGAGCACATCGAGCACGCCAAACAGGCTCTGAAAGAGAGCAAAGAGCGCGTCTTTGCCAGCCGTCGTACCAACAATAAAGAAGAGAAGGCCAAGCAGCCGCGTCGTCCTGCCCCGCGCAAGGCCGATGCCGCCGCCAAGTCCAGCAAGCCGAAAGCCGCTCCCAAGGCTGCCCCGGTTGCTGACGAGGCCCCGCTGGTCAAGGTGGATGCCGCTACCCTGAAAGTAGAGCAGGGCGTGCGCGTGGTGCTGGGCAAGTCGCCGGTACCGGCCACCATCAAGGAAGTGACCAAGGATGACGTTCAGGTTCAATTGCAGACCGGCATGATGCTGCGGGTCAAATTCGAGCACCTGGTTCTCTAAGGAGACAAATGTTGAAGCATGGCGTAATTCGTTTTTCCCTCGTTGCCTGTAGCCTGGCGCTTGCCGGGCTTGCACAGGCCATCGAGCCGGTGCTCAAGGAAAGTGATTTGCCTGTGTTGGCTCAGGAGAGCCAACATGCTACGGCTAGCAAGCGAATTGCCAATCTGTTTACCCGCTCGCATTACAAGCAGTTCAAGCTGGACGATGCCTTTTCCTCCGTGATCTTTGACAAGTATCTGGAGAATCTGGATTACAGCCGCAACCTGTTTCTGGCCTCTGACATCAGCCGTTTTGAAAAGTACCGTACCGGCTTTGACACCGACCTCGAAAGAGGGCGGCTGGCGCCGGCCTACGAGATGTTCAACCTGAGTCAGCAGCGGCGTTATGAGCGGTTCGAATACGCCCTCAAACTGCTCGATACTCCTTTCGATTTTACCCAGCCCGACAACTACGTGTTTGATCGGGAAGGGGCGGCCTGGCCGAAAGACGAGGCCGAACTCAACGAGTTGTGGCGCCAGCGGGTCAAGTTCGATGCCCTGAGCCTCAAGCTCAGCGGCAAGGAGTGGCCCGAGATCAAGGAGCTGCTCGGCAAGCGTTACAACAACGCCATCAAGCGGATGTCCCAGACCGAGAGCGAGGATGTATTCCAGCTCTTCATGAACTCCTTCGCTCGCGCCATCGAGCCGCACACCAGCTATCTGTCTCCGCGCAGCGCCGATCGTTTCAACACCGAGATGAACCTCTCGCTGGAGGGGATTGGGGCCGTGCTGCAGGCCGAAGATGACTTCACCGTCATTCGCTCTCTGGTGCCCGGTGGCCCGGCCGCCAAGTCCAACCACCTTAAACCGGACGACAAGATCGTCGGGGTAGGGCAGGACGACGGCAAGATTGTCGACGTGATCGGCTGGCGTCTCGATGACGTGGTCGAGCTCATCAAGGGGCCCAAGGGCAGCAAGGTGAAGCTGGAGATCCAGCGCGGCAAGGGCGCCAGCGCCAAGACCGAGCAGATCGAGCTGGTGCGTGACAAGGTACGTCTGGAAGACAGGGCCGCCAAGTCCAAGGTGATCACCGCCGAGGGCAGGAAGATCGGCGTGCTCGAGATCCCGAGCTTCTACGTCAACCTGCACGACGACGTGATCAAGGAGCTCTCCAGCCTCAACAAGCAGAAGATCGAGGGGCTGATCGTCGATCTGCGTGGCAACGGCGGTGGTGCGCTGACCGAGGCCTCTGCCCTGAGCGGCCTGTTCTTCGCGAGCGGCCCGGTGGTGCAGATCCGGGATCACATGGGCCGCATCACCGTCAATGGTGATGACGACGGCAACGTCTACTACGGCGGCCCCATGTCGGTGATGATCGACCGCTACAGTGCCTCGGCTTCCGAGATCTTTGCCGCCGCCATGCAGGATTACGGCCGCGCCCTGATCCTCGGCGAGAACTCGTTTGGCAAGGGCACGGTGCAGCAGCATCGCAGCCTCGCCAAGGTTTATGACTTCTACGAGCAGCCGCTGGGTCACGTGCAGTACACCATCGCCAAGTTCTACCGGATCAACGGTGGCAGCACCCAGAACAAGGGGGTCGCCCCGGACATCAGCTTCCCCACCGCGGTGGCACCGGAAGAGACAGGCGAGAGCCGCGAGTTCAACGCCTTGCCGTGGGACAAGATAGCGTCGGCCAAGTACGACAAGCTCGGCAACTTTGCCAGCTTGCTGCCCAAGCTGCAGGCGGCCCACGAGGCGCGGATCAACAAGGATCCGGAGTTTGCCTACGTGATGCAGGACATCGCCGAGTACAAGGAGGAGAAAGACAAGAAGTCGGTCTCCTTGAACGAGGCGGAGCGTCTGGCGGATCAGGCCAAGCAGGACGAGAAGGCGCTCAAGCGCGCCAACGAACGCCTGACTCGCCTGGGCAAGCCGACGGTGAAGAGCCTGGACGATCTGCCTGCCGATTTTGAGGCACCCGACGAGTATCTGGTCGAGGCTGCCAACATCACGGCGGATCTGGCCAAGCTCAGCAAACGCGGCTGAACAGGGACAGCCAATTAATCAACAAGGGCGACTTCGGTCGCCCTTTCCTTTGCCTGAATGCAAACTATTTGACCCTGCCAACCGGTTATGACAGCCTCTGACACGTCAATAACAAGCGTGGAAGCAAACAATAATGACCGATCACTCCCAGGCCATGACGGCCAAATATCGCCAGGATTACCAGGCGCCGCTCTACTGGTGCGACAGCATCGATCTCGACTTTCAACTGCAGGAGCCGCAGACCCGGGTCACCGCCATCTCCCGCCTGCGTCGCAACGGCGACCACAAGGAGCCGCTGGTGCTGGATGGCGAAGGGCTGGTCCTGCACGCCATCAGCGTGGACGGGGTTGCCTTTACCCAGTATGAGCAGGGGGAGAGCAGCCTGACCCTGTTCAACCTGCCGGCAGAATGCGTGCTGACCATAGTCACCGACATCAACCCGGCCGCCAACACCGCGCTGGAAGGGCTCTACAAGTCCGGAGATGCCTACTGCACCCAGTGCGAGGCGGAAGGGTTCCGACGCATCACCTATTACATGGACAGGCCCGACATTCTGGCCCGCTACAGCACCCGCATCACCGCCGACAAGGCCAAGTATCCTTTCCTGCTCTCCAACGGCAACAAGGTCGACAGCGGCGATCTGGGTGATGGCCGCCACTTCGTGCAGTGGCAGGATCCCTTCCCCAAGCCGAGCTACCTGTTTGCCCTGGTGGCCGGGGACTTCGACGTGGAGCGGGGTAGCTACGCTACCCGTAGTGGCCGCAAGGTGGCCCTCGAGATCTTCGTCGACAAGGGCAACCTGGACAGAGCCGGTTTCGCCATGGAGAGCCTCATCAACTCCATGCGCTGGGACGAGCAGCGCTTCGGCCTCGAGTATGACCTCGACATCTACATGATCGTGGCGGTGGACTTCTTCAACATGGGCGCAATGGAGAACAAGGGGCTCAACATCTTCAACTCCAAGTTCGTGCTGGCCAACCCGGCTACCGCCACCGACAGCGACTACCACGGCATCGAGCGGGTGATCGGCCACGAATACTTCCACAACTGGACCGGCAACCGCGTCACTTGCCGCGACTGGTTCCAGCTCAGCCTGAAAGAGGGGCTGACGGTGTTCCGGGATCAGGAGTTCTCCTCCGATCTGGGTTCGCGCGGGGTCAATCGCATCAACAACGTGCGCACCGTGCGCGGCCCGCAGTTTGCCGAGGATGCCGGCCCCATGGCCCATCCCATCCGCCCGGATGTGGTGATCGAGATGAACAACTTCTACACCCTGACCGTCTACGAGAAAGGCTCGGAAGTGATCCGCATGCTGCACACCCTGCTGGGTGAGGAGGCCTTCCAGGCGGGCATGCGCCTCTATTTCGAGCGCTTTGACGGTCAGGCGGTCACCTGCGATGACTTCGTGCAGGCGATGGAAGATGCCTCCGGGGTCGATCTCGGCCGCTTCCGCCGCTGGTACAGTCAGTCCGGTACCCCCGAACTCACCGTGACCGACGAGTACGATGCCGACAGCGGCGTCTATCGCCTGCACGTGAGCCAGCACACCCCGCCGACCCAGGATCAGCCGCAGAAACTGCCGCTGCATATCCCCCTCGACATCGAACTCTATGACGAGCAGGGTGCCGTCATCCCGCTGCAGTACCAGGGCAAGGCCATCGGCAACGTGCTGGACGTGTTGGAAGCGGAGCAGACCTTCGTGTTCGACAAGGTATCGGTCAAGCCGGTACCCTCCCTGCTGCGGGACTTCTCTGCGCCGGTCAAACTGCACTATGACTACAGCGACGAGGCTCTGGCCTTCCTGATGCGCTTTGCCCGCAACGAATTTGCCCGTTGGGATGCGGCGCAGATGCTGATCAACAAGGCGGTCATCGACGGCGTGGCCCGGACTCAGCAAGGGCAGGGGGTTGATGTCTCCCGGACCCTGCTGGCGGCCTTTGTCGCCATCCTTGACGACGAGGGGCTCGACCCCGCCTTCAAGGCTGAGATCCTGGCGCTGCCGGGTGAGGCGACCCTGGCCGAGCTGTTCGAGGTGGCCGACATCGATGCCATCCATCAGGTGCGCAACGAGATCCAGACCTCGCTGGCCCACGCCTTCGGGGCCCGTCTGGTGGCCTGCTACGAGAGTTTGCGCCTGCCGGCTTATCAGGTGGTGCACGCCGACATGGCCAAGCGGGCGCTCAAGGGGGTCGTGCTGGGCTATCTGGCGGCCCTCGATGCCGGCAGCGCCGATCTGCTGGTGCGCCAGCAATATGCGGCTGCCGACAACATGACCGACACCCTGGCGGCGCTGCAGGTGGCCAACAGCCATCTGCTGCCGTGCCGCGCCGAGCTCTTGGCCGATTTCGAAGGCAAGTGGGCCAAAGACGGACTGGTGCTGGACAACTGGCTGCGGCTGGTGGGTGCCAAGCCGGCGGAAGACGTGCTGGAAGAGGTGAAGCAGGCGATGGCGCACCCCACCTTCAGCATTCGCAACCCGAACCGGCTGCGGGCGCTGGTGGGCAGCTTTGCCATGAACAACCAGGTGCAGTTCCATGCGCGCGATGGTCGCGGTTACCGCTTCCTGACCGATCTGCTGATCGAGCTTAATGAGGTCAATCCGCAGGTGGCATCCCGCCTCATCACTCCGCTCATCCAGTTCAAGCGGCTCGATGAGGGGCGCAAGGCGCTGATCCGCACCGAGCTGACCCGTCTGGCCAACCTCGAGGGGCTGGCGCGGGATTTGTTCGAGAAGGTGAGCAAGGCGCTGCAGCAGTAAGCACGAGCGGGCGGGGGAGTCATCTCCCGCCCTTTACCGTGAGTCTTCAACCACGACCAGAGGAGTCATCGTGAAGCAGTTTACCTTTCGCCTCTCATTGAGCCATGACGAGGTCATGCTGATGTACCAGGGCCATGCCAAACGGCTGGTGGTGCGCAGCGAGCAGGGGCTGACCCTGGAACTGGGCATTGAGAAAATCCGGCCCTTCGTCGCCATCAGCGGGGTACATGGCTACTTTCGCCTCAAAACCCAGGACGATTATCGCTTTATCAGCCTCGAACGCATAAATTAACAAAACTTGAACATATTTCCGCGTAATTCACTGCTTTCAGTCACTATCTATCCGGTAAATCCGTAACCATCCAGTGGGATTTTCTGTTTTTTGCCAGAACGGCAAAATTTTTCACAGCTTAAGGCGTGATCTGCCCCTTGTTTTTAACAACTCATTATCACCTTTGCTCGCCTTCCTTGATCCAAGACATTACACTTCGCAGCAACTCTGTACCGGTGGGCATCCAGGGTGGATGTCTCTGTGTCGGTGGTTAATGTCGTCCGATAAGGAATATAGAAATGGCATTGAAAGACGCCCCTACCTCAGTTCTGCTCGAAAACGTTCTCAGCCTGATCCATCAGAAGTTGCCCAAGAAGAGTGCCTCCCTGGTCGAGTGCTTCGTCGCCAAGTTCTACGGCAACATGGCGAGCACCGATCTGCACGATCGCAATGACAGCGATCTCTATGGCGCCGCGCTCAGCCTGTGGAATGCGCTCAACCAGCGCACCAGCACAGAGCCCTATATCCGGGTCTACAATCCCGAGCTGACCCGCCACGGCTGGCAGTCTCCCCATACCATCGTCGAAATCATCCTGCAGGACTCCCCCTTCCTGGTGGATTCCATCCGCATGGCGCTCAAGCGCCGGGGCATCACGGCGCACATGATGCTGCACCAGCCGCTGCACCTCATTCGCGGCAGTGAAGGCAAGATCAGCGCCATTCTGGATCTGGACAACACGGCCGAACAGACCTCCGTCGAGACTGCCTTCCTCATCGAAATCGATCACCTTACCAGCGAGGAGCAGATGGAAGGGCTGACCGCCGAGCTCAACTCCGTCGCCGGTGAAGTGGCCCTGGCGGTCGGTGACTGGCAGCCCATGCTGGCACGCCTGAACGAGATCATCGACGAGCTGCCCAAACGCAAACACCCGGTCAGCAAGGCCGAGGTGGACTCTTGCGTCGCCTTCCTCAAATGGGTGGCCGCTCACAACTTCACCCTGATGGGCTATCGTCGCTACGACGTCAAGGCGGTGGAAGGGGATCACGAGATCCTGCCGCAGCCGGATTCGAGCCTGGGTCTGATGAAAAACTCCATCAAGGATGAGGGGCAGCGCCTGGGCACCATGCCGGCCAGTGCCCGTCACGCGGCCCTGAGCTCCTCCTTGTTGATCCTCACCAAGTCCAACAGCAAATCACGGGTGCATCGCCCGGCCTATGTGGACTACATCGGCATCAAACGCTTCGACGAGCACGGCAAGGTGGTAGGCGAAGATCGCTTCATCGGTCTGTATGCCTCCTCCATCTACAACACCAGCGCGACCCAGATCCCGCTCATCAGCCACCGCCTCGAGCGCATCATGGCCGCTTCCGGTCACGAGAAGGGTTCCCATGCCTACAAGGCGTTGCTGAACGTGCTGGAAACCTACCCGCGCGATGAGCTGATCCAGGCTCGCGAAGAGGAGCTGCTGGCCACCGGTCTTGGGGTGCTGGAGATGCAGGAGCGCGACATGCTGCGCCTGTTCGTGCGCCGCGACGTCTACGGCCGCTTCTTCTCCTGCATGGTCTATGTCACCAAGGAGCGCTACAACACGGCGCTGCGGGTCAAGACCCAGCAGATCCTGCAGAAGTATTTCGGCAGCAGCGAAGAGGTGGAGTTCAACGTCTACTTCACCGAGGGCGTGCTGGCACGGACCCACTACATAGTGCGGGTCAACAACAACAACGTGGATGTGGATGTGAACGAAGTACAGAACAACCTGATTGAAGCGGCCCGCAGCTGGGATGACCGTCTGGACTCCGTGCTGCTCTCTCACTACGGTGAAGCCCGTGGCAACGAACTGCGCCGCCGTTTCAGCACCGCCTTCCCCCGCGCTTACAAGGAAGACGTGCTGCCGGGTTCCGCCGTGGCCGACATCATGGAGCTGGACAACCTGAGCGAGGCCAATCCGCTCGGCATGCTGTTCTACCGTGCCCAGGAGGAGGAGAACGATCGCCGGGTCCGCCTCAAGCTGTTCCACCGCACCGAACCCATCCACCTTTCCGACGTCTTGCCCATGCTGGAAAACATGGGGCTGCGGGTCATCGGTGAAACCCCGTATCAGGTCCGCACCCCGGCGGGCGACATCTTCTGGATCCTCGACTTCTCCATGCTGCTGCATGGGGAGCAGCCGTTCGATCTGGAGCAGAGCCAGCAACGCTTCCAGCAGGCTTTTGCGGCCATCTGGAACAAGCAACTGGAAGATGACGGCTTCAACCGGCTGGTGCTGGGCGCCGGCCTCACCGGTCGTCAGGTCTCGGTACTGCGCGCCTATGCCAAATACATGCGCCAGACCGGCGTCTCCTTCAGCCAGTCCTATATCGAAGAGACCCTGACCCGCTACCCGGATATCGCCCAGCTGCTGTTCACCCTGTTCGAACAACGTCTGGATCCGGCCGGCAAGCAGGACGCCAAGGTGCCATCGCAAGATGCCAAGGCATCCGCCAAGCTGCACGAGCAGCTCGCCGCCAAGCTCGATCAGGTCGCCAACCTGGACGACGATCGCATCATCCGCCGCTATGTGGAGATGATCGACGCCACCCTGCGCACCAACTACTACCAGCTGGACAAGGCGGGCAACATCAAGCCCTACGTCTCCTTCAAGCTGGCCCCCTCCAGCATCACCGACATGCCGTTGCCGCTGCCGAAGTTCGAGATCTTCGTCTACTCGCCGCGGGTGGAAGGGGTGCACCTGCGCTGGGGCAAGGTAGCCCGTGGCGGTCTGCGCTGGTCCGATCGCAAGGAGGACTTCCGTACCGAGGTGCTGGGTCTGGTGAAAGCCCAGCAGGTGAAGAACACCGTCATCGTGCCGGTGGGAGCCAAGGGCGGCTTCTACTGCAAACAGATGCCGGCAGGCGCCCCCCGTGCCGTCATCCAGGAAGAGGGCAAGGCCTGCTATCGCCTGTTCATCCGCGGCCTGCTCGATGTGACCGACAACATCATCGGCGGCGAGGTGATCCCGCCTAAATCCGTGGTGCGTCACGACGAGGATGATTACTACCTGGTAGTGGCTGCCGACAAGGGCACTGCAACCTTCTCCGACATCGCCAACGAGATAAGCCTGGAATATGGCCACTGGCTGGGCGACGCGTTCGCCTCCGGCGGCTCGGTCGGCTATGACCACAAGAAGATGGGCATCACCGCCCGTGGCGCCTGGGAATCGGTCAAGCGCCACTTCCGTGAGATTGGCGTCAACTGCCAGACTACCGACTTCACCTGCGTGGGGATTGGCGACATGGCCGGCGACGTGTTTGGCAACGGCATGCTGCTCTCCGAGCACACCCAGCTGGTGGGTGCCTTCAACCACATGCACATCTTCGTCGATCCGACCCCCAATGCAGCCAAGAGCTTCGTCGAGCGCAAGCGCCTGTTCGAGCTGCCAGGCTCAAGCTGGGATGACTACAACCGGGAACTGATCTCGGCAGGGGGCGGCATCTTCCTGCGCTCGGCCAAGTCCATCAAGCTGAGCCCCGAAATGCAGACCCTGCTCGGCACCGACAAGGCCAGCATGGCCCCGAACGAGCTGATCAAGGCGCTGCTCTGCCTGAACGTCGATCTGCTGTGGAACGGCGGCATCGGTACCTATGTGAAGAGTGCCCGCGAGAGCGATGCCGAAGTGGGCGATCGCAGCAACGATGTGCTGCGGGTCAACGGCCGCGATCTGCGGGCCCGCATCGTGGGCGAGGGTGGCAACCTGGGCTTCACCCAGCTCGGCCGGGTGGAGTACGCCAGCCAGGGTGGTCGCATCAACACCGACTTCACCGACAACGTGGGCGGGGTGGATTGCTCCGACAACGAGGTGAACATCAAGATCCTGCTGAACCAGCTGGTGGCGGCTGGCGATCTGACCCTAAAGCAGCGCAACCAGATGCTCTACGAGATGACCGACGACGTGGCGCAGATTGTCATCACCAACGCCTATCGCCAGTCCCAGTCCATCTCGGTGACCAGTTTCCGCGGCGCCGAGCAGCTCAAGGAGCAGCAGCGCTTCATCCAGGGGCTGGAGCGCGAAGGCAAGTTGGACCGCGGCCTCGAGTTCCTGCCCTCCGACGAAGAGCTCTCCGAGCGGATGGCGGCAGGGCAGGGGCTGACCCGACCCGAACTGGCGGTGCTGGTGGCCTACGGCAAGATGGTGCTGAAAGAGCAGCTCAACTGCCCGGAAGTGACCGACGAGCCCTTCCTCGCCAACATGTTGGTGACCAGCTTCCCGGCCAAGCTGCAGCAGCAGTTCGGGGCGGCGCTTGCCCAGCATCCGCTGCGCGGCGAGATCATCGCGACCCGGGTGGCCAACATGCTGGTCAACGACATGGGGCTCAACTTCGCCAGCCGGATGAAGGACGAGACCGGTGCCTCGGTGGCGGAAGTGGCCTGCTGCTTCGCCATGGCACGCGAGGTGTTTGGCCTCAACCAGCTGTGGCGCGACATCGAAGGGTGTGACAACCTGGTGGATGCCCAGACCCAGCTCGAACTGATGTTCTACAGCCGTCGCATCGTGCGCCGTGCCACCCGCTGGTTCCTGCGCGCCCGCAACCGCAGCTGGAGCATCAGCGAGAACATCGCCTTCTTCCGTCCGGCCTTCGAGACGTTGGGTCAGCACCTCTACGAGGTGATGGACGAGAGCGAAGTAGCCGAGCACCAGCAGGCGGTCGCCGCCCTGGTGGCCAAGCAGGTGCCGGAAGCGATCGCCCGTCAGGTGGCCCACATGAGCAGCCTCTTCTCCAGCCTGGATCTGGCGCAGATTGCCGCGGAGCACAAGACCGACATCCTGCGCGCCGCCAACGTCTACTATCGCCTCGGCGCCAAGCTGGATCTGCACTGGTTCCTCGACCAGATCAATCATCAACCGGTGGGCAACCACTGGCAGGCGATGGCGCGGGCCTCCTTCCGCGAAGATCTGGACTGGCAGCAACGCAGTCTCACTTCCGTGGTACTGGAAGGGTGCAAAGATCAGGGAGAATGCGCTACCATACTGGCCGACTGGATTTCGGAGCATGAGCAACTCTTGTCCCGTTGGACCCACATGTTGGCCGACTTCAAGACCACCAGCACTCACGAGTTCGCCAAGTTCTCGGTGGCCTTGCGGGAGTTGAACCTGCTCCAGTTGAATTGCCGAACCTCGGCATAACCCCAAAAGCCCCGGCCAGTTGCCGGGGCTTTTTTTAAGGAGCAAACATGCTGTACCCTCTCGCCAGGCATTTCCTGTTCAAGCTCAATCCGGAACAGGCGCACGATCTCTCCATCAAATATTTGCCCCGCCTTCTCGGTACACCGCTCGATTGTTTCTTCCGCCATTCTCTGCCCAAACGCCCCGTCACCGTCATGGGGCTTTCTTTTGCCAATCCGGTGGGTCTGGCGGCCGGGCTCGACAAGGACGGTGAGTGTATCGATGCCTTCGGGGCCATGGGGTTCGGTTTTATCGAGGTCGGTACTGTCACCCCCAGACCCCAGAGCGGCAATGACAAACCCCGTCTGTTCCGGGTCATTCCGGCCGAGGGGATCATCAACCGGATGGGCTTCAACAACAAAGGGGTCGATCACCTGGTCGCTCAGGTCAAGCAGGCCAAATATCAGGGGGTGATCGGCATCAATATCGGCAAGAACAAGGACACCCCCATCGAGCAGGGCAAGGATGATTATCTGATCTGCATGGACAAGGTGTATGACCACGCCGGTTATATTGCCGTCAATATCTCTTCCCCCAATACCCCTGGGCTGCGTTCGCTGCAATATGGCGAGGCACTGGATGAACTGTTGGCCGCCCTCAAGGTTCGTCAGCAGGAGCTGGCCGCACAATATAAGAAGTACGTGCCGCTGGCCGTTAAAATTGCGCCAGATTTGACCCCGGATGAAATTAATCAAGTCGCCGCATCCTTGATAAAAAATGGCATCGATGGCGTGATTGCCACCAATACCACCCTCGAGCGCGACATGATTTATGACATGCCTCATGCCGGTGAAGCGGGGGGGCTCAGCGGTCGCCCTCTGCAGCACAAGAGCACCGAGGTGATCCGCCAGCTGGCCAAGGCGCTGGATGGTGTGCTGCCCATTATCGGGGTCGGCGGCATCGACAGCGCCATGGCGGCCCGCGAGAAGCTGGCGGCGGGTGCCAGTCTGGTCCAGATTTATAGCGGTTTTATTTATAAAGGCCCGGATCTGGTCAAAGAGATCGTGACCCATATATAAGAAATAAATCGGTGCCCTTTATTTAAAGTTGCTGAAATTCTCGACATGGAATAAAGTCGAGTAACGACTTCCAGTAAGGGCACCTCCATGTGTATCCAACCCAATGACAATTGGCAGTGGCATTATGATGCTCATGACGATCGTCTGATGCTGGATTTATCCGATCGCATGATATTTGCCACCGAATATAAAGGGCGGCAATTGGTGCCTAGCTCCTTCACCACCCAGCCGTTTTGTGTGGATGATGCCGCGCTCTATTATCAGCTGATGGACAGGGTGGCAGAACTGGAGTGGAGCGTGCCCCATCAGGTGCAGCTGGTCCTCAATGCCATCGCCGTCAGCCGCTTTTACAAACCCTTGATGCCACAAAGCTGGTTCTTTGGCGAAACCCATCCGGTTATCACTCCGGAAACCGGTGCACTGGTGTGCATGGGGACGCCTCATGGCAAGGGGGAGTTTCTGGTGATTGAAGCCGGCGATCAGGCCAGCGTCTGTTTGAGCCTGACCGACGATCTGATATTGACTACCAGCAAGACACTGCCCCGGTTTGGCGTCATCAAGGTGATGAACAATCGCATGAGCCCAAGACCCGCGGCTCAGGCGCAATATCGCCAAGTCGGTTGATATATTCCCGCATAACGTTACCTGCCCTCTGAAGAGGGCAACTGACAATAGATTGCCAGTTGTCATCACTTTCATCTCCATTCTGAACCTGGTCTGAACGTTCACAAAGCCGAACGATATTTAATTTAATCGTTGACCGTTGTGGCTGGTGGAAATGTGAACTGTGCCACTTGAGGCTTTTCCATAAACTACGTAATCTCAAAATGCGAGTGTAATAATGTGCGTGTATCTGGTTGATACGTGTAAGTAGCATGATCAAGGAAATGACTCATGAAAATAAACAAGTATCTATTGGCCAGCAGTCTATTCCTTCTCCCCTTGACTACCTCGGCGGCAGAAGATCTGTCAGTTCTCATCTATGGAGCATCAATACACAGCGGGTGTGAGAAGGCCAAAGGGCCGCACGGGAAGACTTGTGACTTCAACAATATCAACCCTGGTTTGGGCGTTGACTGGGTATTCTTGGGGGATCAGGACACCGGCAAGCTCTCATTGCGTGGTGGGGCTTATGAAGACTCTTATGAAAAATTGGCAGCATTTGCCGGCTTTATGTACCGCAAGGAGTGGTATTTGACCGGGAGCTTCTTTGCTGGTCTCGGGTTACAGGCCGGCTATCTTGATGGCTCTGGCATGAATGGCTTCGCCGTGCTGCCCGTTGTCAGCCTGGGTTACAAGAATCTGGCATTGGAAATAGGATACGCTCCCAAGATGGACCACGTCCCCGGCAGAAAACATGCTGCAGTGACTTCATTTGGTTTGCGCTGGGCAATTTAAGGCAACCAGACCGATGACAGACCCGCATCAAGCGGGTCTTTTCATTTTACGTTATCTTGTTTGTCATCTGGATACCCGCTTGTCGCGGTCAATAGCGTCAAATACAGGAAGTTACTTTTTCATTCTGGCGCCAGTGAATAAAGACCAATAAAAATGCCCTCACGTCAATTCGAGGCGAGGGCGACAAACACACACTACAGGAGGAATAAGCTGTTGTATCAACAACACGGGACTATTCTAAAACCTGTAGTTTCTCTTGAAACCTGATAGATATGACAGGTGGGGCAATGTCGGCATAAACGGGGAGGGGATGTAAAAAATAGCCCTCCCGTTTACGGACGATAACGGGAGGGCAAAGCACGGGGTTTACAGAAAGGACTTGCTCTGTCGTGAAGAATAATAACGACTTGAGTTTTGTTTGACTCCTGTCAGATGTGGCAATTTAGAAGAGGGCAAGGGGGAATATATATCCGGATAACGGATCAAGACTTGCTCGCAAAATAGCCGATTCTGCTTTTTGTGCCATCACTCGCATTGGCGTTGCGTGTGCTGTCGTTACGAGGTCACTCGCTTGCCATCAATGTCACCATTACCGGCCTTCATCTCGCACCTGCGTAACCACTGCCTCTGGGTCGACTGCGCGCTCTTTATGCCGACATGCCCAAGCTTTTGCTGCTCCGGATCGCCGCTTAAGGTATAATGCGGCACTATTTTTATGGCTTCCCCGTGAGCGTGATGAAAGAATTTTTTGCAACCTGCCCCAAAGGGCTGGAAAACCTGTTGGCCGTCGAGCTGACCAATCTGGGTGCAGAGCAGGTCCGCGAGACCGTGGCCGGCGTCCATTTCTGCGGCGAGCTGGCCATCGGTTACAAGGCCTGTCTGTGGAGCCGTTTTGCCTCCCGCATCGTGCTGGTGCTCTCCGAGTTCCAGATGAACGACGATCTGGACCTCTATCTGGGCGCCCATACCATTCCCTGGGAAGAGCACTTCTCCGGCACCGCCACCATAGCGGTGGATTTCACCGGTACCAATGCCTCCATTCGCAACACCCAGTATGGCGCGCTCAAGATCAAGGACGCCATCGTCGATCGCTTCACCAAGCGTGGTCATGTGCGCCCGGACGTGGACAAGAAATCCCCGGACATTCGCATCATGGCCCATCTGGGCAAGGGCAAGGCCAATATCACGCTGGACTTGTCAGGCCCCGCGCTGCACCAGCGCTTCTATCGTCAGGGCACCGGTGAGGCTCCGCTCAAAGAGAACCTGGCCGCGGCCATGATTGCCCGTAGCGGCTGGGCCGGCGAGCCCATGATGGACCCCATGTGCGGTTCCGGTACCCTGCTGATTGAAGCGGCCTTTATCGCCGCCGACATGGCGCCGGCCCTGCGCCGCGAGCGCTTCGGTTTCGATCGCTGGCTGCAGCATGACAGCGAACTGTGGCAAAGCCTGATGATGGAGGCGCAAGTGCGCGCCAAACGCGGCATGCAGCGCTGCGAGGTGAAGCTGTTCGGTTGTGATGCCGACTCCCGCGTGCTGCTCAAAGCCCGTGACAACGCCAAAGCCGCCGGCGTGGCTCATCTCATCACCTTCAAACAGGCCGATGCGACCGCCCTGGAAAACCCGCTGCCCATGGCGGCGGAAGGGGAGACCCGTCAGGTCGGCATGCTCATTTCCAACCCGCCCTATGGCGAGCGTCTCGGCGAGTTCCCGGCGCTGCTGGAAGTGCACCAGGCCCTTGGCGATGCCCTGCGTCGCAGCTTCCAGGGCTGGAAGGTCTCGATCCTTTCTGCCTCCCCCGAGCTTTTGAGCTGTCTGCGCCTGCGCGCCGACAAGCAATATCGCCTGTTCAACGGGGCGCTCGAGTGTCAGCTGCGCAACTACCAGATCGCGCTGGACTCCGTGGCCTCGCAAAAAGAGGTGGCACAGGACTTTGCCAACCGTCTGCGCAAGAATCTGAAGGCCCTCGAGAAGTGGGCGAAGAAAGAGAACCTCGACTGCTATCGTCTCTACGACGCCGATCTGCCGGAGTACAACGCCGCCATCGACCGCTATCAGGACTACCTGGTGGTGCAGGAGTACGCGGCGCCCAAGGATATCCCCGCCCAGAAGACCCGTCAGCGCCTGCTCGACATGGTACAGGCCGCCATCAAGGTGACCGGCATGGACGGCGAGAAGGTGATCCTGAAAGTGCGCGAGCGTCAGGAAGGCAAACAACAGTACCAGAAACTCTCCGAAGAGCAGCACCGGATGGAGGTGCAGGAGTACGGTGCCCGTCTGTGGGTCAACCTCTACGACTATCTCGACACCGGCCTGTTCCTCGACCACCGTCAGACCCGCCGCATGCTGGGCGAGATGGCCCGTGGCAAGCGCTTCCTGAATCTCTTTGCCTACACCGGCAGTGCCACCGTGCACGCGGGTCTGGGCGGTGCCAGCGAAACCACCACGGTGGACATGTCGCGTACCTACCTGAACTGGGCACAGGACAACATGCGCCTCAACTCGCTGGTGGGCCGCGAACACAAGTTCGTGCAGGCGGACTGCCTGAAGTGGCTCTCCGAGGCGGACGATCAGTACGACCTCATCTTCATCGATCCGCCCACCTTCTCCAACTCCAAGCGGATGGACGAGAGCTTCGACGTGCAGCGCGATCACCTGCTGCTGATGCAGCACCTGAAGCGGCTGCTGGCCGCGGGTGGCACCCTGGTGTTCTCCAACAACAAGCGCCACTTCAAGATGGATCTGGCCGGTCTCGAGGCGATCGGTCTCAAGGCCCAGAACATCACCGGCAAGACCCGGCCCAAGGATTTCGAGCGCAATCAGCATATCCACAACTGCTGGATCATCACCCATGCGGAGGCCCAGGGCTGATGCTGACCCTGTTTCACACTGACGGCTGCCACCTGTGCGAACAGGCGTGGGCGCTGGTGGAGCAGGCCGGTCTTGCGGCCGACACTCGCCAGTGCGACATCATGGATGATGCGCAGTGGCTGGCAACCTATCGGGTCCGCATTCCGGTACTGCGGGATGAAGCGGGGCGTGAACTGGGTTGGCCCTTCACCTTGGCTGAACTGCAAGCGTGGCTTGCCAGGCAGGGGTGAGCGGGCGATTTGACGATGAAACGGGGGGAGATCCAGTCTGCCACCCGTTTTTTCATTAGCAATAAGGAACAAGAATGGCTCTTTTGACATTGCACGGCGCGTCGTTGTCGTTCAGTGATTTTCCGCTGCTCGATCAGGCCGAGCTCACCATCGAGCGGGGCGAGCGCCTCTGCCTGGTGGGGCGCAACGGGGCGGGCAAGTCCACCCTGATGAAGGTTATCGCCGGCGAACTGCCGCTCGATGACGGCCGTCTGGTGCTGCAACAAGATTTGAAAGTGACCCGTCTCGAGCAGGATCCCCCCGCGTCGAGCGAACTCACCGTGTTTGACTACGCCGCCGAAGGGCTGGCCGGGGTAGGGGAGCTGCTCAAGCAGTATCACCATATCTCCATGGAACTGGCACACGATGCTTCCGATGCCAACATCCGCAAGATGAGCCAGCTGCAGGAGCAGCTTGACTACCAGAATGGCTGGCAGTTCGAGACTCGCATCAACCAGGTGCTGACCCTGCTGGGTCTGGATCCCGACGTGACCCTCGAGAGCCTCTCCGGCGGCTGGCTGCGCAAGGTGGCACTGGCCCGCGCGCTGGCTTGCGATCCGGATCTGTTGCTGCTGGACGAGCCGACCAACCACCTGGACATCGATGCCATCAACTGGCTGGAAGAGTTCCTCAAGGATTTTCGCGGCGCCATCGTCTTCATCTCCCACGACCGGGAATTCATCCACAAGCTGGCGACCCGGATCATCGATCTGGACCGCGGCGTGATCACCTCCTGGCCCGGCAACTACGACGAGTACCTGCAGGGGAAAGAGGAGTGGTTGCGAGTCGAGGAGCTCAAGAACGCCGAATTCGATCGCAAGCTTGCCCAGGAAGAGGTGTGGGTACGCCAGGGGATCAAGGCCCGTCGTACCCGTAATGAGGGGCGAGTGCGCGCCCTCAAGGCGATGCGGATGGAGCGGACCCAGCGCCGTGAGCTGCAGGGCAAGGCCAAGCTGCAGCTGGACGAGGCGGGCCGCTCCGGCAAGCTGGTATTTGAAAGTGAAGGCTTGGGTCTCGACTTTGGCGATCGCACCCTGTTTCAGGGGCTGGATCTGCAGGTGTTGCGTGGCGACAAGATTGCGCTGGTCGGCCCCAACGGCTGTGGCAAGTCGACCCTGATCAAGCTGCTGCTCGGCCAGCTCGAGGCTAGCCGCGGCTCGGTGCGTCAGGGTACCAACCTGGAAGTGGCCTATTTCGATCAGTACCGCGAACAGCTCGACCCCGAGAAGACGGTGGTGGACAACGTCGGCGAGGGCAAGCAGGAGGTGATGGTGCGCGGCCGCTCCCGTCACATCCTCGGCTACCTGCAGGACTTCCTGTTTGAGCCAAAACGGGCACGCACCCCGGTGAAAGCCTTGTCAGGGGGCGAAAAAAACCGTTTACTGTTGGCCAAATTGTTCTTGAAGCCCAGTAATTTACTGATCCTCGATGAACCAACCAACGACCTGGATGTCGAAACGCTGGAACTGCTGGAGGAGCTGCTGGCGGACTATCCCGGTACCCTGCTGCTGGTAAGCCACGATCGTCGTTTCATCGACAATACCGTGACCGGTTGCTGGTTGTTTGAAGGGGATGGGCGGATCAGTGATTATGTGGGGGGCTATGCCGACATGATGACCACCCGTGCCCAGCAGCAGTCTCAGCTGGCCGCACAGCAGGTGGCGAAGCAGCCCCAGAGCAAGGCGCCAGAGCCTGTCGTGACGCAGGCGCCGGTCGCGGCAAAACAGAAGAAACTCTCTTACAAGTTGCAGCTGGAGCTGGATAATCTGCCAGCCCGGCTGGAACAGCTGGAGGCGGAGCTGGATGCCCTGCAGACGGAGATCAACCACCCCGGTTTCTTCTCCCTGCCTGCGGAACAAACCCAGACCAAACTGGATGCCCTGAATGCCGCAGAGGCGGCATTGGAACAAGCCTTCTCCCGCTGGGAGGAGTTGGAAGCGTTGAAACATCAGGACTAAGGAAGTAGATGAAAAAGCAATTATCCATGCTGGCCATTCTGGTCAGCGCCAGCCTGAATGCCCAGGCGGCACAAAGTCCCTTTTTCACCATTGTCGATGCGTCCGACAAGGGTTACGCCAGCGGGATCAGCGGCGACGGTAACGGGCTCA
The DNA here is from genome assembly GCF_049175815.1 of Aeromonas sp. 600276. Classification (NCBI taxonomy): domain Bacteria; kingdom Pseudomonadati; phylum Pseudomonadota; class Gammaproteobacteria; order Aeromonadales; family Aeromonadaceae; genus Aeromonas; species Aeromonas sp. 600276. The sequence goes on along the minus strand of NZ_JAAKVU010000012.1, from coordinate 45,384 downwards.
TCGGGATCAACACCAAGAACAACATGGCCGAGCACTTCTCGACCGTGCGCTTCGCCGACTTCCTGGTTGACCGCTTCCGCTTCGAGCAGGGCTGCATGCTCTCCAACTCGGTCTGCAACTCCTTCTGGAACGACAACAGCAACTTCGCCTACCAGTGGCGTCGTGACTTCCTCGATGGTGTCGACCAGCGCAACAACGTAGGTTACGTGCAGCTGGGCGAGACCGACGGTCTGGTGACCGCGCTGGGTGACGTACCCGGCACCCGGGCGGGCTACAAGATGAATGGCAAGGTGCGTACCGCCTTTGCCGTGGTCGAGGAGGGCAACCCCGTCGAGCTGAAGGATGGCGCCGGCACTCACAGCCTGAGCGTGCCGACCAGCATCAAGAAGCTGGACAACGGCCAGTATCTGGTGACCGGTACCGCTGCCACCGGCAAAAACATCGCCGTCAACTCCGAAACCTACAACTGGTGCTTTGCCGGCAACGACGGCCAGTACGGCGACTACCGCTACTGCCCGGGCCTCAACACCCAGGCGAGCTTCTGGCTGGTCAACAGTACCGGTACCTTCAACAAGTTGCTGCAGGCCAACGAGTATGCCCGGGGCCGCAACGAAGTGGTGCAGACTGCTTCCGCGCTCGGCGTGGGCAAATTCAACGGCACACTGTATGGGGTAGGGTACTCCTCCACCGGCGAGATCGGCACCAACTACCTGGATGGCCGCAACCTGGCCGCCTACTGGACACTGGATCTGGATGGCAGCAAGGTAGGGACCACCCAGATCATCCCGCTGGCAGAAGGCGAGCCCGGCAAGGATGACGCCAAGCTGCAACACAGCTGGGCCGTGGGGGTCAACGACAACGGTTATGTGGTCGGCAACCAGCTCTATCGTATCAACAAGGGCCAGAACCGCCCGGTGGAGATGTTCGTGTTCAACCTGAACACGCCGACCACCAACGCCGTGGTCTCCCTGCAGGACAAGCCGCTCAGCGGCTCCGGCTCGGAAGCGGCCGCCATCAACAACCACAACATGGTGGTTGGCTGGCGTGACTCCCGCCATCAGACCCAACCCGTGGTCAACGGCACCAACCGCATGCAGGAAGGCTTCCTGCTCAACGCGGCGACCGGCAACAACTGGTACCTGAACGATCTCATCTGCGGTCTGGATGATGCGGGTGCCAAACAGTGTGCCCAAAACGGTTACTACTACCACATCGCCTATGCCAGCGGCATCAGCGAGAATGGGACTGTGGCCGCGACCGCCTATCGCTACAACAGCGAAAGCGATCTGAACAACCGCACCAACGCTACAGTGGTCAGCGTCAAGCTGGCACCGGTCGTGACCGACTACAAGAACAACGATCCGGCCGGTTATGTGGTCGCCAACGCACCGGTCAACAACCAGACCGGTCAGGATGGCGGCAGCGGTGGTGGCAGCCTGTTCTGGTTGACTCTGCTGGCCCTGCCATTCGCCTGGCTGCGCCGTTTCCAGCGCTAAAAAGTTGTGTCACTAAAAATTAATGCGGTTCAGTGTCTTGTGTCACAATGACCGGATAGCATGAAATTTTTTGTTTGACCCTGCCAACCCCCTGGGGTAAAGATGAAAGCGACCGATGAAAAATTGGTCGCTTTTTTTGTTCCACGGAAGAGGGTCGTAGATGATGAAGAGACAAAAACGGGACCGTCTGGAAAGAGCTCGTGCTCGTGGTTATCAGGCTGGCGTGGTCGGCAAACAGAAAGAAGCGTGTCCGTATCAATGCCTGGATGCACGTGGGCACTGGCTTGGTGGTTGGCGTGATGCCATGGAAGGGCGGGGCTCAGGCCTCTTCATGAAGTAGTCGGTACTTCATCACACATTGCAAAAAGGAAAGGGGCCATGGCGGCCCCTTTACGTTGTGCGGTCTGACCAGGTGGTCAGTCAGCTCATCAGAATGCGGTGGTGTCCTTGAACAGGCCCACTTTCAGGTCGGTGGCGCTGTAGATGGGGCGACCATCCACCTCGACCACGCCATCGGCAATTCCCATCACCAACTTGCGATTGATGACGCGCTTGAAGGTGATCTTGTAGGTCACTTTCTTGGCAGTCGGCAGGATCTGACCGGTGAATTTCACCTCGCCAACCCCCAGCGCACGACCCTTGCCGGGGCCGCCTTTCCAGCCGAGGAAGAAACCAACCAGCTGCCACATGGCATCCAGACCGAGACAGCCAGGCATGACGGGATCACCCGGGAAGTGGCAATCGAAGAACCAGAGATCCGGCGTGATGTCGAGTTCTGCCAGGATCTCACCTTTACCGTGCTCACCACCATGGTCATTGATCTTGACGATGCGATCCATCATCAACATGTTGGGGGCGGGCAGCTGGCTGTTGCCCTCACCAAACAGCTCGCCACGGCTGCAGGCGAGCAGCTCTTCACAGGTAAACGAGTCTTTGCCTTGTTCACACAGGGAAAGGCGGGCATCAATGGTGGAATTGTCTACGGTCACGCTGGTTATCCTTAAAATGGGTCAAAGCCGGGCCAATTTAGCGTACAGATGTTCGCTAAACAACTCCGATCACTTCGTTTATACCCCGAACAGCCTGCCAAACAGGCGGCGCAGCACGCCCCCCTTGACGGCCTCGGTGCCGTTGAGCTCATCCAGGCGCTGCTGGATGCGGCCAAACAGGGTATCCGGCATGTCCGGCTCACCTGCAACACAACCAGTCAGCAGCTCGATGGCCTCTTCCACATGATCCACCGGGTGGATATGGAACTGGCCGGCCTCTACTGCCGCGATCACTTCATCAGAGAGGTTGAGCTGCTGGGCGTTGGTACCGGGCAGCAGGATCCCCTGTTTGCCGGTGAGGCCGTGGATCTTGCACACCCGGAAGAAGCCCTCGATCTTCTCGTTGACGCCGCCGACGGCCTGTACGTTGCCAAACTGGTCGACCGCGCCGGTAACCGCAAAGTGCTGGTAGATAGGCTGGCGGGCGAGGGCGGAGAGCAGGGCACACAGACCGGTCAGAGACGCGCTGTCACCATCGATCTCATGGTAGGACTGCTCGAACACCAGGTTGGCCGACAGCGGGGAGGGGTTTTCGGCACCAAATTTGTTGGAGAGATAACCGTGAATGATCATCATCGCCTTGGCGTGGATATGACCTGCCAGCTCCGCCTTGCGTTCGATGTCCGCCACGTCACCATCCCCCAGATGCACGGTGGCGGTGAGGCGCACCGGCTCGCCGAAATCATAGGGGTGCCCTGAGACCTGAATGACGGAGAGACCGTTGATCTGACCCACTTCCTCACCATCGGTCTGCAGCAGGATCTGGCCGTCGATGACCCCCTGATCGGACTGCTCGACCAGGTAGTTGAGCCGATAATCCTGCTCTTCCAGTGCTCCGCGGATGTGCTCGTCGGTGACGACGTCCGCTTCCAGCTCACGTGCCAGGCTGTCGGCCATGCGCATGATGGCTGAGAGCTGCACCTCGGAGAGCGAGAGCCACTCCTGATGATCACAGAGCCGGCTGGCATGGCGGCAGAGGGCGGCGAGGGCGGCCGGCGTGAAGTCCAGCAGGTTCCAGCGCTCGCGCAGCCAGGCCAGATATTGCAGATAGTCAGGCAGCTCCTCTTCGATGTTCACCTCGGAGACCAAGTCCGCGCGCAGGAAGATGCGCTCCGACATGTCTCTGTCCAGCATCTGGAACTCGGCCACATCGAGCCGGTCACCGACCAGGATCAGCTTGAGCTTGATGGGGGTGGCTTCCGGCGTAAAGAAGGGGGTGAGGGTCTTGCCTTCCTGATAGGCGTTCCAGTCCAGCTCGCCTTTTTGTATCGCGTTCTTGAGCTTGAACCAGAGATGGGGCTGATCCAGCAGCTCATCCAGCTGCAGGATCAGGTAGCCACCGTTGGCCTGACGCAGCAGGCCAGGTTCCAGCAGGTGCTGGTTGGCATAGACGGAACCTTGCTCGGTCTGGTAGTTGATGGAGCCGAACAGGGTGTCCCAGTTGAGGTCGCGGCCATACACCACGGGGGCTTCCTGTTCCTCATGGTGGATCAGCAGGTTGATGAGGACCGGGTGCTGAAATTCGAGCCCCTGTGCCACATGGGCGGCCAGATCGGAGAGGAAATCATCGATCTTGGGATCGTTGTTCTGCTTGCGCATGATGCGGGTGACCAGACGCTCGGCATCCAGATGATGGCTCATCAACTTGAGCAGTTCACCGACCATTTCACAAAACTCGATGCCGGTACCGGGTTGCAGGCGCAGCCAGATGGGTTTGAACGGATTGTTCAGGTTTTCCGTGTAGCAGAGATCGAACAGGTCGCCATCCTTGCCATTGGAGGCGGCGATCAGCGTCTGGCAGACATCTTCATAGTCGACCCCGGGAAAACCGTTGAGCAGCATGACCGGGCAGTCGCCATCAAAACTGGCGAGACGCTTGATGCCGGAGATGGCCCTGGGTTGCAGCGCGGCAAACGGAATGGGTTCGAGCTCGCTGAGGGCAGGAAACTGTTCAATCGCAAAAGCAGGTTTTAATTGTTCTGATGTTAATTCAGCCACTTAAGACATCCGGTCGGAGATAGGATCAATTGTTGCCATTATACACAGTTCAATAAGTGGTAACAGGAAACAAGATATTTCATTTAACATAATATACATTATGCGCGGTTGTGAATATGGAGCAATTTAGTGTCCTGGATTGGTTCAACTGCACTGGATTGGTTTGCCATGAACGAATCTTTTTCTTTCTGTTATCTCTCACTTTTGAACTTAATCATGTAGCCGATCCAGTGGCTTGTGATTGGCACTCTCGTGACGTTCGCTGTTGTCGGTGTGCAGGTATTTGGAGGTGGTATCGATGCTGTCGTGGCCGGCATCGGCTTGCACATGGGACAAGGGCCGGCCGTTGAGATTGATGTCGTGAGTGATACCAGTATGACGAATGGAGTGCGGTGTCAGGTTGCGCATCTCGGCGCCATCCTGGGCAAAGCCATCCTGTTCTGCCAGCGTAGCGGCCGCCTGAATGACGGCCATCACCAGCTCGCGCAGCTGACGGATGCCGAGGTTGGCATTGAGCTCACCTTGTTCACGGCCGTGGGCTGCGGCCTTGTGGCGCACAAACAGTGGCGTCTGTTCATCGGGTACCGGCAGTGGCGAGAGACCGAGAAACGTCCGGTAGCGTTTGAGGGCCTCCAGCAAGGCATGGGAGACCGCCACGGTGCGGCGCTTGCCACCCTTGCTGCGGGGAATGTAATAGCCCCAGACGCCGGTTTTCCCGTCGCGGCGAAACTGCCCCATGACGGGGGTAAAACCCGGCCTTGCCGCCACCTCGGAGATGCGCAGGTAGCAGGCATACATCAGGCTGATCAGAAAGCGGCTGCGCTCATGCTGCTCCGGTGACTCGGTGGCCAGCCGATCGGCCGCCTGCATCACATAGGACCACTGCAGCTCGCTGAAGGCCTGGCCCTGATCATCCGGCTCCTGCTGTACGGTGCGCTTCACCCGTTGCAGCAGAAGCGCTGGGTTGCGGTCCATGTACTCTTCCTGGATCAAAAACTGGAAAAAGGCCGACAGAATGGCGAGCTTGGTCTTCATGGCTTGCTCACTGAGTCGGTACGGCAGTTCGCGGCCCAGCTCCCGTTTGCCAAGAAAGGGTCGCCACTGGGGATTGGGCAGACGCTCTCCCCACTCCTTGTCGAGCACGAACTGCGCCACATTGCGATAGGCAATCAGGGCCGCTGGCGGTGACTGGCAATAATCGAGGTAGCGCATCATGATGCGCCGGGTCAGATCCTTTGGGCTGATGCGCATCTCGCCAAAGCACCAGTGCAAGAACGTGGTCAGCTCACTGCGATAGGTCTTGTAGTTGTTCTCGTTGTTGCGCTGCTCCAGCAGCCAGTCGACGGCGAGTTCGTAGACGATCCCGGCATCGGGTACGTCGGTGAGGCTGAGGTTGGCCAGGTACTGATTGACCTGGGGGTTGCCCGCCTCCAGGTATGCTAAGCCATCGAACAGCGGCATGGCGGGTGGAAGTATGGTTGTGGTCATGGTCTTGCTTGAAATGGTTCTGGCTTGCGGCCTGCTCAAGGGTAATGCCGATAAATGGGGTTATCGGCATCATCGGTGGTGGGAACATTGTCAGGAAACATGGATGCAGTCACCACGTGGAATCACTGCGAACACATTCTTATCCCATTCAATGAATATGCACTCTTGTCAGAAAATTCTCGGGGTAAATAGTCTGAAAGTTGACTGTTAATTCTATCTTTTTGAATAAGAAAGTGTTTGGCCGTGATGGCTCGCCCCTTTTCCCTGTCCTTCCTCACCCTGTTATCCAGACGCCTTGCTACGCAACCCGCTTGAGTGACTTGCCTTTGGGGTCGGTTGCTTCACTCTGGGTTTCCTGGCTCTCTGTCTTGTTGCTCCCCTGCCCCTTTCCACCACGCAATACGCTCTGCAGTGCGTCCCGCTGTTCGGCCAGATAGAAGGCCAGGCTCTCCTGCTGTTCCGGCGCGAGTGCAATGGGAGCCGCGGCCAGCAACGTCATCAACTCATCGGCAGTGTCCAGCAGCTTGTCATAGGCGTCAGCCTCTTTCTTGCTGGTAAAGGTCATCTTCTCCACTCCCCCACGAACCACAACATATTTGATCTCAACGGCCATAGTGGCGTCCTCCTTCTGATGGTGAATACAAGTATATGTATGGATATACAGTATTGCAAATAGCCACAGGCAGGTAGGTTTGAGCCGAGACTGACCGAGAGCGGGTTGGCCGTACATTGATGAAAGGGTCATTTGACTTCCACGCCAAACTGGTCGGATGATTGAGTCATGACGATAACAAAGCAATTACTGATCCTGCTGCTGGTTGAGGTGACGCTCCTTGGGAGCATCGCCCACCTTGCCATCGACCTCTCTTGGGCACCCTCCATCTTGTTTGTGGTGGTAGCCCTGCTGGGGCTGCGCACCTTGGTGGTATTGCTGACCTGGGGCTTTTCCCGCTTCTACCCGGTGCCAGCCATCGGCTGGCGAGCCTGGCTGCCCATGGTGGGGCGGGAGATAGCCGCCTACCTGCTGACCTTCACCTGGCTGCTGCCGTTCGAGCGCTGGTTAATGCCGCCTGACAAGTTGCCCCCCTCTCCCCTGCCCCTGCTGCTGATCCACGGTTATGGCTGCAGTCGCGGCATCTGGCGGGTGCAGCGGGCACGGCTGGAGGCCGCCGGTCACACGGTGGCAACCGTCACCCTGACTCCTCCCTTTGGCCATCTCGACGACATGGTGCCGCTGTTGGCCAGGCGTATCGACGAGGTGTTGGTCGCCACCGGCGCATCGCAACTGGTGTTGATCGGTCACAGCATGGGCGGACTGGTGTGCCGCGACTATCTGGCGGTGGCGGGTGGTGACAAGGTGGCGCAGCTCATCACCCTGGCCACCCCTCATCAGGGCAGCCAGCTCGCCACCCTGGGACTCGGCGACAATGCCCGCGAGATGGAGCCAGGCTCCGGCTGGTTGCAGCGCTTTGCCGCCGTGCCGCTCTGCGTACCCGGTGTCTCGGTGCGCACCAGTCACGACAACTTCGTGCTGCCCCAGTCCCGCCAGCGTCTCGATGGCATGGAGGACGTGGAGCTTGCCGCCCTTGGCCACCTCTCCTTGCTCTACTCCCGTCGCACCACGGCCCTGCTGCTGACTCTGCTCTCCCGCCCGTAACCGCAAATGAAAAGGGCCTGATTGTTCAGGCCCTTTCCGTTTTTGCTACATCAACTCGTTGTGGTCACCACTAGAAGTGGATCCCCTTGATCAGGGTGGAGACTGCCATCTGATCCGCCGACGCCTTGGACTCGTTGCCCTCCTTGGGGTCGGAGAAGGTGCGGAAGCTGGTGTTCATGATCACCTGGGCCACCCGCGGCGCCAGGGCATGGATCACCTGGCCAAACACCCCGAGCCGGGTAGCCAGTCGCACATGCTTGTTGATGATGGTGTCGCACACCAGATCGGCGGCCTCTTCCGGGGTCATCATGGGCACCTGTTCATACACCTTGGTGGGGGCCACCATGGGAGTTTTAACCAGCGGCATGTTGATGATGGAGAAGTTGACCCCCTTGTCGGCAAACTCGGAGGCCGCGGTACGCACCCAGGCATCCAGCGCCGACTTGGAGGCGACGTAGGCGGAGAAGCGCGGCGCATTGGTCAGCACCCCGATGGAGGAGATGTTGATGATGTGGCCCTTCTTCTTCTCGATCATGGTGGGCAGCACCCCCATGATCACCTTGAGGGTGCCGAAGTAGTTGAGCTGCATGGTGCGCTCCAGATCGTGGAAACGATCGAAGGAGTCTTCGATGGCGCGGCGGATGGAGCGACCGGCGTTGTTGACCAGAATGTCTACGCCGCCATGCTCGGCCACTATCTGCCGGGTGATCGCCTCCCCCTGCGCCAGGTCGGCGAGATCACCCTGATAGACCTGCAGGGTCAAGCCCAGCTCGGCAAACTCGGCCTGGGTTTCGGCAATCTTGTGCTCGTCCCGGGCGATGGTCAGCACCCTGGCCCCCGCCTCTGCCAGTTTCTTCGCGGTGGCCTTGCCGATGCCGGAAGTAGCACCGGTGATCAGCACCACCTTGCCCTCGACCCGGCCGCGCAGGGTGCGATCGATGAACAGATCCGGGTCGAGGTGACGCTCCCAGTAATCCCACAGGCGCCAGGCGTAGCTGTGCAGCGGCGGCACTTCGATGCCGGTCCCCTTCAGCACCCGCTGGGCCTCGCGGTTGTCAAAACGGGTCGGATAGTTGATGAGCCGGAAGATGTCCTTGGGCAGGCCGAGATCGGCGATGGCCGCATCGCGAATGCGCCGCACCGGGGTCAGCGCCATCAGCATGGTCATCAGATGGCGGGGAATGAAGCTGAACAGGGCTGCATTGATGCGAATGGCCGGTTCGGGGGCATGGGCCGCCCGGGAGAAGGTGCTCAGCATGTCGCCGACCCGCATGGGGTGAGAGTCGGTCAGGTGGAACGCCTTGTTGTCTTCCCCCTCCAGGTGGGCGATGTGATCGATGGCATCCACCACGAAGTTGACCGGTACCAGGTTGATGCGTCCCCCCTCGACCCCGATGGCGGGCATCCAGGGCGGCAGCATGCGGCGCAGCTTCTGGATGGTCTTGAAGAAGTAATAGGGGCCGTCCACCTTGTCCATCTCGCCGGTATTGGCGTCGCCGACCACGATGCCGGGCCGGTAGATGCGCCAGGGGATGGTGCTCTCCTTGCGCACTATCCCTTCGGCCTCGTGCTTGGTCTGGAAATAGGGCATGTCGAGGTGTTCGGCCTCATCGAACATGTCTTCCCGAAACAGGCCGTCAAACAGGCCGGCCACCGCGATGGAGCTGCAATGATGGAAGCAGCGCACCTTGAGCCGCTCTGCCAGTTGCAGGGCCTGACGGGTGCCCTCGGCATTGACCTGCTGCTGAATGCCCGCCTTGGCGTTGAGATCATAGATGGCGGCGAGATGCAGAAAATGATCGACCTTGCCGATGAGGGGGTCCAGTTCTCCGTTGCCCACGCCGAGCAGCGGGTGGGTCATGTCGCCCACCACGGCAATGGCGCGATCCTCACCAACGCCCCAGTAGGCCAGCAGGTCGGGTACCCGCTCGAGATGGGCTGCCCGCATCAGGAAATGCACCCGACTATTTGGACGCTGCAGCAATTTTTTAATCAGCCGGCGGCCGATGAAGCCGCTGCCACCTGTGATGAAATAATCCATGGTATTTATATCCCTTACTGATTGGGCTGTTAGTTGCTGTTAGATATATCACGATTTTACTGAAAATATTCATTCGAATATCATTCTTCGTGACCCAGTCCAAAATTACCAGGGTTGCCTGTTTCGTTATTAGGTAGAACCCTCTATTTTTTCTCCCTAGACTGAGGATGAAAGTTAAGTAATGCCACAACGAATATACCAAGGTTGTTGTCATTACCATCATCTATATCACGAGTAAGGAGACTGTCATGGCCAAAAAATTGAAAGCACTGGCAAGTTCGGTGACCGACAACCACCTCACTTCCACCATCAAAGAGTCCACCCAGCAGATCTGGCTGGCTGGCCTGGGTGCCTATGCCAAGGCGCAAGAGGAAGGCGGCAAGATCTTTGAAGCCCTGGTTCAGGAAGGGGAAGCCCTGCAAACCCGTACCCGTCAGAGCGCCGATGAAAAGATCGCGGCCATGACCGACAAGACCGCCGGTACCTGGGGCCGTCTGGAGCAGGTATTTGAGGATCGCGTGGCCCGCGCCGTCGCCAGCCTCGGCATCCCGACCCGCAAGGACATCGACAAGCTCTCCAAGCGGATGGCCGAGCTGACCGAAGTGGTGCAGCAGCTGATCGATGCCCAGGACGACACTGCCCCGGCTGACGAGGCCAAGCCTGCTGCGGCAGCGGCCAAGAAGCCGGTTGTTGCCAAGAAGCCGCCGGTCAAGAAAGCCGCCCCCGCCCCCGTCGCCAAAGTGAAGGAAGAGGTCAAGGAGCTGGCAACGGAAGTAGAGAACGTGGCCAATGAGATCAAGGAGAAGGGCGAAACCGCACTCTTCTGATCCTGACCGGCTTGTTCTGACTGATGATCCACCGGCCCATGCCCTCTGCTGGGCCGGTTTTGCGTGATAAGGGAGGCAAATCATGAGCACGATTGCGGTTGCCCTCGCCGGGGGGGGACCTCTGGGGGGGATCTACGAGATCGGTGCCTGCGCCGCCCTGGCCGACAGCATCAAGGGAGTGCGTTTCGAGCAGGCTGACATCTATGTGGGGGTGAGTTCGGGGGCGGTGATCGCCTCGGCGCTGGCCAACGGCATCTCCCCCGACAAGCTGGTGCGGATCCTGCTGAGCGACGACAGTGGCGAGTTCTTCGACCCCTCTACCCTGCTGCGCCCCGCCTTCGGGGAGTATGTTGAGCGGCTCACCTCGCTGCCGCCGCTGGCGCTGGCGTGTCTGGCCGACTACCTCTCCTCTCCCTGGAACAAGAGCCTGCTCGGCTCACTGCAGGGGCTGTCCAAGGCGATCCCCACCGGCATGTTCGACAGCCGCGGGGTGGATCGGATCCTGACCCAGTTCTTCTCGCGCCCCGGTCGCAGCAACGATTTTCGCGAGCTGACCAGCCGGCTGTTCGTCATCGCCACCGAACTCGACACCGGTCGGGCGGTGGCCTTCGGCAGCCCAGGGCTCGACCAGGTGCCCATCTCCGCCGCGGTGCAGGCCTCCGCCGCCTTGCCCGGTCTGTTCCCGCCCTCCCTCATCGATGGTCGCTACTACGTGGACGGCGCGCTCATCAAGACGCTGCACGCCTCGGTGGCGCTGCAGGAGGGGGCCGATCTGGTGTTCTGCATCAATCCGCTGGTGCCCTTTGATGCGGGCCTGGCCAGCGAGCGCCCCGCCAAGCTGGTGGATAGCGGTCTGCCGGTGGTGCTGGCCCAGACGTTTCGCGCCATCATCCACTCGCGCATGCACGTGGGGATGGATCGCTACAAACACCAGTACCCAGAGGCGGATGCCCTACTGTTCGAGCCCTCCCCGGCCGATGGCGAGATGTTCTTCACCAATGTGTTCAGTTATCGGGACCGGCGCCATCTGTGCGAGCACGCCTTCCAGCATACCCGCCGGGATCTGTGGCAGCGGCGGGCCGAGCTTGGTCCCATCCTCGCCAGACACGGGCTGGAGCTGGATCTTGACGCGCTGGCCGATGAGCAGCGCTCCCTGCTGACCCCGGGCATCGGCGCGGTGGCGGCGCTGGATGCCTCACTGACCCAGTTGCAGCACTGGCTGACCCGTCGCTATGGCGACAAGGGCCGGCGTCAACCGAAGGAGTAGCATGGATCGCAAACCCAAGCGGCGTACCAGGGATCGCATCCTGGCCACCGCCCTCGCCCAGTTCAACCTGCTGGGCGAGCCGACCGTCACCACCACCGCCATCGCGGCCGAGCTGGAGATGAGCCCGGGCAACCTCTATTACCACTTTCACAACAAGGAGGAGATAGTCAACGCCCTGTTCGGCGAGTTCGAACAGGAGATGGCCCACCTGCTCGACACCATTACCCCGCCGTTGAACGAGGCGGAGGACATCTGGTTCTTCTTGCACCTGATGTTCGAACTCATCTGGAAGTACCGCTTTTTCTATTACGACATCAGCACCCTGATGAACGGCAACCACAAGGTGGAGCTGCGCTTTTCGGCCCTGCTGCGGCGCAAGGAGCTGACCGCCGCCGCCATCTGCCACCACCTCTGGCGCAGCGGTCTGCTAGAAGGTGACGAAGCGCAGGTGACGGCGCTGGCTGCCAACATCGCACTGGTGGGGACCTTCTGGATCTCCTATCAGCGGGCGCTGCATCCACGCGCCGATGCCGACATCGCCCTCGGCGTTGTTCAGGTGATGGAGCTGGTGGCCCCCAGGCTGCGAGCCGATGCCCGCGCAGCGCTCGATGCCATCGCCAGCCATTATCGTCCCGCCACCGTGGCGGGTTGACCGAACCGTGTTTTTTGATTGTGTTTTTAACAGGGAGAATCATATGACCACTTCACAGCCCAACTTCGATTTCACCCCCTTCCCCTGGCCGGAGGCCACCTATGACTATGCCGGGGAGCGCCTTGAGCAGCACTGGGAGCGGCTGCACCAGGGGGATGCCGAGCCCTGGCCCGAAGATGAACAGGTACAGGAAGCATGGCGCGCCTATCACGCCGGTGATTTCGCCCGGGCCGTCAGCCTGGGGCTGGCCGCCGGCGAGGATGGCCTCAACGTGGCGAACAAGGCGCTGGTGATCCACGCCAGCTACCTGCTGGATGACAAGTATGCCAAGCGCGAGGCGTTCGAGCTGGCCGCCAGCAACGCCGAGAGGCTGCAAAAACGTCAGCCAGACAACGTCAACGCCTGGTACTTCCACGCCCTGGCGCTGGGTCGCTACAGCCAGGTGATCTCGGTCTCCAAGGCACTCTCCATCGGCATAGGTGACAAGATCAAGAGCAGCCTGGAGCAGGCGCTGGCGCTGGAGCCTGACCACGGGGAAGCCCATATCGCCTTCGGTGCCTGGCATGCGGAGATCATCGACAAGCTGGGCGCCATGATCGGCGGCATCACCTACGGCGCCAAGAAGGATGAGTCCGAGCGTCACTTCAAGGCGGCGCTGGCCATCATCCCTCACTCCGCCATTGCCCGCATGGAGTACGCCAATGCCATGGTGATGATGCACGGCAAGAGCAAGATGGCGGCGGCCGAGGCACTCTATGGCGAGGCTGCCGAGTGCGAGGCGCTGGATGCCATGGAGCGGCTCGATGTGGAAGCCGCCCGTGAGGAGCTGGAGGAGGAGTAATTCGCCAGACTCATAAAACAAGAGGCCAACCCCCGGGTTGGCCTCTTGCGTTTGAAGCGCGGCGGATCAGCCGTGCAGCAGCTGATCCAGCATGGCGGGGTCGCAGAGCAGATCCGGCTCCATCAGCACCAGCAGCAGCAACTGCTCAAACTCCACCGCGAAGCGCTCGACGATGAGATCCGGGTCCGGCACCCGCTTCTTGTCGGTGATCAGGCCCACCTGCACCTTGTTGTCATAGGAGAGGATGGAGACGCCGACTGCGATATCGCCGGCCTGGGGCACCCAGAACAGCGGCTGGCGCAACCTGGCGCCGGCCAGATAGAGGGTCTGCTGCGGGCCAGGCACGTTGGTGATGACGGCGCTGGCCTTGGCGGAGAGGATGTCGATGGCCTGTTGCTGCACCGCCTTGGGGGCCATGCCCATCACTTCCAGCAGGTTGAGCACCACCGCCGGCTGCAGGGAAGATTTGAGCGCCTGCATCCGATCCCGCACCGCATAGAGGCGTTGCAGCGGATGTTCGATGTTGAGGGGCAGATCCAGGGCCACCAGCCCGAAGCGGTTGCCAAGGGCCCCCTTGTCGTCCGGAGCGCGCATGTTGACCGGCACCAGGGCCCGGATGTCGACGTCGGCCTCGTCGCCCTTCTCCAGCAGATAGTGGCGAAAGGCCCCGGCGGTGGCGGCGATCAGCAGGTCGTTGACCGAGCAGCCGAGCACCCGCCCCACCGCCTTCACGTCCGGCAGCGGGATCTGTTCTGACCAGGCTACCCGCTTGGTGCAGCCGGTCTCTCCCCTGAGCCGGGTATCGGCATCATCGGAGAGGGTGGCAATGGTGTAGAGCTCGGCGGTCACGTCCCGGCTGGTCTTGAGGTAGTCCATCGCCTTGGTGGGGTGGGTCAGCACCTCGACGTATTTGGACCAGAGGGTGCCGGTCAGCTTGAGGCCGGCCCGCAGCAGGCGACTGCCCTGCTGATCGTGCTCTTCGTCGCCGTCGTCGTTGGCCACCGGCTCGGGCTGCGGTCTGGGAGGGGCAACCGGGCTCTCGTCCATCATGGTGAGCATGGCCCGCACCAGGGAGAAGCCGTCCCCCATGGCGTGATGAAAGCGCACCACCAGCGCCTGGCCGCCGAGGGAGGTGTCTACCAGGTGCATCTCCCAGAGCGGACGCTGGTGGTTGAGGGGGGTGGAGGCAAAGTCGGCCACCAGCCGCTCCAGTTCGGCCTTGCCGGCCTTGCCCGGCAGGATCACCCGCTTGAGATGCAGGTCGAGATCGAAATCGGGGTCGGTACGCCAGTAGTACTCTCCCCCTTCCAGGCAGGCTTTCTGCGCGAAGCGCGGCTGTACCCGTACGGTGTGCAGCAGGCTCTCGCGCAATCTGGTTTCATCCAGCTGACCGTCGAACATCAGCACGCCGACGATCTGCATCAAATTGTTGGGCCTGTCCATCCGCAGCCAGGCGGTATCGACACAGGAGATGAGTTCACACACAGACATGTATTATCCCTATCGTTTCGCATTATTTGTGCCACATTTCGTTCTGGACGTCGGCGACCAGAACGGAAGCAACAAACAATGTTTTCTTATGTTGGTGAAACTGCACGGCGATTAATTTACGCCAGCCATCCATGACAAAGGCAGAGGCTCTTATTGCCCAGTGAAAATTAAAAATCAGACTTGTGATATGCCGCCTGAATAATAATCTCCAGGTCGGCCATTTCGTCAAAAGAATATAAAGCGCGCTATTTCACCATTATTTATTGCGCTGGATCAGTCTTTATTGGATTGGTTATCGCCGCGCGGGACAAGGCAGGCGCTGATCGACATATTCGAGGATCTCCTGCTCCAGTACGCTGCGTACCGGTAACAGCATCAGGCCGAGGCGCACTTCCAGCGACAGGGTATCCTCGGTGAGGCAGAGGGAGCCATTGACCCCGGCGCCGCGAAACAGCAAGCGGGTCTCCTCCTCGTCTTCCCACTCGCAGTCGAGCTCGTACTCTTCGCTCATGTCCTGGGCGATGGCTTCGGCAGCGAGCCGAGCACCGGCGAGGCCGAGCGGGTGTTGACGGCTGACCTGGATGGTCGACAGGCTGCTGCCGGCAAGGGGATCGTATAGAAACATGCTAACTCTCTGAGCGGTGACGACATTTACTGATATTAAACACATGAATCAAACAAGTGAAAGTGATTTGCAACATATTTGGGACTCACTTAACAAAGGCTGTCGAGTAAAAGCTCCATCGATTCCGCCTGGGTTGCCTCCGCGTTACACTGGGCTGACGGCTCGTGACGAGTGACTCCCGCCCCTCGCCGGCCGCCCGTTTTATCCGTCACAGGCCATGGGGTACACCAGAGAACACAGGTCAAGAGAGCAGCAGATGACCCAAGAGAAACAACCATCCGATGACCACCACATGGATGAAGAGAGCACCCTGGGGCGACTCTACCGTCAGCTCAACCAGGTGGCCGCCTTGCGCGAGCAGATGCGCACCCATCCGCAGGATCAGCAAGACAGGGACGCATTGCGCCAATGGCAGGCCGATCGGCTGGGGCGCACTCACCGCGATCTGCTGGAGAGCAAGCGCTACGGCCCGGCCGCGCAGTTTTTCCTGACCGACCTCTACGGGCCGGGGGATTGTGCCCGCCGCGATGCGGACGTGATGCGGGTGATGCCGACCGCCGAGCGGCTGTTGCCGGAGTCCGGCCTCAAGGTGCTGGCGCAGGCCATTGAACTCGATGCTCTCTCCGAGGAGCTCGACTACCTGATGGTGGTGGCGCTGCGCCGTAGCGGCAGCATGGCACGGCTGAACGCCAAGGCCTATGCCCTCGCCTATCAGGAGGTGGGTGAAGAAGCGCGCCGCCGTCATCAGTTGCAACTGGTCAACGAGCTGGGGATGACCCTGGACCGGCTGGCCAGGAAACCGCTGCTCGGGGCGACCTTGAAGCTGATATCGGGGCCGGCCCATCTGGCGGGGTTGGGCGAGCTCTTCTCCTTTGTCGAGCGGGGTTACCGGGTCTGTCACCACATGGGGCGGGCCAGCGGGTTTCTCGAGACCATCGCCAGCCGCGAGACGGCGATCATGCAGGCGTTGCTGGCGGGCGATGACACAGTGCTGGATTGACCTTGGGAGTCATGCAGGCACACATGCAGTCAAACATGACAAAGCGGGCCGAGTGGCCCGCTTTTCGTTTATTGCTGGACAGGAGTGCGGTCAGATCACCAGCAGATCCATGAAGGCGTGCACCGGGGTGGCGGCCAGTTGCTTGCCATCCTGGCAGAGGGCCAGGATGGCCTCGGCCCGTTTGGCCGGGAAGCGGGT
The DNA here is from genome assembly GCF_049175815.1 of Aeromonas sp. 600276. Classification (NCBI taxonomy): domain Bacteria; kingdom Pseudomonadati; phylum Pseudomonadota; class Gammaproteobacteria; order Aeromonadales; family Aeromonadaceae; genus Aeromonas; species Aeromonas sp. 600276. The sequence continues at coordinate 28,754 of NZ_JAAKVU010000012.1, read as the reverse complement.
GGCCAGGTTGTGGCGGAACTTCTCTACCAGCAGCGGGATCCCCTCCTCGCGGCGACGACGATGGCCGACCGGGTACTCCACCTCCACCTTGGCGGTATGGGTGCCGTCCTTGAAGAAGATCTGGATGGCGTTGGCAATGGATCGCTTGTCCGCTTCCAGATACTCGCGACTGTAGCGCTTGTCCTCCTGCACCACCATCTTGGCGCGCAGCCCATCGATGCGGGGATCGGCGGCCACGGCGTCCTCGTAATCCTCGGCGATGAGACGCCCGAAGATGAGCGGCACCGCCACCATGTACTGCAGGCAGTGATCCCGGTCGGCCGGGTTGTTGAGGGCGCCCACCTTGCTGATGATGCGAATGGCCGACTCATGGGTGGTGAGCTCGATGCGGTCGATCTCGTCGAGGCGTCCCTTCACCTGCTCATGCAGCTTCATGGCGCACTCCACCGCGGTCTGGGCATGGAACTCGGCAGGGTAAGAGATCTTGAACAGCACGTTCTCCATCACATAGCTGCCGTAGCTCTGATGCAGGGAGAACTGGTTGCCCTTGAACAGCACGTCGTAGAAGCCCCACTTGGGAGCCGTCAGAGCGCCGGGATAACCCATCTCGCCGCTCATGGTGATCAGCGCTAGGCGCACCGCGCGGGAGGTGGCATCCCCCGCCGCCCAGCTCTTGCGCGAACCCGCATTGGGTGCATGACGGTAGGTACGCAGGCTCTGGCCATCGACCCAGGCCTGGGAGACCGCATCGATCACCTGATCGCGGGTCCCCCCCAGCATGTGGGTCACCACGGCGGTACTGGCAACCTTCACCAGCACCACGTGATCGAGACCGACCCGGTTGAAGGAGTTCTCCAGCGCCAGTACCCCCTGGATCTCGTGGGCCTTCACCATGGCCGTCAACACATCGCTCATGGTGAGCGGCGCCTTGCCTTCTGCCACGCGGGTACGGGAGAGCCAGTCGGCGGTGGCGAGGATCCCCCCCAGGTTGTCGGAGGGGTGACCCCACTCGGCGGCCAGCCAGGTGTCGTTGTAATCGAGCCAGCGGATGATGGCACCGATATCCCAGGCGGCCTTGACCGGATCGAGACAGAGCTGGGTACCGGGCACCCGGGCACCATGGGGTACCAGGGTACCGGGCACGATGGGACCAAGGTGCTTGGTGCACTCGGGAAAACGCAGGGCCAAGAGGCCACAGCCCAGGGTATCCATCAGGCAGTAACGGGCGGTATCGAGGGCGGCCTGGCTGGTAATGGGGTGATTGCAGACGTAATCGGCAATATCGACCAGCACCTGATCGGGGTCTGGTCTGTGGTTGACGTCGACGTTGGCGGACATCGTGACTTCCTTATCGTTGTAGTGAATGAAACGGGGTGATGAAACGGCGCCCTGCCCGACCGCCTGCGCACATCGACCCCGCTGTTGCCGGTGTCGGGTGACGCAATGGGGTGACAGGGCCGCCCATGGTTATCGCTGCTGCAGCGAGACGAAATGCCGGGGCGCCGGGCCGACGTAATCGGCGCTCGGGCGGATGATCCGGTTGTGTTCGCGCTGCTCCATCACGTGGGCGCACCAGCCGGTGACCCGCGAGCAGACGAAGATGGGGGTGAACAGCTTGGTCGGGATCCCCATGTAGTGGTAGGCGCTGGCGTGGAAGAAGTCGGCGTTCGGGAAGAGCTCTTTCTCTTCCCACATCACCTTCTCCGCCTCGCAGGAGACGCGATAGAGCCGGTCATCGCCCACCGCCTCGGCCAGCTTGGCCGACCAGTTCTTGATGATGACGTTGCGCGGATCCGAGGTGCGATAGACGGCGTGGCCAAAGCCCATGATCTTCTCCTTGGCTGCCAGCTTGGCCTGCAGCTCGCGCCGCGCCTGGGCCTCATCCTGCCAGGGCTCGATCATCGCCATGGCGGCCTCGTTGGCGCCGCCGTGCAGCGGGCCGCGCAGGGTGCCGATGGCCGCGGTAACGCAGGAGAACATATCCGAGAGCGTCGAGGCGCAGACCCGCGCCGCAAAGGTGGAGGCGTTGAACTCATGCTCAGCGTAGAGAATGAGGGAGACGTGCATCACCCGGCGCTCCAGCTCGCTCGGCGCCTTCTGGTGCAGCAGTGCCAGGAAGTGGCCGCCGATGCACTCTTCGTCGGTGTCGAGGGCGATGCGCACCCCGTCGTGGCTGAACTTGTACCAATAGAGGAGAATGCCAGGGAAGGCAGCCAGCAGCCGATCCGCCACTTCATGCTCGTGCTCGAAGCCATCCTCCGGCTCCAGATCACCGAGCATGGAGCAGCCGGTGCGCAGCACATCCATGGGATGGGCGTCGGCAGGAATGCGCTCGAGCACCTCCAGCAAGGCGGCAGGCAGGGTGCGCAGGCTGCGCAGCGTCCGCTTGTAATCCTCGAGCTGCTGCTCGTCCGGCAGCTCGCCCTTGAGCAGCAGGTAGGCGACCTCCTCGAACTGGGCGCCATCGGCCAGCTCCTGGATGTCATAGCCGCGATAGGTGAGCCCGGTGCCGCTCTTGCCCACGGTGCAGATGCTGGTCTCCCCCGCGCTCTGGCCACGCAGGCCGGCGCCACCCAACGGTTTTTGCTGTCCCATTGCCTTTCCTCCTAGTCCTTGGATGTAAACAGACGGTCCAGCGTCTGCTCGTAGTGGTGATAACCGAGGAAGTCGTAGAGCGACTCCCGGGTCTGCATGGTGTCGACGACGGCCCGCTGATGGCCATCCTGGCGAAGGTGTTGATAGACGTTGAGGGCCGCCTGGTTGGCCGCCCGGCTGGCGCTCAAGGGATAGAGCACCATGTCGACGCCGTGGGCGGCGAGCGCCTCCTTGTCGAACAGCTCGGTTTTGCCGAACTCGGTCATGTTGGCGAGAATGGGGACCCCGGCCGCCTGCTTGAACAGGTCATACTGGCCGAGCTCGGTCACCGCCTCGGCGAAGATCATGTCTGCCCCGGCGGCCACATAGGCGGCGGCGCGCTCCAGCGCCGGGCCAATCCCCTCCACCGCCAGCGCGTCGGTACGGGCCATGATGACGAACTCGTCGTTCTCGCGGGCATCCACCGCCGCCTTGATGCGATCACACATCTCCTCCTGCGAGACCACCGCCTTGTTGGGTCGGTGGCCACAGCGCTTCTGGGCGACCTGATCTTCCATGTGCACGGCAGCTACTCCGGCACGCTCGAAGGCGCGTACGGTGCGGGCGATGTTGAAGGCCCCGCCCCAGCCGGTGTCGATGTCGACCAAAAGCGGCACTCGGGTCGCCGCCGTGATGCGTTCGGCGTCGGTCAAGACGTCGTTCAGGCTGGTCATGCCAAGATCCGGCAGGCCATAGGAGGCGTTGGCCACGCCGGCGCCCGAGAGGTAAATGGCCTGAAAACCGCTGCGCTCTGCCATCAGCGCCATGTAGGCATTGATGGTGCCGACGATCTGCAGGGGGCGTTCATTGGCGAGGGCGGTGCGAAAGCGCAGACCTGCCGAGGGGGTAAGGCTGGACATCATGACTCCTTTCACTTGTCTGGTCTGACTATCTAATATCACGTTTACGTTAACGTCAATCATACTTTCGTGGCAGACCCCTGCCAGGCAAGACAGGACGCGGCTTTTAGGGTAAATTTCACCAATTCCTTCAACAGGTTGAATCGTAATGTCGGATCCCAATCCCGTGATCGTCTGCCCGGCTTGCGACTTGCTGATCGAACGCAAGTTATTGCCGCTTGGGCGCCACGCCCACTGCCCCCGCTGTCATCAGCATTTGTACGGGCGCTACGCATTTCGCCCCTCCCAGCTGATGGCGCTGACCATCACCGGTTTCCTGTTGCTCCCGTCCGCCTTCTTCGAGCCGCTGATCTACCTGCGCCTGGCCGGCGTCAATTCGGACGCCAACCTGCTCAAAGGGATCCTGGTGCTGCTGCTCGAACACGAGATCTGGGTGGCGGGGCTGGTGTTCTGGTGCGCCGTACTGGCGCCGGTGGGCTTGCTGCTCGGGATCTTTGCGCTGGCCTCGGGCCTCGCCAAACGCTGGCACATACTGGCGCCGACTCTGAAGTCGGTGGAGGTGTTTCGCCACTGGGCCATGCTGGAGGTCTACATCGTCAGCCTGCTGGTCGCCCTGTTCAAGCTGGTCGACATCGCCGACGTGCGCCTCGGCGGCGGCCTGCTTAGCCTGGGGATCCTGATGCTGCTCAACCTGACATTGCTGATCCTGTTTGACCCCGCCCCCTATTGGGAGCGGGTACCGCTGGAGGAGCCGGACCATGTCCCAGACCAGCGCCCGTGAACTGGGGCTCTGCCGCTGCCACACCTGCGGCCTGCTGGTGCGCTATCAGGTGGGCAGCGTCTGCCCCCGCTGCCACAGCCGGCTGCAAGTGCGCATTCCCCACTCCCTGGCCTGGTCCTGGGGCTTGCTGGCGCTGGCCAGCTTCATGTTGTTGCCCGCCAACCTGCTGCCCATCACCCACTTCTACAACAAGGGGTTGTTGCAGTCCGACACCATCTTCAGCGGTATCATGATGCTCTATCGCAGCAAGATGTCGGGGATTGCCACCATAGTCCTCACCGCCAGCATCATAGTGCCGGTGGGCAAGATCCTGGGGCTGGGCTGGATCTGCTGGCAACTGCAGCGCAGCAAGCCGGTGCGGCGCAAACGCCAGCTCATCATGTATCGCATCATCGACTTCATCGGCCGCTGGTCCATGCTGGACTTGTTCGTCATCTCGCTGATGGTGGCCCTGGTGGATCGCGGGGTGCTGCTCAACGTGCGGGCCGGCCCCGGCGCCACCGCCTTTGCCGGTGTGGTTGTGCTGACCATGATGTCGGCCCGCATGCTGGATACGCGCCTGCTGTGGGACAAGGCGGCCCGTTAGGGTCGGCCATCACATATGCCTGAAACTGTTTGTCTTTATCTGAACTGCTGTTTATCTCAGCCAATTAAGGAGTCGGTATGATCGGGGCTGAACCCGTCATTGAGAAGCGTCGCTGGTTGTCACCCGTCTGGTTGCTGCCCTTTATCGCCCTGTTGCTGGCGGGGGGCTTCATCTACCAGCAGTTTGTCAGCAGTGGCCAGCTTATTCGCATCAACTTCGCCCAGGGCAACGGCATCTTGCCGGGCAAGACCCAAGTGCGTTACCAGGGGGTCGCCATCGGGGTGGTACAGGAGCTGGCGCTGGCCGAGGATGGCCGCAAGATAGCCGTGCTGGCCAAGATTGACAGCCGAGCCCGCCCGCTCATCCGCAAAGGTTCGGATTTCTGGCTGGTGAGCCCCAAAGCGTCGCTCACCGAGATTTCCGGCCTCGATACCCTGGTCTCCGGCAACTACATCAACCTGCAGCCCGGGCGGGACAACAACCCGCTGCAGGAGGAGTTCGACGCGCTGGACGGCCCTCCCCCCGGTTATCAGGCCCAGGGGCGGATGCTGCACCTGACCGCCGATTCACTCGGCTCGGTCGGTATCGGCGCCAAGCTCTATTTTCGCGGCATCGAGGTGGGCAGCGTCATCAACACCCGCCTTGGCGAAGAGAACCAGAACGTGATCCTGGATCTGGTGATCGAGCCGCGTTTTGAACACCTCATCAAGGCCGACACCCGCTTCTGGAACATCAGCGGCATCAAGGGCTCCTTCAGCCTGGCCGGGGTCAATGTGGAGGCCGGCAGCCTCACCTCCATCCTGAGCGGCGGCATCGCCTTCGACTCTCCCAAGGACTCCCCGGAGCCGGAGAAAGGCCAGGTCTTCACCCTCTACAAAGGCCTGGCCGAGGCGGCCCGCGGCGAGCGAATTGACATCCAGGCGGGGGATCTGCCCATCAAGGAGGGGATGCCCATCCTGTTTGAAGGCATCGAGATCGGCCGCATCGATCCCATTCGCCTCACCAACAAGGGCCGGGTGGTGAGCGCACTGATCAACCCGGAGCAGGCGTTTCGGATCACCGGTAACAGCCGTCTGGTGTGGGAGAGCGTCTCCCTCGGCGCCGGCGGCATCAAGCATGCAGATCGCCTGCTGGCGGGCCCGGCCATTCGCCTCGACTATGTGGCGGGCGAGCGGGTCAAGGCCATGACCCTGAGCAGCAAGGAGCAACCGGGCGGCATCAAGCTGGTGCTGCAGGCCGACGATCTGGCCGGCCTCAACGAAGGGGCGCCGCTCTGGTACAAGGGCTTGCAGGTGGGCCAGATCAGCCAGCTCACCCTGGATGGCGGTGGCAACGCCAGCGTGGCTCTGGTCGTGCAGAACCAGTATCAGCATCTGCTGAACCGGGCCCGTTTCTATCGGGCGGCGCCGCTGCAGATCGATGCCGATCTGAGCGGCATCAAGGTGGAAACCAGCCCGGCCAGCGCCTGGATTGGCGGTGGCATCAAGCTGGTGCAGGCCCCCTCTGGCGAGCGGGTCAACCGGCTCTATCCCAGCCAGGAGCTGGCCCTGCTCGGCACCCGGGATGCCAAGCCCCGTCGCTGGATGTTGAAGGCTGAACAAGCCGATGGCATCGGTATCGGCTCCCCGGTGCTCTATCTGGGGCTCGAGGCCGGCAAGGTCAATGCGCTGCGCGCCGCCAAGGAGGGGGTGGAGATCGAACTCGAGATCGCCGGTGTCTATGCCCCCCTGCTCGAGCAGCAGCCGCAATTCTGGAAAAAGCCGGCGCTGGATACCCGGGTGCGGGTGGATGGTGTACAGGTCAAGGTGGGGAATCTCGCCACCCTGCTACGCGGCGCCATCGAATTCGATCGGCTCGGCACAGGCCGCAGCAGTCATCAGCTGTTTGACAGCAAGGAGCAGGCCAAGGCCAAGGTTCGGACCCTCTCCCTGGTGGCTGACAGCAACCCGGGGCTCGGGGTCGGCAGCCCGATCCGCTACCGCGGGGTCGACATCGGCAAGATTGAACAGATTGAGCTGGAGCCGACCCTGGGCCAGGTGATCTTCAAGGCCGAGCTGGATGGCCAGTATGCCGCGCGCTTCCTGCAGTCTGGTGCCCGCTTCACCCTGGTGCAGGCCAAGCTGGGACTGGGCGGCGTGGCTCATCTCGATACCCTGATCAAGGGCGCCTTTGTGGAGGCGCAGCCCGGCCAAGGGGCTGGCAAGGAGCGCTTCCCCCTCAGCCAGAGTGGCCCGGCCGGCCTGGCGCTCACCCTCAAGAGCGCGTCGGTCAACGGTTTGAGCGTCGGCAGTCCACTGCTGTTTCGCAAGATGGTGGTGGGCAGCGTGACCAAGGTGGCGCTGGCCCGCGATGGCAGCGAGGTGCTGATCGACGTCAACGTGGAGCAGGAGTACGCCCATCTGGTGCGGGCCAACACCCGCTTCTGGAACGTCTCCGGGGTCAAGGCGGATATCGGCCTGACCGGTGGCACCATAGAGGTGGAGACGGTGCAGAGCCTGCTCGCCGGCGGCATCGCCTTCAACACTCCAGAGAAAGAGATGGGGCCGACCGTCAAGGCCGGCCACAGCTACCCGCTGCATGCCAAGGCAGAGAAAGAGTGGCAGGAGTGGAGCCCCCGCATCCAGCCCTGATCTCTCCCCTCACCCACGCTCACTCAAGCCCGGCACTGTGCCGGGCTTGTTTTTAGCCGCTGCGCTTTCAGAATATTCCTGCCCTTGTGATAAGATGTCGCCCCTCATTTTCGGTCAACGAGACGGCTCCGTGCACGACAACACCTATCTTCCCGATCACTTCTTGCGCCATATCGCAGCCATCATGCCGGCGCACCTCTCCATGGATGAGTTCGTGGCCAGTTGTCGACGACCGCTGCGGCGCAGCATCCGGGTCAATACCTTGAAGATATCGGTGGCGGCGTTTGTGGCGCGGATGCAACCGCTCGGTTGGCAGCTTGATCCCGTGCCCTGGTGCGACACCGGCTTCTGGCTCAGTCGCGAAGACGAGAGCGTGCCCCTTGGCAACACCGCCGAGCACTTGAGCGGCCTCTTCTACATTCAGGAGGCGAGCTCCATGCTGCCGGTCACCGCCCTGTTTGCCTGTGAGCAGACCCGGCGTGACGGCATGTTGCTGGACGCGGCGGCGGCCCCCGGCTCCAAGACCACCCAGATCGCGGCCCTGATGAACAACCAGGGCATGCTGGTTGCCAACGAGTACTCCAGCAGCAGGCTCAAGGTGCTCAGTGCCAATCTGCAACGCTGCGGCGTGACCAACGTGGGCATGACCCACTTCGATGCCAAGGTCTTCGGCCAGTGGTTGCCGGAAACCTTCGATGCCATCCTGCTCGACGCCCCCTGCTCCGGCGAGGGCACGGTGCGCAAGGATGAAGACGCCCTGCGCAACTGGAGCATCGAGAGCATTGACGAAATCGCCGCCGTGCAGCAAGGGTTGCTGGAGAGCGCCTTCCATGCCCTCAAACCGGGGGGCGTACTGGTCTACTCCACCTGTACCTTGAGCCTGCAGGAGAACCAGGCCGTCTGTCAGTCACTGCAAGACAAGTTCGGCGATGCCTTCAGCTTTGACTCGCTGGCCGATCTCTTCCCCGCTGCGGAGAAAGCCTGTACACCGGAAGGATATCTGCACGTTTGGCCCCAGATCTTCGACAGTGAAGGCTTTTTCGTCGCTAGATTGCGCAAGCACCACTCAGTGCCCAACACCATGTTCAAACCGGGCAAGCTCGGCAAATTTCCCTTCTCGCCGCTGCCGGCCAAGGAGTCCGAACCCATGCTGCGCGAGATTGAAGCTGCCTTCGGGGTGGTGCCGCAGGGAAATCTGTTTGGCCGCAGCGAGGAGATCTGGCTCTTCCCCCAGCTGTTCGAACAGGTACAGGGCAAGCTGCGTTTCGATCGCATCGGACTGAAACTGGCGGAGACTTTCAAGAAAGGGTATCGGCTGACCCATGAGTGGGCGCTGGCCTATGGTGACGGTGCGAGCAAGGGATTCGTCGAGCTCGATATAGCGAATGCGCGGGAGTTCATGATGGGGCGGGACGTGTGGCCGGAGCAAGCCGCCGGCACTGGCGAGGTGATCGTCCGCTATCAGGGGCATACCCTGGGCATGGGGAAATGGGTGGGCAGCCGGGTCAAGAATGCCCTGCCCCGCGAGCTGGTGCGCGATAACAATCTGTTCGTGTAGCAAGTTGTACCGGAGCAGGAAAACCCACACTCCGGTTGAACCTTTGCGCGGATCTTGAAAAGCCTTGAGCCTTGTCTAAGCTTAAAGGCAATCCGAACACCAGTTAGCGCACGGCTCTGCAAGGAGCCAATTCCCCTATGCCAGGTACAAGGAATTCGTACCTGGCTTTTTTTATGTCCCTGTTTCTCGATCTCTGCCTCAGTTGCTGGCACGTTTACTCGAGCAGCTCCGCCGGTGCTTGCGCATCGATCTGCGCCCTGTCCTGTTTCTGTTGCTGCTCATGTTGCAGCTCTTGTTGAAAGAGCAGATCGATGGCCTGTTCGATGAGGGATGCCTGGTTGTCTTCTAGCAACTGCCCCAACATGGCCAGCCGCTCGGCATGGCGATTGCTGATCCAGCATTGCAACCGGCTGTGAGTTTCCTGTTTGCGTTTCACGTGCTGGCGCTGCCGTTCGGCGTTGTCTTGCGCCCCGCTCACTTCTATTTCCTGGCTCATATCACCTTGCAACTTTGATTTTTATCGCCTGTTATCTCTCATCGATTCTTCACCATTCGCTGACGAACGTGAGGAGCCTGACTCTCCCCTTCTTGATGGGGTGAGGTCCAGTGCGCTGCAAATATATCATTGGATCAACAAGATATCATTTAACATAAAAAAGAGAGTGACGCGGTTATATCACAGCAGACCATCCAGGGCGTGATCCGAGAACTTGTGAGCGTCGTCGAAATACTCCTGCAAGGTACGGATGTCCTTGTGGCGGGTGACCTCGATGATCTTGTTCATCGGTTTGCCGGCGGTCACCGCCGAGGTGATAAAGCCGCGGCGCAGACTGTGGCCGCTGACCTGGAGATCGTCGATGGCCTGACCGGTGCGCCGCTTGATCATCAGGTTGATGCCTTGCGGGCCGAGCGGTTCCTGGGTGAGCTGGCCCCAGCGATTCATGCGGCGAAACAGGGCCCCCTCATGGATCCGGCTCTGTTTGAGCCAGCGCGCCAGTGCCGATACCGGGCAATATTGTTTGCCGGGCACCAGGGCGATCTCCGTTTCATGCAGCTGATGCTTGCTTGGCTTGAGCCGAAGACGGATCCCCTGCCCCACAAAGTTGAGGTCATCCACCTCAATCCTTGCGGCCTCCGAGCGTCGCAAGGCGCCGCTGAACATCAGCAACAACAGGGTGTAATCCCGCAATCCCGCCAGATTGCCGGTGTCGATTTCGTCGAGCACACAGGCCAGCGGTTGCAGGGTCAGTGCCCCCGTCTTGCGCTTGCGGTTGTCACCGAGCCGCACTATGCCCCGCATCATCTCCTTTATCTCCGCATGCTCGGTCGGCATGGGGTGGATCCCCTTCTGCTTGAAGGCATAACGGATGCCGGCGAGCCGTCTTACCAGGGTGGCTGGCTTGCGGGGATCGCCGTTGCGAAGCTCCCCCTTCCCCTCTTCCTTGTCCAGCCAGACCCAGTCGGCCAGGATGCCGTCGGCCTGATCCGCCAGGAAGTTCATGATGTCATGATGGGTGGTTTGCAGCGGATCGAGCCCATGCAACTGACACCAGAACACGAAGATACGGGTATCGGCTTGGTAGGCATTGAGGGTGGAGTCGGCTTTGGCGCTGCGCAGGAAGCGTCTGGCTCGGCTGTTCAGCTGAGGATCGAAGACGCTCTGTAAGGGTTGCTGAACTGGGTTTGAAATGCGTGGGTAATTCACTTAACTCTATGATTTAATGCGGAGTTTCGTTGGATCTTACAGGATCTTGCAGATCTATCAAGTATCGATAATGAATATTATCGATACTTATGAAGAGTGCTTTTAACCCGATTCACCCCCCTCATTTATTCCTCAAGCACATTGTTATTCTTGCTTCGTTTTATCAGGGTTGAGGGCTTTATTACCTCATCAGCATCCACCACGCGAAGTGAGAGATAACGAACAACTATGATCGTTTTTGGATGGGCCCATGATAGTGCTGATTGTCATAGTAAAACGCCCCGCTATGCGGGGCGTTGTTTGTTATCGCTTTGCCAACTTGAACAATTCAAAGAAGTTGTCACTGGTCGCTTGCGCCAATTCGGCTAGCGGCATTTGCCGCAGATCCGCGATGAACTGGGCTACGTCGCGTACGAAGGCCGGCTCGTTCTCCCTGCCCCGGTGCGGAACCGGCGCCAGATAGGGAGAGTCGGTTTCAACCAGCAGTCGTTCCAGTGGCAGTGCCTTGACTACAGATTGCAGCGCAGCCGCGTTCTTGAAAGTAGCGATACCGGAGATGGAGATATAAAAGCCCATCGCCATGGCCGCTTCTGCCATTTCAAGCGACTCGGTGAAGCAGTGCAGCACCCCGCCGACCTGCTCGGCCCCCTCTTCGCGCATGATCTGCAGGGTATCCTGCTGGGCATCGCGGGTATGGATGATGAGGGGCTTGTTCAGGGCGCGGGCCACCCGGATATGCTCCCGGAAGGAAGCCTGCTGTACCTCCTTGTTCTCCGGCGAATAGAAGTAGTCGAGCCCGGTCTCGCCGATGGCTACCACCCTTTCATCCGCCGCCTGGGCCAACAACAAATCGGCATCGACGCCAGGTTCCTGGTTGAGAGGGTGCACGCCGCAGGAGGCAAACACCTGAGGGTAAGGGGCGATCGCCTCCAGCATGGTCGGGAACTGTGCCTGGGTCACACTCACACAGAGAAAATATCCCACGTCCTGCCTGGCCGCCTTGGCCAGCACATCGGCCATGTCGGTCTGCTTGCTGCCATAACTCAGACGATCGAGATGGCAATGGGAATCAACGAGTAACATACAAAACCTTTTTGGATCTATAACCAGCGAGTGAGCCAGTTCATCAAATGAATGGTGGGGTTGGAGAGCTGCCCGGGCTGGCAGGCCGCCTTGAGCCCAACGAGCTGCTGCTCCGCCTCCAGCAGCTTTTCACTGGAGTGACGCTCCGCCAGTTGTTGACTGAGCGCGGCCAGATCCGGCATGGCCAGCTGGTGAGGGCCACAGCCGGCCTGCGTCTTGAGCGCATCGCACAAGAACAGCTGCACCCAGTGCAGTCTGACCTGGGTATCGCTCGCCAGCAGGCTGCACACATGGTTGGTCCGGGTGGGGGTTTGCGAGAGGGCGAGAAAACTCTCAAGCAGATCACGGCGATCCGTGTCCTGCTGCTGCATCAAGTAATCCAGCACTCGCAGCGGTGCCCCCTGGCAGATCCGCACCTGAGCCTGGGTGGCCTGATGACCCTGCTCGGCGAGCCAGGCCAGGGTCTCCCCTTCCGCCGGCAACTGGCAAACGTGCTTGTGGCAACGGCTGAGAATGGTGGGCAGCAGGCGGGAAACCTGGGAGGCGATCAGCAGCAGCAAGCTGTCGCCAGCCGGCTCCTCCAGGGTTTTGAGCAGGGCGTTGGCGGCCGATTCGGTCATGCGCTCCGCATCCGGGATGATCACCACCTTGCCGCGGCCAAGCTGGGCCGAGTTTTGTAGGCGCGCACAGATCTCGCGGATGGCCTCGACCCCTATGGTCTTGCCCTCAGTGGTGAGTGTGCCCAGATCCGGGTGATGACCCTTTTCAAACAGCTGGCAGGAGTGGCACTGACCACAAGGCTCGCCCCGATCAGGCTGATGGCACAGGTGCAGGCGGGCCAGCTGCTGTGCAAGTTGCTCCTTGCCAAGACCGGGATCACCCAGCAGCAGCCAGGCGTGACCGAGCCGACCGGCGGCGGCAGTCTGACTCAAGGCATGCCAGTCCGGGATCAACCAGGGATACATGAGGACTCGTCTTTCAGGTAGTGGGCCAATGCAGCCTCGATGGCCGCCTTGACCTGCTCCGGCGCTTGGCCGGCGTCGATCACCTTGACTGACGCATCGGCGGCAGCCAGTTCCAGATAACGCTGGCGGGTACGCTCGAAGAAGCTGAGCTGCTCAAGCTCGATCCGGTCCAGCTCACCGCGATGGCGAGCCCGTTGCAGGCCGATGGCGGGATCGATGTCGAGATAGAGGGTCAGATCCGGCTTGAAATCGCCGAGCACGGCCCGCTTGATGGCGCCGATGAGGTTGGCATCGATGCCACGGCCACCGCCCTGGTAGGCCTGGGAGGAGAGATCGTGGCGATCGCCCACCACCCAGACGCCGTCAGCCAGCGCCGGCTTGATGCGTGTCTCCACCAGTTGTACCCGGGAGGCGTACATCAGCAGCAATTCGGCTTCGATGGTGAGCCGCTCGTCGTGCACCTCCTTGACGATGGCCCGCATCCGCTCCGCCAACGGCGTGCCGCCCGGTTCACGGGTACACTCGATCCGCGTCACGCCGTGGGCATGCAGATAGTCGGTCACGTAACGCACCGCGGAGCTCTTTCCTGCTCCTTCCAGTCCTTCAATCACGATAAATTTAGACATTAGGGTTTCTTCAAAATGTATTCACGCACCGCCCGATTGTGTTCATCGAGGGTCTTGGAAAAATAGTGGGCTCCGCCCCCCTTGGCGACGAAATAGAGATAGTCGGTCGACAGGGGATTGAGCGCCGCCTCGATGGAGGCCTTGCCCGGCATGGCGATGGGGGTGGGCGGCAAGCCGTCGATCACATAGGTGTTGTAGGGGTTCACGTCGGTCAGGTCGCTGCGGCGGATATTACCGTCATACCTGTCCTTCACCCCGTAGATGACGGTGGGATCAGTCTGCAATTTCATGCCAAGGCGCAGACGATTGACAAACACCGAGGCGATCCGCGCCCGCTCTTCCGGCATCCCCGTCTCTTTTTCGATGATCGAGGCCATGATCAGCGCCTCATAGGGAGTCTTGTAGGGCAGATTGGCCTGACGCTTCTCCCAGCTCTGCTGCAGGAAGGTCTCCATGTCCTGATGGGCACGGCGCAAAATGGAGAGATCGCTGGCATGAGTGGTATAGGCGTAGGTCTCCGGCAGGAACCACCCCTCCAGCTTGCCGTTTTCGATGCCAAGCTCCTGAGCCAGATCGGTCTCGGGCAACTCGACGGTCAGCCGCTCCAGATAAGGGGCGCTGGCCAGCTGCTTCAACCAATCCTCGAAACGGGAACCTTCGACGAAGGTCAGGCTGAAGTGAAACTCCTTGCCGGAAGCAAACAGGGAGAGGGTATCCTTGAGCGGTGCCCCTTCCTTGATCTCATAGGTACCGGACTTGATGGCAACCAGCTCGGGATGACCGCGCAACCAGAGTCGCACCGCCCAGGGGCTGGTTTCCCCCTCCCCCAGTTCGGCGATCAGACGCGCCGCATGGGCTCCCTTCTCGACGGTAAAGAGACGGGTCGGTCCCTTGTTGGTGAGCGTCTCCACCTGTTGCCACTTGTAATGTACATAGCCCCCGGCAGCGGCGACAGTCAGCGCCGCGCCCGCGAGCAGGGTGTAAAGCCGATTAAACTTCAATGACCAAACGCTCCTGTAAACGGCGGATCAATTCCTGACTGGCATATTGGGTCTCCCCGATGCCGGTGACCGGCACTATGCCCATCAGGGTATTGGTCAGCCATACCTCTTCGGCCTGCCACAGTGACTCCAGCGGAGCCTCCACGACACGCAGTTCAATGCTCATCTGTTTTAGCATTGCCATCACATGGCGCCGCATGATGCCGTCTATGCCGCAGTGGGAGAGATCCGGCGTAAACACCGTTCTGCCACGGCGCCAAAACAGATTGGCACTGACCCCTTCTACCAGAAATCCCCGACTGTTCAAGACTATACCTTCGACCCCGGAACGGGCCGCAAGTTCGCTTTTCAGCAGCACCTGCTCCAGCCGGTTGAGGGTCTTGAGGCCTGCCAGCATGGGGGCATCCCCCAACCGCTGCCGGCATACCAAGAGTGGAATGCCATCTTGCTGCCATGTCGGGTAGTGAGCCGGGTAAGCGGCCAGCGACAGGATCCGGGTCGGTGCATGGCAGGCTGTGCCATCATAGCCCCGGCCACCGCTGCCGCGGGTCAGCATCACCTTGATCACCGCCAGCGCTTGATCGCGGGCCAATTGGGCCACTTCATCGCCAAGTTGTTGCCAGTCCAGCTCGGCAAGGCCGAGTCTGGCGCTCGCTTGCTGCAACCTTGTCAGGTGTGCCGGCCACCAGACGGGTCGGCCATCCTTGACCAACAGGGTGGTGAAATGACCATCCCCATAGGCTAGACCACGATCCATGGCGGACACGCTGTCTGTCGGTATTCCATTGATCAGCAAAAGGATCCCTCCGATAAAAAAGGCCCGATACTGACGTATCGGGCCCATACTATCCGCCCAGGGCGAATTATACGCGTTTGAAGATCAGTGAGCCATTGGTGCCGCCAAAACCGAAGGAATTGGAGAGGGCATATTCGAAGTTGCCGGCCTTGGCAACATGAGGCACCAGATCCAGATCGCACTCATCATCCGGGTTGTCCAGGTTGATGGTGGGCGGCGCCATCTGATCGCGCAGCGCCAGTACCGTGATGATCGCCTCGATGGCACCGGCGGCACCCAGCAGGTGACCGGTCATCGATTTGGTGGAGCTGACCATCAGGGATTTGGCATGCTCGCCAAATACAGCCTTCATGCCGCGCAGCTCGGCGACGTCACCCAGCGGGGTGGAGGTGCCGTGGGCATTGATGTATCCCACCTGCTCGGGGGCGATGCCGGCATCCTTGATGGCATTTTGCATGGCGCGTGCGCCACCGTTGCCGTCAGCGGGAGGCGCCGTCATGTGGTAGGCATCACCACTCATGCCAAAACCGACCAGCTCGGCATAAATCTTGGCGCCACGGGCCTTGGCGTGTTCGTACTCTTCCAGCACCAGCACCCCGGCACCATCACCCAGCACGAAACCGTCGCGATCTTTATCCCACGGACGGCTGGCCTTGGTGGGCTCGTCGTTGCGGTTGGAGAGCGCCTTGGCGGCGGCAAAACCGCCCATCCCCATCGGGGTGGAGGCTTTCTCGGCACCACCGGCCACCATCACGTCCGCATCGCCGTAGGCGATCATGCGACCGGCCATGCCGATGGCATGGGTGCCTGTGGTACAGGCGGTGGTGACGGCGATGTTGGGGCCCTGCAGGCCTCTCATGATGGAGAGATGACCAGAAACCATATTGATGATGGTGGATGGTACGAAGAAGGGGCTCAGCTTGCGGGGACCGCCGTTGACGAGGCTGCTATGGTTCTGCTCAATCAAACCCAGACCACCGATACCGGAACCGATCGCCACACCGACGCGCTCGGCATTCTCCTCGTTGATGACGAGACCGGCATCATCCAGTGCCTGCACGCCTGCGGCGATGCCGTACTGGATGAAGAGATCCATCTTGCGAGCTTCTTTGCGGTTGATACCGTACTGCTCGGGATCGAAATCCTTGACCTGGCCTGCGAAGCGGGTCGCAAACTCGCTGGCATCAAAGTGTTCGATGGGAGAAATGCCGCTCTGCCCGTTGAGCAGGGCTTGCCAGCTGGATTCGGCAGTGTTGCCTACCGGGGAAAGCATCCCCAAGCCGGTCACCACGACTCTGCGTTTTGACACTGAGGTAGTCTCCGAGAGGTGTTTTGAAAAGGAGTAAACATAAAAGAAGCGGCCCTTGGGCCGCTTCTTTCAGAACAGGAACTTATTCCTGATTAGCGGTGATGTAGTCGATAGCCGCTTGAACAGTGGTGATCTTCTCGGCTTCTTCATCAGGAATTTCGGTATCGAATTCTTCTTCCAGCGCCATTACCAGTTCAACGGTATCCAAAGAGTCAGCGCCCAGGTCGTCGACGAAGGAGGCAGCGTTCTTAACGTCTTCTTCTTTAACACCCAGTTGTTCGATGATGATTTTCTTTACGCGTTCTTCGATGTTGCTCATGACCTGAATTTTCCTTTAAAAATACGCTATTGCGTCTGGTTGGGGTAGTTTATTCAATTGACGTGAGTTTGCAAGTAGCTTGCCGCTGGTCAAACCACGAAATTCGCCAAACTTCGGCGTACTATCGCAAATTTGAACAGATTTCACGACAAATTGATTACACCATGTACATCCCGCCATTAACATGCAGGGTTTCGCCAGTGATGTAGGCGGCATCATCCGATGCCAAGAATACCACAGCAGCGGCAATTTCTTTTGGATCGCCCAGACGAGCGGCAGGTACCTGGCTCATGATGCCGGCACGCTGCTCTTCATTGAGCGCCTTGGTCATATCGGTCTCGATGAAACCGGGGGCAACCGCGTTCACGGTAATGCCGCGGGAGGCCACTTCACGGGCCAGCGACTTGGTGAACCCCACCAGACCCGCCTTGGCGGCCGCGTAGTTGACCTGACCGGCGTTGCCCATGGTGCCGACCACGGAACCGATGCTGATGATTCGGCCATTGCGCTTCTTCATCATGGCGCGCAGCACCGGCTTGCTCAGACGGTACAGGGAGGTGAGGTTGGTGTCGATGATCTCGTTCCACTCATCATCCTTCATCCGCATCAGCAGGTTGTCACGGGTGATCCCTGCGTTGTTGATCAGGATGTCGATGTCGCCAAAACGCGCCTTGATGGCGGCGAAGACGGCTTCAATGGATTCCTGGCTGGTCACGTTCAGTGCCATGCCGCAACCCTGTTCACCCAGATAGGCGCTGATTGCCTCGGCGCCGCTCTCGCTGGTCGCCGTGCCGACGACCTTGGCGCCACGGGCCGCAAAAGTTTCAGCAATCGCACGACCGATGCCACGACTGGCACCGGTCACCAACACAACCTTATCGGTAAAGCTCATTCATTGCTCCTGTTTACTTGATCTGGGCCAGCGCCTGCTCGAAAGAGGCGGCATCGTTGGCATGAATACCTTCCACGCGCTTGTCGATGCGCTTGGCGAGCCCGGTCAGTACCTTGCCCGGTCCCATTTCGATCTCGAGGATGACCCCCTCGTTGGCCATCCGCTCGACAGTCTCGGTCCAACGAACCGGGCTGAACAACTGACGCACCAATGCCTGCTTGATGGCGGCCGGATCCTGCTCACAGGATACGTCGACATTATTGATGACGGCGATGGCAGGAACCTTGATCTCGATCCCGTCCAGCGCAGCTGCCAGTTTTTCGGCGGCAGGTTTCATCAGAGCGCAGTGGGAGGGCACGGAAACCGGCAGCGGCAGCGCACGCTTGGCACCGGACTCTTTCATCAGCACGTTGGCGCGCTCGACGGCCTCTTTGTGACCGGCGATGACCACCTGGCCCGGGGAGTTGAAGTTGACCGGAGAGACCACCTGCCCTTCAGCCGCTTTCTCGCAGTTGGCGGCAATGGCGTCGTTGTCCAGGCCGATGATGGCGGCCATGGCACCGGTGCCTTCCGGCACGGCTTCCTGCATGGCAAGACCACGCAGTTCAACCAGCTTGACCGCATCGGTAAAGGCCAGAGCGCCGCTGCAGACCAGGGCGGAATACTCACCCAGACTGTGGCCTGCCATCACGGCGGGGATTGCCCCACCCTGCTGTTGCCACAGGCGCCACAGCGCGACAGAAGCGGTCAGCAGTGCAGGCTGGGTACGCCAGGTCTTGTTCAGCTCTTCGGCCGGACCTTCCATGACCAAGGCAAACAGGTCATAACCCAGCACCTGGCTCGCCTCGGCGAAGGTCTCCTTGATCACGGCATGTTGTTCGGCCAGCTCGGCCAGCATGCCGACGGTTTGGGAGCCCTGTCCCGGGAAGGCAATGGCAAATTGGGTCATCATTGATTCCTTTAAATAAGAGAAAAATGAGAACGGCAGGATGAGACGCTCGTCCCATCCCGCTGACGATCAGAGGCGAACCAGCGCCGAGCCCCAGGCAAAACCGCCGCCGAAGGCTTCCAGCAAGACCAGCTGGCCCGGTTTGATCCGGCCGTCACGCACCCCTTCATCGAAGGCGATGGGCACGGAGGCGGCAGAGGTGTTGCCGTGTTTGTCGAGAGTCAACACCACCTTGTCCAGCCCCATGCCAAGCTTCTTGGCGGTGGCGCTGATGATGCGGAAGTTGGCCTGATGGGGCACCAGCCAGTCCAGCTCGCTTGGCTCGATGCCGGCGGCGGCCAGGGTTTCGGTGACGATCTCGCTCAGACGGGTGACCGCGACTTTGAAGACATCATTGCCCTTCATGTACATGTAGGCTTCGAGCTCGGCCCCCGGCATGCCGCGACGGGGCTGCGGCAGCTTGAGCAGCTCGCCATAACGACCATCGGCATGCAGATGGGTGGAGAGGATGCCGGGGGTGTCGCTGG
Source organism: Aeromonas sp. 600276 (assembly GCF_049175815.1). Classification (NCBI taxonomy): domain Bacteria; kingdom Pseudomonadati; phylum Pseudomonadota; class Gammaproteobacteria; order Aeromonadales; family Aeromonadaceae; genus Aeromonas; species Aeromonas sp. 600276. The sequence goes on along the minus strand of NZ_JAAKVU010000012.1, from coordinate 9,533 downwards.
CCCCGATCACCACGGCCCCTGCCCCATCCCCGAACAGAATGATGGTGCCACGATCCTCGGGATCGCACATGCGCGACAGCACATCGGCGCCGACGACCAGCACGTGGCGGGCGGCACCGGATTTGACGAACTGATCGGCAATGGAGAGCGCATACGTAAAGCCGGCGCAGGCGGCCGCCACGTCGAAGGCCGGGATCCCTTGCACCCCGAGCAGCCCCTGCAGTTCACAGGCGGCGGCCGGAAAGGCGTTTTCGGCGCTGGTGGTGGCCAGCACTATCATGTCGAGATCGGCGGCAGTCAGACCTGCCGCCTCCAGGGCGCGCAGGGCTGCCTGGTGAGACAGGGTTGCAACGGTTTCATCGGCACCGGCAATGCGGCGTTCACGGATCCCGGTACGCTCCACAATCCACTCGTCACTGGTCTCTACCATTTGTTCGAGGTCGGCGTTGGTACGTACTGAGTGTGGCAGATAGCTGCCAGTACCCAAAATTTTGCTATGCATAGAGTTCTTATAGATCCCTGTCGGAAAAGACAGATTCAAGGCGATCTGCGATTTGCAATGGAAGTTGATGCTTGGCCTCTTGCGCGGCCAGCAGGATCGCGTTACACAGGGCACGCCGTTCGGCCCGCCCATGGCTTTTTACCACAATGCCGCGCAATCCTAACAGACTTGCACCGTTATACTGGTCGGGGTTCAGGTAAGAAAAACGTCGTTTGAACATAAATCCGGCGATACGGCCAAGAAAACTGCGTTTCTTGCGGGGATATCCGGCCAGTTGGGCCATCATCCGTACCACCCCCTCTGCCGTCTTGAGGGCGACGTTGCCGACAAAACCGTCGCAGACGATCACGTCGCACTCGCCGCTAAAAATTCGATCCCCTTCGACAAAGCCGACGAAGTTGAGCGCCTGGCACTGGCGCAGCAGCTCGGCACTGTGGCGCACCAGATCGTTGCCCTTGATCTCCTCCTCCCCCACGTTGAGCAGGGCCACCCTGGGAGTGGCAACCCCCTCCACCTTTTCAGCCACCACTGAGCCCATCACGGCAAACTGCAGCAGGGTGTCGGCATCGCAGCTAACGTTGGCACCGAGATCCAGCATCACGGTGCGTTTGCCAGACAGGGTGGGTAGCGCCTTGATGAGGGCGGGTCGGTCGACGCCGGGCAGGGATTTGAGCACGCATTTGGCCATGGCCATCAATGCACCTGTGTTGCCGGCGCTGACGCAGGCATCGGCCTCGCCGGCCTTCACCAGATTGAGTACGACTCGCATGGAGGAGTCTTTCAGGGTGCGCAGTGCCACGATCGGTTTGTCGCCCATCCCAACGACCTGGGAGGCATGTACAAAACGGACGCGAGGGTGATTCAGCAAGCCATGTTGCAGCAGGAGGGGGGTGGTCTGGTGCTGGTCACCGACCAGGATCAATTTCAGCTGGGGTAAAAGAGACAGTGCCTGCACGGCGGCAGGCACTGTTTCCGAGGGGCCAATATCTCCCCCCATGATGTCTAGCGCGACAGTTTGCGTAGACAAAGGCAATCCTTAAGCGATTACCTTTTTACCGCGGTAGAAACCATCGGCAGTCACGTGGTGACGACGATGGATTTCGCCACTGGTCTGATCAACAGTCAGGGCAGCGGTGGTCAGCGCATCGTGGGAACGACGCATGCCACGCTTGGCACGGGTTTTACGGTTCTGTTGTACGGCCATTGTAGGCTAACTCCTAAATTCACTTACGTTTAAGCTCTTCAAGAACTGCAAAGGGATTCGGCCGCTCATCAGCAGGTTCGATTTCACCCCAGGTCATCTCCATGTTACCGCGCGGGCAAGCATCCATGGGATGCATGGCCACCTGCGGCAACGAGAGGATGAGTTCATCCTCCAGGATTTGATGAAGATCCATCTCGCCGTTTTCGTCCAACTCAATGGGCTCATAAGCTTCCGGCAGTTCTTCCTCGTTTGTTCTTTCGAACAGCGGAGTGTAGATAAATTCAGCTTCACAGAGATGTTCGAATGTCTCTCCACAACGCTGGCAAACCAGGTCAACCTTGGCATGGGCAGTGCCTTTCATAACGGTCAACTTCTGGACATCTTTGCCAAAGTGCAGCGATACATCGATATCACTCCGCAAGCCTGCGGTTGATTCCTCCAGCCTGGGCATCTGCGACTTTTCCACTATCCCGACATAATCGAGCAGCTTCGAGGCACTACGGACTGGATCAACCTTTACGGGCAACTTCACCTTTTGCATAGGGCGCGAATATTATAGGTCCAACAACTGATAGTCAAAGGAAAAAGTCCTACCGCCGATGATTTTAACCTCACAACACCCGCACATGGCGGAACTTGCGCTCACCGGTGCCTGATTATGCCACAAACCTGAGGATCCGACACCGGATCCTGGCCGGATTTGCTGGTGCGTCAGGCCCCAGACAGTTGTCAGACCGTCCCGCCGTCACTTGCTTGTCCAATTCGCCCTGCCTTCCCCACCCTGCTGCAGTCAAGGGGTTGCGCCACAAACACCAGGCTTTCCACCATGTCGCTGATGAAGACAGGCACAGATCTCCACCGGGGCGGCCTCCATCAGGCGGCGAATGGCGCGAAAACTCTGCAGCGCAGCGTCGGCAGCCATGGGATTGACGAGCCAGGCAGGCAGCGTGTCGCCCGGGTTGGTATAGGTTTTGAGGCGCACCAGCGTCGTACCGTTCAGCTGAGGCAGCGCTTCCCAGCGTCCTTCACTGGTGCGGATCCGCACCCGACCGGGATAAGGCGGCAAAGCATCGGGGGCCGCCCAGACGCTCAACACCAGGCCGCAATCTGGCAGCCGTTGCAGGCGGGAGTGGGTGATCAGCTCCCTGTCCTGTACGGGCCAGGGGGCAGCGAGGCGGGTATAGACAATATCCTCATCGGGGGCGGGCTTGGCCAATACCCTCACCTCCAGGCTTTGGGGCAGCCACTCCTGATGTCGACCGGTATCACGCAGCACCGCGAGCAACGCCGCAGGGGGCGCTGCCACATACATCTCCAGTCGCAAGGCCAGAAAGGCGCCGGGTGGATGAGGGCGGGTCCAGAGCAGTATGCCCTCCTCCCCTGCCTGCAGGTGCCAGCCTTGTCCCCAGACGGGCAGACAGAGCAGCCACAACAACCATGCCCCCAGCTTGTTCATCTCATCGCCCCCGTTACCCCGCTCTTATGCTTATAGCCGTTTTCGGACGGGACAGAGACAGTCAGTGAACGGGGAGCCAAACCAAGTCACTCCATCAGCCAGATGTAGCCGACGCGCACTGTGTTCTGAGCAAGGCCAGCGCATCGAGCAGGATCACCCGCTTGCGAGCGCGGCGATATTTGCCCGCGCCGCACGATGGCGATACCATCGGCGCCTGCCCGTTTCTGAACCTGGATACCTGATTGCCATGTCGCGCCCCCTGATCCTCGCCTCCACCTCCCGTTACCGCAAAGCCTTGCTGGAAAAGCTGGGCCTCCCCTTTGAGTGCGCCGCGCCCGAAGTCGATGAATCTGTGCTGCCCGGTGAAGAGGCACAAGCGCTGGTGGCCCGCCTTGCCCATGCCAAGGCCAGCGCCATTGCCGGCCTTTGTGATCAAGGGCTGATCATCGGTTCTGATCAGGTGTGCGTCTGCGATGGCCGGATCCTGGGGAAACCGGGAACGGTCGAACAAGCGGTAGCCCAGCTGATGGCGGCCCAGGGGCGCAGCGTCACCTTTTATACCGGCCTGTGCGTACTGGATGCGGCCTCCGGCCGGGTCGAGCAGCTGGTTGAGCCTTTCACTGTCCATTTTCGCCAGCTGGATGAGGCTGCCATCCGCCGCTATGTGGAGGCCGAACGTCCCCTCGACTGCGCCGGCAGCTTCAAGTGTGAAGGCATGGGGATCGTGCTGTTCAAGGCTCTGGAAGGGCGCGATCCCAATGCGCTGATCGGCTTGCCGCTGATCGGACTGATCGAACTGCTGGAGCGCCACGGCCTCTCTCTGCCCTGATGAAGGCAGAATGTTGGCAATAAAAAACGGAAGCCTTGGCTTCCGTTTTTTATTGCATCCCGGTGCTTGTCATCAACCCAGCAGCGCCCTCAGCTCCGCCATGGTATCGACCACCGCCAGCGGATGGTGGGCCTGCAGGCGCCCCCGGTCGTGCACGCCCCAGCTTACGCCGATGCGCGGCATGGCCAGCGCCTCGGCCATCGCCATGTCGTGGATGGAATCGCCGATCATCACCGCTTGGTGCGGGGCAATGCCCAGCTCATCCAGAATTTGCGTCAGCATCAGCGGATCGGGCTTGGAGTTGGCCTCGTCCGCCCCGCGCGTGGCGGCAAAGAGCGGCCGCAACCCGGTATCATCCAGTACCCTGTCCAACCCCCGCCGTGACTTGCCGGTCGCCACCGCCAGCGCAATGCCCTGCTCGTGCCAGCCGTGCAGCAGCTCCCTCGCCCCAGTAAACAGGGGGCTGGGAGTGGCATCGTGCAGGTAGTGGTGGCGATAGCGGGCGATCAGGGCATTGGCTCGCTCACCGCCCTGCTCAAGGGAAAACAGCCGGGGGATGCCGACCTCCAGACTGAGGCCGATGATCTGATGAGTCTCGGTGGCGGTGGGTACCGGCTCGGCACAGTCACGGGCCGCGGCAGCCACGCAGGCCACTATCCGGCCCACCGAGTCCATCAGGGTACCGTCCCAGTCGAAAATGGCGAGCCGGATCTGCGTCATCAGCGCGCCAATCCGTTGAGGAAGGTCTCGAGCTCGGGCGACAGGGGCGCTTCGACCTGAATCTCGCGACCATCGGCGGGGTGGGTGAAGGTCAGCCGCCAGGCATGCAAGAAGAGCCGTTTCAGGCCTTGGCTGCGCATTTTCTCGTCAAATGCCGCTTCTCCATACTTGTCGTCACACGCGATGGGGTGGCCGGCATGCAGGGTATGCACCCGGATCTGGTGGGTACGGCCGGTGATCGGGCTGCACTCGACCAGGGTTGCTTCGGCGAATTGACGGGCAATGCGAAACCGGGTTTCAGACGGCTTGCCATCGGCACTGACCCGCACGACCCGCTCGCCGGATTGCAGATCATTCTTGCGCAGCGGCGCATTGACCACCTTGACGTGGGGTTGCCACTGGCCACGCACCAGTGCCAGGTACTGTTTGCGCATGGTCTTGACCCGCAGCTGCTCGTGCAGGCTGCGCAGGGCGCTGCGCTTCTTGGCGACCAGCAGCACACCGGAGGTGTCGCGATCGAGACGATGCACCAGTTCCAGAAAACGGGCTTCCGGGCGCAGGGCGCGCAGCCCTTCGATGACCCCGAAGCTCAGCCCGCTGCCGCCGTGAACGGCCATGCCGGACGGCTTGTTGAGCACGATCATGGCGTCGTCTTCAAACAGGATCTGGCTCTCCAGACGCTGGATACTGCCAAGGTTGGCCGAGGGCAATTCATTCTTTTCGGCGACCCGCACGGGAGGAACCCGTACCTCGTCGCCGGCGCAGAGTTTGTACTCCGGTTTGATGCGCTTTTTGTTGACGCGTACTTCCCCCTTGCGAAGGATGCGATAGATCAGGCTCTTGGGGACGCCCTTTAGCTGAGTCTTGAGAAAATTGTCGATGCGCTGCCCGTCATGCTCAGCTTCGATGGTGAGCAGCTGCACTTGTTGTTGTATCTGTGTCATGGCGCGGATTTTAACACTGCCGACGGCCCTTGGCTGCATGCTTTGTTGAAAAATGGCGCCTTGCTATAAAAGTGATTTAAATGGGATAATAAACAAGGTTTTGTCATTGTGTTCAAGCCTTGTACTAAGTGGCCAAAAATTATGCCACCCAATCCCGAAACACCGTGTATACAAGAACATGACGGTTCCCGGGTGCGAGGTACAGCGCATGGAGAACGCAAACAGAACCGCCTATTTGTCTCCACACCGGTATCCTTTTCATGCCTTCTCGAGAAGGCTGAACCAGAGTGCCCTTAGTTTGCGCCTCATGCATACCCCAACCGGGAGGTTGCCCCAGTATGCTGAAGACCCGAGGCCGGCGCCGGCAGGATCCTGTGGAGGAAATCAAAATGACAAAATAACGAGAACTCAATGAAAAGAATGCTAATCAACGCGACTCAGGAAGAAGAGTTGCGCGTAGCGCTGGTTGACGGACAACAGCTCTACGATCTGGATATTGAAAGTCCGGGACACGAGCAGAAGAAAGCGAACATTTACAAGGGCAAAATCACCCGCGTAGAACCCAGTCTCGAAGCTGCTTTTGTCGACTATGGCGCCGAGCGCCACGGTTTCCTGCCGTTAAAGGAAATCGCCCGCAATTACTTCCCCTCCGGTTACTCCTATCAGGGTCGTCCCAACATCAAAGAAGTGGTCCGCGAAGGCCAGGAAGTCATCGTCCAGATCGACAAGGAAGAGCGTGGCACCAAGGGTGCAGCCCTCACCACCTTCATCAGTCTGGCCGGCAGCTACCTGGTGCTGATGCCGAACAACCCCCGTGCCGGCGGTATATCCCGTCGCATCGAGGGCGATGAACGGACTGAACTGAAAGAAGCCCTGAGCGGCCTGACCGTGCCGGATGGCATGGGCCTCATCGTGCGTACCGCCGGTGTGGGCAAGTCCCCGGAAGAGCTGGAATGGGATCTGAACGTTCTGCTCAACCACTGGGACTCCATCCACAAGGCGTCACAGAGCCGCTCCGCGCCGGTGCTGATCCATCAGGAAAGCAACGTCATCGTGCGTGCCATCCGTGATTACCTGCGCCGCGATGTGGGCGAGATCCTGATCGACAACCCGGTCATTTTCGAACGCGCCAAGTCACACATCGAGCTGGTACGTCCCGATTTCCTCAACCGCGTGAAGCTGTACAAGGGTGAAGTTGCCCTGTTCAACCACTTCCAGATTGAGAGCCAGATCGAGTCTGCCTTCCAGCGTGAAGTGCGCCTGCCCTCCGGCGGCAGCATCGTGATCGATCCGACCGAAGCGCTGACCTCCATCGATATCAACTCCTCCCGCGCCACCAAGGGCGGCGATATCGAAGAGACTGCGCTGCAGACCAACCTGGAAGCGGCCGATGAGATTGCCCGTCAATTGCGTCTGCGTGACCTGGGTGGTCTGATTGTTATCGACTTCATCGATATGACGCCGGTTCGCCATCAGCGCGAAGTGGAAAACCGTCTGCGTGAGGCCGTGCATCAGGACCGAGCCCGCATCCAGCTCGGCCGGATCTCCCGTTTCGGTCTGCTGGAGATGTCTCGTCAGCGTCTGCGTCCTTCCCTCAACGAGTCCAGCAGCCATATCTGCCCCCGTTGCCAGGGTCAGGGCGTGATCCGTGACAACGAGTCACTGGCGCTGTCCATCCTGCGTCTCATCGAAGAAGAGGCGATGAAGGACAACACCGAGCAGGTGCATGCTCAGGTGCCGGTCGATGTCGCCGCCTATCTGCTCAACGAGAAGCGCAGCTCCATCGCCAGCCTGGAACAACGCAATGATGTGCGTGTCTACATCATTCCGAACCAGCACCTGGAAACCCCGCACTACGAAGTGACCCGCATCCGTCAGAACGAGATCCCGGAAGCGGCCAGCTACGAGCTGAAAACCGAAATTGCCAAGCCGGTCTACCAGCCGAAACAGGCCCAGACCATCGAGCGCGAGCAGCCCCTGCTGCAAGGCTTCGTCCAGGCACCGCAACCGGCTGCGCCGGCGGCCCCCGCCCCTGTTGCAGCCCCGGTTGCCGAAGAGCCGGGCCTGTTCGGCAAGCTGTTCAAGAGCCTCTCCAACCTGTTCGGCGGCAATGCTGACAGCGCCGAGGTCACCGCGCCTGCCGAGAAACCGGCAACGCGCGAGGCTCGCAAAGAGGACGGTCACCGTCATCAGCGCGATGAATCCCGCAGCCGTGGTCAACGTGGTCGTCGTGACGACAACCGCAGCAGCCGCAACGGCGATGCCGGCGAGAAGCGCGAAGGCGTGGCCAGCCGCGAGAACGGCGAAGGCCGCAACCGTCGCCCACGCAAAGAGCGTGAGCCGCGTCAGGAACGTGAAGCCCGTGGTGACGTGCGCGAACAGCGCATGGAACGTGAACCTCGCGAGGCTCGTGAGCCGCGTCAGGAGCGCGAACCCCGTGCCCCACGTCAGGCTCGTGAGCCCCGCGCTCCGCGTGAACCCCGTGCCGAGGTAGTGGTTGACACGCTGGACAGCGTAGAAGCCGTTGCCACCAACGTGGAACAGCGTCAGGAAAAAGAGCAGAAAGTGGCCGAGCGCCGCGAACGCCGCCAACTGCGCAAGCAAATCCGCGTCGATGCGCCTGCCGATGACGCCGCTGTTGCCCAAGCTGCCGATGTAGCGCCGGTTGCCACCGTCGATGCCGTTGACGCGACTGAACAGCAGGATGAGCAGGCAGAAGGCCAGCGTCGTTCCCGCCGTACTCCGCGCAATCAGCGTATCGAAGGCCAACGCCGCAAGCGCATCAACGAAGAAGCTCGCAGCCAGCGTGACGATGAAGAGCAGACTGCCGAAGTCGCTGCACCGACTCTGACTGCCGCCGCGCAAGCCGATGCAGCCCAGGTCAAAGTGGAAGAACCGGCCGTGCCCGTGATCACCATCCCGAGCGCTGAAGCCGTTGCTGCTGCCCTGCAGGCCTCCTCCGCCCTGACCGAGCACGTGGTTGCCGAGGCCGTCGCCGAAGAAGCCCGCGAGCAGGCCGAAGCCGTTGTCGCCGCTGAACCGGTAGCAACCGTCGTCGAAACCGCCCCCGTGGTTGCCGAACCGGTCATTGCTGCTGTTGAAGCCGCACCTGTTGCAGTGGAAACCGTGGCAGAGGCGGTCGTTGAGCCCGCACAGGCTGTTGAGACTCCGGTTGTCGAGACCAAGCCAGTTGTGGAAGCGACCGTAGAAACCGCTCCGGCAGTTGCAGACGTCGTTGCCGCACCGACCGTTGAACCGGTTGCCGCAGTGGCCGAGCCTGTTGTCGCTGCAGAGACTGCCAAGGTTGAACCCGCAACCGCAGCCCCGGCTGCCAAGCAGGTCAAGCGCGGTGGCAGCCTGCTGGCTGGTGCCCGCAAGGCCTCTGCCCCGATGGCAACTCCGGCCGCCGCCCCTGCCCTGCCGGCACGCGAGCCGGTCGAGTATGCACCCTTGGTGCGCAGCGAAGTGGCCACCTCCGGTCGCCATGGTGGCAGCACTGCCGCCGTCAACGTTGCAACCAGCCCGGCCGGTCGTCCCTGATTGACCCGCTAGCCTGATAAAAGAGCCACACAGTGTGTGGCTCTTTTATTATCTCTTTATGTAGCTCGTATTGACCCAGGAGCAGCACCTGCAACCCGCTCCATTACCGTCTGCTCATCTTCTTTATGCCACTCTGTGCAAACCTAACCCTGGCTTCTCGCACTGCTGATGGTTACCCGTCATGCTTCCCTACCCCACTATCCAGGCTTCATACCACTGATGCATCCATATGACCTGAAACCCCGATCGTTTTACGACAGCATGTATGGAGATGGTATTCACCTGACAGTTGCCCACAAAAGGGAGTGGTCATACGGCTTCAAACCGGATAACAAAAC
>NZ_JAAKVU010000011.1:0-171348 GCF_049175815.1 Aeromonas sp. 600276 | reverse complement strand
TTTGTTATCCGGTTTGAAGCCGTATGACCACTCCCTTTTGTGGGCAACTGTCAGGTGAATACCATCTCCATACACATTATGTAGTAAAACAAACAAAAACCGCAGCCCTAGAGCTGCGGTTTTTTTATGGGCTCAACCTGTTGGCATCAGGCACCAACAGCGCCACCGGCCTTAGGCACGGCGCCAGCTGGTCTTGCCGGCGCTGTCTTCCAACACGATGCCCATCTCGGTGAGACGGTTGCGGGCGGCATCCGCCGCAGCCCAGTTCTTGTCGGCGCGGGCCTGGTTGCGATCACTGATCAGGCGCTCGATTTCGGCGACCTCTTCATCCGCTTCGTCCCCCTTGAGGAAAGCCTCGGGGTCTTGCTGCAGGATGCCGAGCACGGCGCCGAGTTCGCGCAGACGGGCGCCCAGCGCGGCAGCAACGGCCATGTCTTCACCCTTCTGGCGGTTGATCTCGCGCACCAGGTCGAACAGGGCGGAGTAGGCTTCCGGGGTGTTGAAGTCATCGTCCATGGCTTCCTTGAAGCGAGCCACCTGCTCGTCACCACCGGCAGCGGCGGCTTCAGGCAAATCGCGCAGGGCGGTGTACATGCGCTCCAGCGCAGCGCGGGCCTGCTTCAAGTTATCTTCCGAGTAGTTGAGCTGGCTGCGGTAGTGGCCAGACATCAGGAAGTAACGGACGGTTTCGGCATCGTAGTGGGCCAGCACGTCCCGGATGGTGAAGAAGTTGCCAAGGGACTTGGACATTTTCTCTTTATCCACCATCACCATGCCGCTGTGCATCCAGGTGTTGACGTAGTCGCCACCGTGGGCGCAGCAGGACTGGGCGATCTCGTTCTCGTGGTGCGGGAACTGCAGATCGGAGCCGCCGCCGTGGATGTCGAAGTGGTTGCCAAGGTGCTTGGAGTTCATGGCGGAGCACTCGATGTGCCAGCCAGGACGACCCGGGCCCCAGGGGCTGTCCCAGGTCGGCTCGCCGGGCTTGGACATCTTCCACAGCACGAAGTCGAGCGGGTTGCGCTTGGCATCCACCACGTCGACGCGGGCACCGGCCTGCAGCTGCTCCAGATCCTGGCCGGAGAGCTTGCCGTAGTCGGCGTAGGAGTCGACGATGAACATCACATCGCCGTTGTCCGCCACGTAGGCGTGCTCTTTATCCAGCAGGGATTGTACCAGCTCGATGATCTCGCCGATGTGCTGGGTGGCGCGCGGCTCGACGTCCGGGCGCACCATGCCGAGGGCATCGAAGTCGGCGTGCATGTCGCCGATCAGGCGTTCGGTCAGATCGTCACAGGTGACGCCGGTTTCGGCGGCGCGCTTGATGATCTTGTCGTCCACGTCGGTGACGTTGCGCACGTAGTTGAGCTGATAGCCGCTGTAGCGCAGGTAACGGGCCACGACGTCGAAGGCGACGAAGGTGCGACCGTGGCCGATATGACAGTGATCGTAGATAGTGACGCCACACACATACATGCCCACCTTGCCCGGGTGGATAGGTTTGAATTCTTCTTTTTGACGAGTGAGTGTGTTGTATATCTTCAGCATCTTATGACCACTGCCTGTGAGTAAAATGGCCTGCCATTCTACCCGCATCGCGCGTAGAAAACGAGGCAGAAAACGTGCCGGATCAGGCGCACCATCTATGCCGCAGGGCCCTGATGGGCTAGAATTGCCACCACTTTATGCCATACACCTGCGGGCACCTCGTCGCCCGCATCAAATGAAAGGACATATCATGGTCACTCTGCACACCAATCACGGCGACATCACCCTCACCCTGAACGCTGAAAAAGCCCCGGAAACCGTGGCCAACTTCCTGCAATACTGCCGTGACGGTCACTACGACAACACCATCTTCCACCGCGTCATCGACGGCTTCATGATCCAGGGCGGCGGCTATGCCCCGGGCTTCGAAGAGAAAGACACCCGCGCCCCCATCAAGAACGAAGCGGCCAACGGCCTCTCCAACAAGGTCGGCACCATCGCCATGGCCCGCACCATGGAGCCGCACTCTGCCAGCGCCCAGTTCTTCATCAACGTGAACAACAACGACTTCCTCGACTTCAAATCCGCCACCACCCAGGGCTTCGGCTACTGCGTGTTCGGTGAAGTGACCGCCGGCATGGACGTGGTCAACAAGATCAAGGGCGTCAAGACCGGCAACTATGGCCGCATCCACCAGGACGTGCCGACCGAAGACGTCGTGATCACCAAGGTGACCCTTGCCGAGTGATCTCTGCCTTCTGCGAGATGAACTGACTGCGGCCCCGGCCGCAGTTTTTCCATCTGCGAAGGCCGGCCCCATCGACTGGCGCCGTCTCGACTACCTGGCCCACGGCAACCCGCGCCAACGCTCGGCTCATGCCCTGCTCACGGCCGGGGTGTGGGATGCGCTGGCAGCGCAGTGCCGCGACCTGGCGTTGGTGAGCACGGTCGCCATCGGGCTCGACCGCCCCGGCAGCGATCTCGACATCGTCTGCCAGCATCCGGAGCCGGCCACGTTTGCCGCAGCGCTGACCACCCAAGGCTGGCAGGTTGCGCAAAAGGGCGCTGCCATCTGGCTGGCCGAGCAGAGCGTCACCGGCGCCGATGGCCACCCTTGGCCCCTTGAGCTCTACCTCACCCCGGATCCCCTCGAGCACCTCAACGGCTGGCGCCACCTCAGCCTGATGGCCGCCCTGCTTGAGCAGTTTGGCGCTGCTTTTTATCACCAAGTGCTGCGCCTGCGCCTCGAGGAAGGGCTCAAAGGGGAGGCGGCCATGTGCCACTTGCTGGGCCTTGCCGGCGACCCGTATGCCGCGCTGCTCACCCTGGAGGGCGGCGAGCTTGCCCCACTGGCGTGGCAGCCGAAGGCGACGGGCTCCCTTTCTACCTCCACTTCCAGCCACCTCAACAGGGCCCAGCGCACTTTCTCATGAGCACCCTCTTTATCAGCGACATTCACCTGTGTGCCCAGCGGCCCGACATGACCGCCGCCCTGGTGCGCTTTCTGGCGCACGACGCCCCCGGCGCCGATGCCCTCTACGTGTTGGGCGATCTGTTTGAATTCTGGATTGGCGACGACGATCCCAACCCCCTCCACGGCGAGGTGGCCGACGCCTTTGCGGCCCTGAACCAGCAGGGGGTGCCCCTCTACTTCATTCACGGCAACCGCGACTTCTTGCTGGGCCAGGCCTTTGCCAAGCGCGCCGGCATGACCCTGCTGGGGGATCCCTGCGTCATCGAGCTCTACGGCGAGCGGGTGGTGCTGAGCCACGGCGATCTGCTCTGCACCCTGGATGAGGGCTACCAGAAGTTTCGCCGCATCACCCAGCTCAAATGGCTGCGCTGGCTGTTCCTGCGGCTGCCGCTCGCGCGCCGCCAGGCCATCGCCCACAAAATGCGCGGCCAGAGTCAGATGGAAAATGCCCACAAGAGCCAGACCATCATGGACGTGACCCCAACGGCGGTGGACGAGATGCTGCGCCAGCATGACTGCCGGATGATGATCCACGGCCACACCCACAGACCCGCCATCCACGACTTCCAACTCGACGGCACGCCAGCCCGGCGCATCGTGCTGGGGGACTGGTTCGAGCAGGGCTCGGTGCTGATCTGCCGCCCCGGCGAGCAGCGCCTCGAGCAGCGCGCGCTGATCTGATCCAGCCAGCTGGCGGCAATAAAAAAGGCGGGAAGATCCCGCCTTTTGTTTGCCTGCGATCTACCTCTATAACGGCTACATCACCGTCATCTGTCCCGCGTAGAGGATGAAGTAGCGCAGCAGCAATATCCCCACCAGGCTCAGGCTGCAGATAAGCGCCAGCCGGGCCGGTTGATGGGCCTTGGCCGGACTGCCCACCAGCCCCAGCAGCTGGGGCAGCAGGATCCCCAGCCCGATGACCCCGAACCAGAACACCTGGGACCAGAAGCCGCCACCGATGGCCGCCCACATGGCCGCTTCCCGCTGGCCGCCACCAAAATAGAGCCCGGTGAAGAAGCAGAGCAGCAGGAACAGCTCGATGGCGACGATGGGCCGCTCGAAGCGATGCACAAAGCTCACCCCGCGGCTGTGGCCATCCTCCCGAAACAGGGTGACCGCCAGCAAGATGGTGGAGGCCACCCCCGAGCTGATGCCGGAGACCAGAAACAGCGCCGGCAGGATCGGGTTGTTGAGCATGGGGTAGGTCTTGAGGGCTGAGAGCAGAAAGCCGGTGTAGGCCCCGAGCAGCACGGCCAGCAGCAACAACAGTGGCGCCAGCAGCCGCTCGAGGCGGGCGAGCCAGCCGATGAGGCCGTCTACAAAGGCGAGCTTGTCCACCAGCAGCCGTCGGCGCAGGGCCTCGATCTTGGCTCTGAACACCACCGCCAGCCAGGCGAACAGCACCGCCATGTAGACCTGAAACAGCATGACCCCCATCGACATCACGGAGTCGAACTGGTAGTGGAACATCAGCTTCCAGAAGGTCCAGGGGCGGGCCAGGTGGAAAATGAGGATGAGTAACCCCAGGATCACCGAGACCGGCGCCAGAATGGCGGTCGCCTTGATGATACCGCTCTCGCTGCCGGCTCCCTGTCGGCGCAGCAGCACCGAGAGGGTGGCCGAGCCTGCCGAGATACCGAGCAGGAACAGGTAGATGGCGATGGGGCCATCCCACACCAGGGAGTCGAAGTGAAACGCATCATGCCACATGGTGCTTCCCTCCCGTCAGCCGGTCTGCGTCATACGGATGAGATGGGATCATGACTTCACCTCCCCTTTCGGCACCCGGTACATCTTGGGCGAGGTACCGAGGAACTGCTTGTAGCGATAGGTGGTCTCCTGCACCAGCCGTTTGGCGATGGGGCTGTTGGGATCGTCCAGATTGCCGAACACCAGCGCCTTGGTCGGGCAGGCTTCCACACAGGCGGGTTGCTTGCCCGCCGCCAGATTGGTCTTGCGGCAGAAGTCGCACTTGTCGGCAACCCGGGTGACCGGGTTGATGAAGCGCACCTGATAGGGGCAGGCGGCCAGGCAATAGCGACAGCCGACGCAGAGGTCGGGGTTGATGTCGACGATGCCATCCTCTGCCCGGATGTGGGAGGCGCCGGTCGGGCAGACGTGCACGCAGGGGGCGTTGTCGCAGTGCTGGCAGGATTTGCGAAAGAAGTGGTACTCCTGCGCCGGATACTCCCCCACCGGGCCGCTGCGCAGGATCTGCAGGCGGGCCACTCCTTGTGGCACCTGGTTCACCTCGCGGCAGGCGTCCATGCAGGCGGTGCAGCCGATGCAGGCCGTCTCGTCGTGGATCATGCCGTAGCGCACGCCCTTGATGGTCATGCTGTTGGCCAGGGCACGCGGGGCCCCCGTCAGCAGGATCAGGGCGCCGGCGCTCATGCCCACCATGAAGTCGCGGCGGGTCGTGCTCATGAACCCTCCTTGACGGCGCCGCCGAGGCTGGCCTCATGCTGCTTGCGGTGACAGTCGACGCACAGCTTGATGCGCGACTTCTCGGGGATCCCCACCATGGGCTCCTTGGCCGGGTGCAGCTGGTGACAGCTGGTGCAACTGATCCGGGTGGCGTGCACGTCGTGGGCCCAGAGGGCCTTGCGCAAATCGTCCGGCTCATGGCAACTCATGCAGACGCCGTTCTGCTGGCTCAGCGGGAAGGCGTCGTCGCCAAAGCGCATCACATCGACGATGCCGCCTCGCTGTTTACGGTGATCGGCCGACGCATTGCCGTGGCAGTTGGTACAGGTAACAGCCTCCCCCGTGTTGGGGTTGGTGACCTGGCCATGCTTGCCGTGCATCCCCTCAGCCCCATCGTGGCACTTCTCGCACTTGGCAAAACGGGCCGCGGCCTTTTTGGCGGCCGCCTTCTTCTTCTCCGCCTTGGCCTGCTTTTCGGCCAGGGTGGGTTGCTCTGCCTGCTCGGTCTGGGCTGCGGGGGTGGCATCGCTTGCCGTCGTGGCGGCCAGGGCAAGCTGGCTCATCCCCAGGTTCAGGGAGGCGAGCAGCAGCCACTTGATGATTTTTTTCATAGGAAACTCCGAAACGGTGGCACCCGCCGGGTGCCGCCTGCCCGCCTGGCAACAAAAAGGAGCTGGTGGCAGCTCCTTTGACGGTCATGAACACGAGACCACACCCCGCCAGAAGCGGGGTGGCTGCGTCAACGGGAGGGGCAGCGACGTTACTGCTGGCTTGCGTAGTACTCGGCCAGCGCCTTGAGGTCGGCATCGCTCATGGCGATGATGGCCTTGTTCATCTTCTCGTCGTTGCTGCGCTTGCCGGCCTTGAACTCCTGCAGGGAGGTCAGCAGGTAGCCCTTGGGCTGGCCGGCGAGGATGGAGGCCTCGTCTTCGGCCACCGAGCCCCCTTCGGAGTGGCACTTCTTGCAGCCGGAGTCGTCGTGCAGTTTCTGCCCTGCCTTGGCCAGCGCCGCATCGAACGGCTGCTTCATCGGCTGGTAGGGCAGCTCGGCATAATGTGCCGCCAACTCGTCGATCTGCTCGTCGCTAAGGCCCTTAACAATGTCGGTCATGTTCCCCTTCTTGCTGGTATCACCGGTGACATGATTAACGGTCTTGGCTGGCCGGCCGTCGAGATAGGTGCGCAACTGCTCGGCAAGATTTGATTCTGCCAATCCTGCGATAGTTGGAATATCGTTCTGGGTGCTGATCCCCTGATTTCCATGACATGAGTTACATGTATCCACCAATGAGTCCAGGCTGGCATGTGCAGTGCCAATAGAGCCCAAAAGCAGCGACAGTCCCACTATTTCCAGCTTCATACTGCGTTTCATTTCTCATCCCTCTTCCAGAAAAGGTCTATAAACCCCAGTTAAAAAAGACATTTTTATAATCCAGGTTGATTTTCGATCCGTTTTTGAGACTTAGATCAACGCTCTCTAATATATAAACCTTACAATTAAGATGGAAATGATTTATACCGTATTCAGTCCTCTTTTGACCCTTAAGTAGTATCTTTTTGGGAATTTTTTGAGCTGGCTCATATATGGAACAATAAGTCCGATAAAAAAGGATAAAAGAATGAAATACTGGAAAGTATTGGTGGCTGCAGCAATGGTGTTCACCCTCTCCTCCTGCGGGGGCGGCGGTGATGGCAACGACAAGACGGACCCACCGCCCCCTCCGCCAGGAACCCCGGATTCGCTGGTGATCTCGGCCTCCACTCCGCAACTTGGCGAGAGCGGTCAGCTCTCGGTGCAGTTCAAGGTCACCGACAAGCAAGGCAAGGGCTATGACCTGGGTAGCACCCTCCCCTCCTTCACCCTGGCCAAGGTGATCCCTGGCCGTGACGCCACGCGGGAAGACCCCGTGATCTGGAAGAGCTTCATCTACAGCACCCGCAACAACCGCCCCACCGGCGAGAACAGCGGCAAGCTCGAAGCCCTCGGCAATGGCCAGTACCGCTACACCTTCTCCTTCAATGCCACCACGGTGCGCGACCCTTATCCGAGCGATTCGCAGGACAACAACGGTTTGATCCGCTGGGATGAGGCAGCGACTCACCGCCTCGGCATCTACTTTGGCGGCAGCAACGACATTCCGGTCACCGACTATGTGCTGGACTGGGTACCGGCCGGCACGCCGCCGCTGCTGACCCGCGACATCCTGGAGCAGCAGAGCTGCGACAGCTGCCACATGAAGCAGCCTATTCACCACAGCAACCGGGCCGATCCCAAGCTCTGCGTTACCTGCCACAACGAGAGCGTGCCCGGCAGCGGACGGGGCGATCTGACCACCCTGGTGCACAAGCTGCACGGCAACCTGGATGCCACCGCCACCAAGCTGGTGAGCCACTTCCCGCAGGATCCGCGCAACTGCGACACCTGCCACAAGGGCGTCACCCCGACCACCCCGGATGCCAACAACTGGCAGCACGCCCAGGAGAAACCCTGCGGCGCCTGCCACGCGGACTCCACCACGGCGACCGGCTACGTCAGCCACATCAACGGCAAGATCAGCAACGGCACCCTCTGTACCCAGTGCCACGCCGAGACGCCCGACAACACCAAGTCCCCCAGCAGCGTGCACATGGGCTACCTCGCCAACGAGGCCACCGGTCGCGACAAGCTGGTGTTCAAGTTTGACGACGTGCGCTACGCCGCGCCCAACATCGAGGTCGAGCTGACCGTGACCGCCAACGGCACGCCGGTCGAGACCATGGACGGGGTGCTCAAGTACATCAAGTACGGCGATCTGGCCAAGGCCCCCTACGTGCTGGTCAACTGGGATCAGGGCAGCGGCTTCGAGCTGGGCTACACCAACCCGCAGACCTTCGTCGCCGGCAACAAGATTGACTTCACCCAGTGCGAAAGCCAGGGCGGCGGCAGCTTCCTGTGCCGCAAAGAGGTGGGTAACGAGGTGAGCGGCACCCTGGCGGCCACGGTCGCCGAGCTGCAGGTGTGCGTGGCCCGCAAGGCGGATCGCAACGGTGCCTTCGCCGCCGGGGATCTGCTCCCCTGCAGCAGCACCGCCAGCGCCCTCTCCTACGTGCCTATCAATCCGGTCAAGGCCTACTTCCGGGCCGAAGGCGGGGTGGACGGCAACTATGTGCTCAAGGCAGGGGCGGATCTGGCCTCCTGCAACGGCTGTCACAAGGATCTGGCAGTCCACACAGGGGGCAACGCGGGCTCGGCCCACGCCTCCAAGGACTTCGCCCAGTGCACCAGCTGTCACAACGCCACCCGCACCTCCTTCTATGCGGGTGTGCCGGGGGATCTGAAGTATCACGTGCACTCCTTCCACGCCTTCGGCTCCCATCGCAGCGGTGATGCCACCTTCCCGGGCAAGCTGAACAACTGCGAGTCCTGCCACACCAAGGGTCAGTACAACCTGCCCAACCAGCAGAACGAACGACCCTCGCTGGTGGCGACCACAGCGGACAACAAGCAGCCCAGGTTCTTCAGTCCGACCCTGGTGGTCTGCGCCAGCTGCCACCTCAAGTCCCCGCTGGGGCTGGTCAAGCCGGACAGCCCGGTCGCGGGAGATGAGTGGGCCACCCACATGAAGAACAACGGCGCCATCTTTGGTGCAGAGACGATAGAGGCCGCCACCGGGGTTGAACAGTGCGCGTCCTGCCATGCCGTCGGGCAGGAGCAGGGCGTCGACAAGGTTCACAAGGTGTATGACTTCCGTTGAGACCACCAGGCCGGGGGGATGCCTCCCCCCGGCCCTTTGCCGTTGAAGGACACGATATGAAAAGAATCACCCCGCAGTGGCTCCTGGCGGGTTTGCTGGCACTCGGTTGCCTGCCGGTCTGGGCCAAGAGCGATGCCCAGCCGGCGGCCGATGCCGATCCGCGCCTGCAGGTCGAGGCCACCCTCGACCAGAAATTCGACCAGGGCAAATACTCCCCCAAGGGGGCCGATACCTGCCTCAAGTGCCACGATGCCGACTCGCGCAAGCCCGCCACCGGCATCTTCCACAATGTGCACGGCAACCTCGGCAACCAGAACGGGCCGATGGCCGACAAGCAGTGTGAAGCCTGCCACGGTCCCGCCGGCAACCACCCGCGCAATCCCCGCAAGGGGCAGCAGCGGGAACCCATGATCACCTTCGGCCCCGACTCGCCGGTGCCGGTGGAGAAGCAGAACAGCGTCTGCCTCTCCTGCCACACCGATACCCAGCGGATGGGCTGGCATGCCAGCGCTCACGCGGTGGAGGATGTCTCCTGCACCAGCTGCCACAGCCTGCACCAGGCCAAGGATCCGGTGATGGACAGCAAGCTGCAGGTGGAGACCTGTACCAGCTGCCACGCCCAGCAAAAAGCCGATCTGCACAAGCGCACCAGCCACCCCATTCTCAATGGCGAGCTGCCCTGCTCCAGCTGTCACAACCCGCACCAGTCGCAGAACGAGGCCAGCCTCAAGCAGCCCAGCCTCAACGAGAGCTGCTACGAGTGCCACGCCGAGAAACGGGGCCCCTTCCTGTGGGAACACGAGCCGGTGACCGAGGATTGCTCCCTCTGCCACAGCCCGCACGGCTCCATCAACCAGGCGCTGCTCAACAAGCGGGTGCCCCAACTGTGCCAGGAGTGCCACAGCGTGCCCCATGCCAACGTCTCCATCCCCGAGGGGGATCTCAAGGTGCGTGGCGGCAGTTGTCTGAACTGTCATAACCAGATCCACGGGACCAACCATCCCAACGGTCAATCACTGCGGCGCTGAGGAGAGAAGTCATGAAATACTCAACACTTTGGCTCTCCCTGCTGGCGGTCTGCTCGGCCCAGGCGGCCGAGGAGCCGCTGGCAGTCGGGGATTACGCCCTGCAGCAGAGCAAACCGGCCAAGACCGAACGCTGGAGCTGCAAGTCTTGCGAGCGCGATGAGGGCTGGTTTGGCGAGGTGGGGCTGGGTGCCGGCTATGCCAACGACGATGGCGCCACCCGCTTTCGCAACTGGGTGCCCAGCCAGCAGGACAGCGGCATGCTCGGCATCTTCAACGCCGACCTGCAATACCGGGGAGAAGGCTCCCGCTACGGCAGCCTGGAAGTAAAGAACCTCGGCATGGAGCGCTTCAGCCTGACGACCGAACAGGGCCACTACGACGGCATGCGCGCCCGGCTGGGTTACTCGGAGTCCCCCTTCTACTGGAACAGCCACGGCCGCAGCGTCTATCAGCCGGGCGAGAGCCCGCTGACCCAGGGGTCGCTGGCCGAGTTTGACAAGGAGGTGGTGCGCAAGAAGCTGACCGCCGGACTCGCCTATACCCCGAAGAGCCCGTGGCGCCCCTACGCCGATTTTTCTCATGAGAAAAAAGAGGCCACCCTCGCCTACTACCAGTCGAGCGTGCCCGGCATCGGCAGCGGGCCAGGCCTCTTGCCCAAGCCCGTCGACGGTAGCTCGACCACCCTGGTCAAGAGCGGCGTCAGCTACCTGGGAGAAGGCTGGCTGGTCGACCTCGCCTACCACGGCTCCCTCTACCGTACCGATGACACGGCGCTCTACTCTGGCAGCGTCGCCGATCCTTACGCCAACGAGCGCGCCTACGAGCCGGACAACAACTTCCACCAGCTGAGCCTATCCGGCCAGTACAACTGGGACCGGCAGAGCCTGACCGGCCGCGTGCTCACCAGCCAGGCCACCTCCAACGGCAGCCTGACCGCGTTTCGCAACGCCCCCATCAGCCAGGATGACTTCCACGGCGAGGTCAGCACCCTGCAGGCCGATGCCAAGTGGGTAGGCCGCTTTGGCCGGGATCTCACCCTGCGCGCCAGCGGCGAGTATCGGGACCGCAAGGACAAGTCCGATGAATACGCGGTGGTCGGCAAGCAGCGCGGCAAGAGCGATCGCACTCGCAGCAAGGCGGATCTGGCGGCCGACTACCGGCTCAGCCGCTCGGTCAAGCTCACCACCGGCTATCAGTACAAAGCCGATCAGCGCGAGCAGGCCGACCGGCAGGACACCGACGAGCACACCCTGTTCCTCAAGGGGCGCTACCGCCCGGCCGGGGCGCTGCAACTGGGCGGCAAGCTCGCCTGGAGCACCCGCGACGGCTCGGACTGGCGCCACGACAGTGCCGCCGGCAACGGCAGCCCGACCCTGCGCCAGTTCTATCTGGCGGACAGGGACAGGGTCGAACTCAGGGGGGATCTCGGCTATCAGTTCAGCGAGGGGATGGATGCCCGCCTCGAAGGGTGGTGGGCCAAGGATGACTACAAGGAGCCGGACATAGGGCGCAGCGAGGGCAAGGATTATGGCATCGACCTGACCCTCAACCAGCAGTTCGACGACAACCTGAGCGGCCACCTGTTCAGCAACCTGCAGTGGATCACCTCCAGCCAGAACCACGCCTACACAGGCGCACCGGACTGGGATCCCTACAGCACGGCGGTGCGTGACGAGATCACCACCCTCGGGCTCGGGCTCACTCAGAAGAAGGCGTTTGACCGGGATCTCGAGCTCGGGCTCGATTACAGCTTCGCCTATGGCCGCGGCAAAACCGACGCCAGCAAGGGCTATGACTACCCGGATCTCACCAGCAAGCAGCACCGGCTGGAAGGCTACGCCCTCTATCAGCTGACCAAGCAGCATTCGCTGCGCTGGGATCTGCGCTACGAATACTTCCAGGACGTGGATTACCTCTACACCGGCGAAGAGCGCAACCTCGGCAACCTGAACCAGGACTACAACGGCTACTTCACCGCCGTCTCCTGGCTCTACAAGTTCTAAAGGAGTCACCGCTCGAACTGAACGCCGCCAGCCCGACGCGGTAGCGGTCACATCAACAGCAAGGGGAGCACTGGCTCCCCTCTTTTATATCAGGCCAACCTGCACGACATGAGTGCCAACCTGATTGTCTGCATAGTCGGTACACAGATCGGTTCAAGCACGTAACGAGAACCCGCTACCCGCCTCACTCAAGGGCCAGCAGTGCCGACAGCGTGCGCCATTCATCTGCATATACCCTTCTCAAACAACGCCCTCTGAGATGAAACAGAAACCCCATGACCAAGCCGGCATTTTTCTGTTTGGCGAGGAGCGCCTGAATATCGTGCCACAGGAGTTCACTCTGAAAACCGGACCAGACGGGAGGGACAGGTGAACACCCATTCGTGCAACAGATTGGGGCAACCCATTCAAACAACACCCACTCCACATGTACCAGCGGAAAATGTCTCGCGATGGAGGCGATGTGCGCATAGTCCACTTCGTTGTCAATGAAGATGTCTGACAAGGCCTCG
This sequence comes from Aeromonas sp. 600276, assembly GCF_049175815.1. Taxonomy (NCBI): domain Bacteria; kingdom Pseudomonadati; phylum Pseudomonadota; class Gammaproteobacteria; order Aeromonadales; family Aeromonadaceae; genus Aeromonas; species Aeromonas sp. 600276. The sequence goes on along the minus strand of NZ_JAAKVU010000011.1, from coordinate 158,682 downwards.
CACAAATCCTGATCTGTCACTTGATCTGCCAACGTGCCGCCCCCTCCCTCTGCAGATAGACAGACTCGGCGCCACCCAATCGAAGCCGTTCAGGAACAGAGGAACACGCTGACAGGCTTCAAGCAACAGAGAAATGAAACACAGGCTGGCAGTCTCATCACGGCTTCACCGGCCAGGGCTACACCGCCTGCAGCTTGAAGTTAAACGCGACGGCACCTGGAATAAAACTGCGTGGACAAAATGTGGACATTGACCAAAAACAAAAAGGCCGCTATTACTAGCGGCCTTTCGTAAGTCTTTGATTGCTTTATTCAATAACTGGTGCCCGAGGCCGGAATCGAACCGGCACGACGCGAACGTCGAGGGATTTTAAATCCCTTGTGTCTACCGATTTCACCACTCGGGCACCGCAATCGGTATCAAGCTCGCGTGGCGGGCTTGTCAATATGGAGGCACGTTCCGGAGTCGAACCGGACTAAACGGATTTGCAATCCGCTGCATAACCGCTTTGCTAACGCGCCATGCAAAAGAGATAAACTCTCTATTGTCTGAATTTGGAGCGGGAAACGAGACTCGAACTCGCGACCCCGACCTTGGCAAGGTCGTGCTCTACCAACTGAGCTATTCCCGCATAGGTCTGGCTGACTGCCTGACTACGAGGACGCATTCTAGCGATGTTCCTCGCCCAGTCAACCAAAAATGTTTAATACCCTGATCGTTCGAGTGTTTTTTGCCCTTTTCCTGCTTTTTCTGCACTCACGACCGTTTCCCCGCCCCAAGAACGGGGAAACGGACCTTTGTGTCGGCAGGTCAAAACCGGGAGTGATAGCTGAGATCGCCCCAGGCGGCCTTCATGTACTGGAACATGGACCAGAAGGTGAGCACGGTGGCCACATAGAGCAGCACATAGGCCAGCCACACCATCCAGATGTCGTACTGCCAGATGAGACCGGTGAGCGACACCATCTGGATCATGGTCTTCCACTTGCCAATCCAGCTGACCGCCACCGAGGAGCGTTTGCCAAGCTCGGCCATCCATTCGCGCAGGGCGGAGATGATGATCTCGCGGCCAATCATGGTCATGGCAGGAATGGTGACCCAGATGGTGTTGTAGTGCTCGACGATCACCACCAGCGCCGCCGCCACCATGATCTTGTCGGCGACCGGATCGAGGAAGGCACCGAAGGCGGTGGATTGATTCAGCTTGCGGGCCAGGTAGCCGTCAAACCAGTCGGTCGCCGCCGCCAGGATGAAGACGATGGCCGCCGCCAGATAGGACCACTGGTAGGGAAGGTAGAACAGGATGACGAAGACGGGGATGAGCAAGATCCGAAAAAACGTCAGCAGATTAGGAATATTTGTCATTATTTTCAGCCACTTCTTGTATGCCGCTACATGGTAGCCCCAAGCCGATCACGGATGCAACCGGACAGGCGCCCGCCTTGGTCTATTAATCCATCAACAACCTCAGGATGCGGGCCATTATGGCATTTGCGGCCCCCCGGCGTCACGGCTCTTGTGTGTCTGGATCTCGCAGGGGATGAACCCGGGGTGAATGGTGTGGCTCACCTCGCCTCTTGTCGATACCCGGGGCGACAGCCCCTGCTCGCCGTCAGGACAAACAGGGGCAACACGAAGGCGCATCCCCCCTTCTCGGCGACCAATGGCTAGAGGGAATGCAGGGCATCGTGGATGGCCTGGGCCAGCTCCTGGCTGATGCCAGGCACCTTGGCAAGCTCCTCCACCCCGGCTTTTTTCACCTCCTGCAGACCGCCCAGATACTTGAGCAGCGCCTGCCGCCGTTTCGGCCCCACCCCCGGAATATCCTCCAGGGTACTGGTGGTGCGGGCCTTCGCCCGTCTGGCGCGGTGGCCAGTGATGGCAAAACGGTGGGATTCATCGCGGATGTGCTGAATGAGGTGCAGGGCGGGCATGTCCGCCGGTAAATGCAGCTCTTCGTGACTCTCCCCCAGGATCAGGGTCTCCAGCCCCGCCTTGCGGGTCACCCCCTTGGCAATGCCCACCAGCAGCGGATATTTGCCCCCCAGAAACTCCAGCTGGCGGGCCAGGATCTCCTCGGCGCGGCGCAGTTGGCCGAGGCCGCCGTCGATAAACAGCACGTCAGGCACCTTGTCCGGCTCCTGCTGCTTGCCAAAGCGCCGCTCCAGCGCCTGCTCCATAGCGGCGTAGTCATCGCCGCCGGTGATGCCGTCGATGTTGAAGCGACGATATTCCGATGAGAGCGGCCCCTCCCGGTTGAACACCACGCAGGATGCCACAGTGCGCTCTCCCATGGTGTGGGAGATATCGAAGCACTCCATGCGGGCGATGGGGCGCTCCAGCTCCAGCAACTCCTCCAGCTGATCGTAGCGGGCGGTGATGGTGCTCTTGTGGGCAAGGCGCGAGCGCAGCGCGGTCTGGGCGTTGATGGAGGCAAGCTTGATGAAGCGGGCCCGCTCGGCGCGGGTACGGCTCACCACCCGCACCTTGTAGCCGGCGGTCTGGCTCAGGGTCTGCGCGATCACGTCCTCGTCTTCCAGCGCCACATCGAGCAGCACCTCGCTCGGGATCTGCCGCCCCCCCTGCCCCGACAGATAGAACTGCAGCAGGAAGGATTGCACCACCTCGTCGAGCTGGGTATCGGCCGGCACTTTCGGGAAGTAGCTGCGCGAGCCCAGCACCTTGCCCTGGCGGATGAAGAGCACGTGGATGCAGGCGGTCCCCTGCTCGAAGGCCACCCCCACCACGTCGAGCTCGTCCAGTACGTTGCCGCTCACCGACTGCTGTTCGGTCACCCGGCGCAGCGCCTGGATCTGATCCCGATAGCGGGCCGCCTCCTCGAAGCGCAGATCGCCGCTGGCGGATTCCATCTTGCCCACCAGCTCGCCTATCACCTGCTGGTTCTTGCCCGCGAGGAACAGCTTGGCCAGCTCCACCTGCTGGGCATACTCGGCCTCGCTCACCAGCCCGGCCACGCAGGGGCCGGCGCAGCGCTTGAGCTGGTAGAGCAGGCAGGGGCGGGTGCGGTTGGCATAGACTGCATCCTCGCACTGACGCACCGGGAAGATCTTCTGCATCAGGTGCAGGCTCTCGCGCACCGCACCGCCGGAGGGGTACGGGCCGAAGTACTCCCCCTTCACCTTGCGGGCACCGCGATGGACGCCGATACGCGGGTGCTGATGGGCGGTGATGATGATCCAGGGGTAGGACTTGTCATCCCGCAACAGCACGTTGTAGCGGGGCTGGTACTGCTTGATCAGGTTGTGCTCGAGGATCAGCGCCTCGGTCTCGGTATGGGTGACCGTCACCTGCACGTCGGCGATCTGGCGCACCAGGGTGCGGGTCTTGATGCTGTCGACGTTGGCCCGAAAGTAGGAGGCGAGCCGTTTCTTCAGATCCTTGGCCTTGCCCACGTAGATGACGGTGCCGCCGCTGTCGTACATGCGATAGACACCGCTCTGATGGGTGACGGCACTGAGAAACGCCTTGCTGTCGAAGAGAGGTTCAGAGGAGGTCATGCTGGCTCCGGCAACGGGGATTGAGGTGTTGGGTCTGGGATATCGCGGCAAGCGGAAGAACGAAAGAGAGGCTCATCGGCAACTCGGCTCAACGGATGAAAGCAGAAGACGGCACAGAGCATACTGCGCCAGACCGGCAAAAAGCAAAAAGGCGGCACAGGCCGCCTTTGATGGCTACACGCCGCCCGTTACAGGGTATCGGCATCCAGCATGCCATAGCGAATGGCCAGATGGGTCAGCTCCACATCGCCATTGATATTGAGCTTGCTGAACAGCCGGTAGCGGTAACTGTTGACCGTCTTCGGGCTCAGGTTGAGCTGCTCGGAAATATCGGTCACCTTCTGCCCCTTGGTGATCATCATCATGATCTGCAGCTCGCGCTCGGAAAGGGACTTGAAGGGGTTCTCGTCGGCCGAGGCAAACTGGCTCAGGGCCATCTGCTGGGCGATCTCCGGGGAGATGTAACGCTGACCGGAGTGGACCAGGCGAATGGCGTGGATCATCTCGTCCGGTGCAGCCCCCTTGGTGAGATAGCCGGCGGCACCCGCCTGCATCACCTTGGTCGGGAACGGATTTTCTGAATGAATGGTCAGCACTATGATGCGCACATCGGGCCGGATCCGCAGGATCTTGCGGGTTGCCTCCAGGCCGCCGATGCCCGGCATGTTCATGTCCATCAGGATCACGTCGGGATGGTTCTGACGACAGAAAGTGACTGCGGTTTCCCCGCTCTGCGCCTCGCCCACCACCTTGATCCCGCGGACATCTTCCAGAATGCGTCTTATCCCTGTACGCACCAACTCATGATCATCGACCAGGAATACATTAATCACCCAAACACCCCGTTTTTTATCTCGTTATATGCCAGTTAGGGTTAACACGGCGTCTTGCATCATAACCAAACTCGTCGATTTGGCAAACCATGGCCGGGAAAAGTTTGAAAGTACTCATAAATGACGTTTGTAATCAAATAATTATGTAAAGATTAAACACAAAAAACGGCGCCCGCAGGCACCGTTCAGAGTCATTTTTGCTGTTGTCGGCATCAGTTCGCCAGCAGTGCGCGCACCTTGTCCAGATCGGCCTGGGTGTCCACCCCGACTGGCGGCGCCTCGAGGGCCTGGGCCACGTGGATCTTCTCCCCGTACCAGAGCACCCGCAGCTGCTCCAGCGCCTCTACTTGCTCGAGCGCGCTCGGCGCCCAGTCCACATAACGCTGGATGAAACCGGCGCGATAGGCATAGATGCCGATGTGACGCTGGTAGTGATCACCAATCTGCTCGCGGCTTGCGGCAAAACGATCACGATCCCACGGAATGGAGGCGCGACTGAAGTAGAGGGCGTAGCCCTCCTGGTCGGTCACTACCTTGACGGCGTTCGGGTTGAACGCCTCTTCGGCGTCCCGGATCGGCACCGACAGGGTCGCCATGGGCGCCGTGGCGGCGGCCAGGTTGTCCGCTACCTGACGGATGATGACCGGCGGAATGAGCGGCTCGTCCCCCTGCACGTTGACCACTATGGTGTCGGCGGCAAAACCATAGTGACGGCACACCTCGGCCAGGCGCTCGGTACCGGACTGGTGATCCTTCGAGGTCATGCACACTTCGAACCCGGTCTGGCCGGCCAGCGCCTGCTGCACCCGCTCATCGTCGGTGGCGACGATCACCCGATCGGCGCCCGACTGCAGGGCCTTCTCCACCACGTGCTGCACCATGGGCTTGCCATGGATGTCGGCCAGCGGCTTGCCCGGCAGCCGGGTGGAGGCGTAGCGGGCCGGAATGACGACGACGAAGCTCATGACGACAGCTCGTCGCTATTGAGCGGACGGGCGCGGTTCTCCAGCAGCACCGGGATCCCCTCCTCCAGCGGATAGGCCAGCTTGTCGAAGCGGCAGACCAGCTCATGCACGGACTTGTTATAGTGCAGCTTGCCCTTGCAGACCGGGCAGGCAATGATGTCGAGCAACTTGATGTCCAAAGCCAAAACGATACTCCTTCAACGATGTCGCGCCAGCGGCTTAATCACGCCGGCGATGGGTGTCGAACCAACCAGATGTTTCATGCGGGGCATGACAAGCCCCCTTCTCTCCCGCGCTGGCGAGCGAGATCAACCTTGTGCCTTGGTTGCGCCCTGCCCCTTCCCGCTCGCGCCCAGCTTGTGCAGCAGGGTATCGAGCAGGGAGGCGGGCAACTCGGCGCTGACCGGCAGATACCACCAGTTGTCGAGGGCAAAGGCGCGGCACTTGACCGCATCCTTCTCGGTCATCAGCAGCGGCTTGCCGGCAAAGCGGCCCACCAGCTCGTCCCTATCGAAGGGGTGGTGATCCCCGTAGGCCACCCGCTGATCCAGCTGATAACCAAGCCCCTCGAGGGTGGCGAAGAAACGGGGTGGATGACCAATGCCCGCCAGCGCGTCTACCGGACCGGCCAGCGGCGTGGCCAGCGGGGCCTCATCGCGTACCCGACGGGGGGAATCGGCCACCAACCTCATGGGATACTCTCCCCGCCCCGGCTCGCCGCCGTTGCAGATGATGGCGTCCACCCGCTTGAGCCGGGTGACCGGCTCGCGCAGCGGCCCCATGGGCAGCAGGCAGGCGTTGCCAAAACGGCGCGCCCCGTCCACCACCACCAGCTCGATGTCGCGAGCCAGCGCATAGTGCTGCAGGCCGTCGTCGGTGATGATGATGTCCGCCTCACCACTTTGCTCCAGCAGACGCACCGCATCGGCCCGTTTCGGGGCAACCACCACCGGGCAGCCACAGCGCCTAGCGATCAGTACCGGTTCATCCCCCGCCTGCGCCGTGGTGCTGGCGGCATCGAGCCGGTACGGGTAATGGGGTGCCTTGCCGCCATAGCCGCGGCTCACCACCCCGGGGCGATAGCCGCGGGCCTGCAACTGCTCCACCAGCCAGACCACTACCGGGGTCTTGCCGTTGCCACCCACCGAGATATTGCCCACTACTATGACTGGCACAGAGGCACGATAGCCCTTGCGCCAGCCGTGACGATAGGCGTAGCGGCGGGTGCCGCTGACAACGGCAAACAGCAGGGCAAAGGGGGCCAGCAACCAGCGCCAACCACTCTTTGCATACCAGAGCCGCTCCAGCATCAGGCGTTGCCACCTGCGGTGGCATGGCCGAACTGGATGGCGCGCAGCTGGGCATAGGTGCCCTGCTGGGCCATCAGGGCCGCGTGGTTGCCGCGCTCAACGATATGGCCTTCATCGATCACCAGGATCTCGTCCGCCTTCTCGATGGTGGAGAGGCGGTGAGCGATCACCAGCGAGGTGCGTGCCTTGCACAGCTCGTCGATGGCCGCCTGGATGTGGCGCTCGGACTCGGTATCCAGCGCCGAGGTCGCCTCGTCCAGCAGCAGCACGGGGGCATCGCGCAGCAGGGCGCGGGCGATGGCGATACGCTGACGCTGACCGCCGGAGAGCGACGCGCCGTTTTCGCCAACCACGGTGTCATAACCGTTGCTCATCTTGCTGACGAACTCGTCGGCGTGGGCGATGCGGGCCGCCTGCTTGATCTCGTCGAGGCTGTATTGCTCTTCCGCGGCGTAGGCGATGTTGCTCGCCACCGTGTCGTTGAACAGGTGCACGTGCTGGGAGACTAGGGCGTACTGCTTGCGCAGCTCGCTCAGGCGGTAATCGCGGATGTTGACGCCGTCCAGCAGGATCTCCCCCTGCTCGATATCGTAGAAGCGGGTCAGCAGGCTGGCGATGGTGCTCTTGCCAGAGCCTGAGCGCCCCACCAGGGCCACCGATTTGCCCGCCTCCACCTTGAAGCTGACGTTGTGCAGCGCCGGGGTGTCCTTGGTCGGGTAGGTGAAGGTGACGTTGCGAAACTCGATCTCGCCGCGGGCGCGCTCCAGGGTACGAGTGCCGGTATCCTGCTCCGGCTCGGTATCGAGCAGGCCAAACAGGCTGTGGCAGGCGGTGATGGCGCGCTGGAACTGATTGTTGACGTCGGTCAGGCTTTTCAGCGGCTTGAGCAGCATCATCATGGAGGTGATCATGACGGTGAAGGTACCGGCAGTCAGCTCGCTGCGCACGCTGTCGATGGTGGCCACATAGAGGAAGGCCGCCAGCGCGATGGAGGCAACCATCTGCACCACCGGGCTGCCGATGGCATCGGCGGCAACCATCTTCATGGTCTGCTGGCGCATGTTGTTGCTGACCTTGAAGAAGCGCTTCTCCTCCACCTTCTGGCCGCCGAACATCAGCACCTCTTTGTGCCCCTTGAGCATCTGCTCGGTAGAGGTGGTGATGTCGCCCACCGCCTGCTGGATGTGGCGGCTGATCTGACGGAAGCGGCGGCTGATGAGGCCGATGATGATGCCCACCACGGGCCCCACCACCAGGAAGATCACCGACAGCTGCCAGGAGTGCCAGAACATCAGGCCGAGCAGGCCGATGACCGTCGCCCCTTCCCGCACCAGGGTGACCAGAGTGGTACTGGCAGCCGAGGAGACTTGACTGGCGTCATAGGTCACCTTGGAGAGCAGGTGACCGGTATTCTGGCGGTCGAAGAAGCTCATCGGCATCGCCACCATGTGGTTGAACACCTGCTGCTGCAGGCGCATCACCACGTGGTTGCCGACCCAGGCCATGCAGTAGTTGGAGAGGAAGTTGGCGACGCCGCGCAGGGCCACGATACCCAGCACGAAGAAGGGCATCCACTTGAGCACGGTCGGATCATTGCCGTTGATCCCCTTGTCGATCAGCGGCTTGATGGAATAGACGAAGGTGGTATCCACGGCGGCGTAGCCCAGCATGCCGATGATGCCGCCAATCAGGCCAAGCTTGCGGTCACGGACATAGCCGAGCAGACGCTTGAAGACAGGCCAGCTGTCTTGTGAGGTTTCTTGTTGCATGAATAGCCGTTAATAAGGGAAATGACGGGCTATTCTAGCCAAAGCGCAGGATTACACCAAGCAGTGCCCATCACCAGCACGGGAAATGACGGTCGTTATCCCAGCCAAGGCGCAGGATTACACCAAGCAGTGCCCATCACCAGCACGGGAAATCACGGCCGTTATCCCAGCCAAAGCGCAGGATTACACCAAGCATCGCCAGCGCATGCCCATCGCCAAGACGGGAAATGACGGCCGTTAGACCCGCCAAAACCGGGTTCACGCTCAGCGAGCAGGCCAGAATGCAGGGCGCCACCAGTCGCCATTGCGACGAAACCAGGGGCCCTGCTTCCGCTCGGCACTGATCCGCAGCCCGTCCGGCGCAGGCTCGACCAGGATCTCCCCGTCCAGCCCGGTGACCCATTGCTGCGCCTCCCGGTAGCGAGCCACCACCTCGGGGCGGGGAAAGCCCCACTGGTTCATGAAGCCGGCGCTGTGCACCACATAGCGGGGAGCCACCGCCGCCACGAAGGGGGCCGTGGAGGAGGTGCGGCTGCCGTGATGGGGGCTCACCAGCAGGGTGCTGGCAAGCCCGGCCCCTTCCAGCGCCAGCAGCCGCTGCTCCGCCTGCCGTTCGATGTCGGCACTGAGCAGGATGCGCCGCTCCCCGTCGCGGATCTGCAGCACACAGCCGTCGTTGTTGTGGCCTGGCCCCGGTTGCTGTGGCCAGAGCACCGCCATCTCGAGCCCCTGCCAGCGCCACTGCTGGCCACGCCGGCACAGGGTCGTGAAGCGGCCGAAGTCGAAGGAAGAGAGCTCGTGGCGCACCGGCAGAGCCTGCAGGATGGCACGCCGGTTGCCGGCGTGATCCCGATCCTTGTGGCTGATGACCAGATAATCCAGCATCCTCACATCGAGCCGGTTGAGCAAGGGCAGGATCACGGCATCCGCCATGTTGTAGCCGCCTGGGTAGCGATCGCCGGTGTCAAACAGGATGCCGCGCTCACCCCGGGTGATCAGCACCGCCAACCCCTGCCCCACGTCCAATACCCTCAGTTGCCAGTGGGTCGGCGCCGGCCAGGCCGCCAGCAGCAGGGCCACGCCCCCCGGCAACAGCAAGGGACGACCGCCCGGCACATGCCAGGCGCACCAGAGCAGGGTCAGCAGCGCTGTGAGCGGCAGCACCCAGCCCGGCACCGGCCACCAGAGCTGCCACTGGCTGGCCAACCTCTCCAGCGCCCACAATATCCACTGCAGGCCGACATCGGCCAGCCAGAACAGCAGGTGGGCCAGCTCCCCCGAAAGCGGCGCCAGCAACACCCCGACCAGCGCCAGCGGTATGATGGCGATGCAAAAGAGCGGCAATGCCAGCAGATTGAGCAGCAGCGACAACGGCGCTATCCCCTCGAACAGCGCCAGTTGCAACGGCAGCAGCCCCAACAGCAACAAGCCCTGCAGACGGACGAGCCCGGGTTTGGCCTCCAGCAAGCTCGCCACCAGCAGCAGAGCCACCGCCAGGAAGGAGAGCCAGAATCCGGCCGAATAGAGGGCAAAGGGATCCCAGAGCGTCAGCACCACGAAGGCCCACAACCAGACGCGATGGGCCGGCCACTCCCGCCGTCGCCAGCGCAGCAGGCTCCACACCAGCACCATGATGAGGGCCCGTTCGGTGGCCACCGCAAACCCGGCCAGCCAGCTGTAGAGGGCGGCAAACAGCAGGGCGAGCAGAATCGCCCCCCGCAGTCCGAACAGCCGCCCCAGCCACCAGCCGAGCACCGCCACCAGCGCGATGTGCTGCCCCGAGATGGCGATGATGTGGGTCAGCCCGCTGCCGCGAAACAGGCTCCACTGCTCAGTCGTGATGCCGCCCTGCTCGCCGAAGGTAAGCGCCGCCAGCAGCGGCCCCTGGCTCAGATCCTGCCAACTGGCGGCGGCCCGGGCCAGCCAGCGCTCGCGCAGCACCGCCGGCACCGCTTCAATCTGGATCACCCGGCGCAAGTTGCCGGTGGCGGTGATCCCCTTGCCGAGCAGCAGGCGCCGCCCGTCCATCCCCGCCTCGTTGGCCAGGCCATGGGCCGGTTTGAGAGAGACCTCCAGGGTCAGGCGACTGCCTGCCGTCATGGTGGGCAGCGCCTGGTAGGCATTGATGCGCACCAGGGGCGCCGGAGTGAGCGCCTGCTCATCGAGCCGGTTCACCCGCAGCACCAGCCGGACAAATTTATCGCCCTCGGGTTCTGCACTTTGCAGTTGTGCGGTTATGATGTGGCTCGTTTTTTTGCCAAGCTGATCCAGCCAGGCAAGCCGGTAGTGCAAATTCCCCTGCATCCAGAGGATGCCGCCCAGCAAGAACAGCAGCCGCCAGCAGCGGCAACCGGCGAGGGGGAACGCGAGCAGCAGCATCAGGCCACCCCATTCCCATGAAGGCAACCATGGCCAAAGCAGTGAGGAGCTTGCCCCGAGGGCAAACGACAGCAGGCGCAGATCCATGGTGCAAGTATTTAGCAAGGTTTCAATATGCCCAAACGACTCATACAACGCTGGTTGCCTGATCCGGCGACACTCAAGGAACACAAGCACTTGCGGCTGTTTGGCAAGCTGCTGCTGGACGCCAACCTGTGGCACCTCAATCGGCGCTCGGCGGCCGGTGCCTTCGCGGTGGGGCTGTTCATGGCCTGGGTGCCGCTCCCCTGCCAGATGTTGCTGGCGGCCGGCGGCGCCATCGCCTGTCGGGTCAATCTGCCGCTCTCGGTGGCGCTGGTCTGGCTCTCCAATCCCATTACCATGCCGCCACTGTTCTACGGTGCCTACCTGACGGGCTGTCAGCTGCTGGGGCAATCCTCCCAGCACATCGAGATCGAGTTCACCTGGGCCTGGCTGGTGTCGGTGTTCGAGACCGTGGCCCCGCCACTGCTGTTGGGCTCCCTGGTGCTCGCCCTGCTCAGCTCCCTCATCGGCTACGCCCTCATTCGCACCTGCTGGCGCATCAGCACCGTGCGTCAGTGGCAGAAACGCAAGGTGGCACGCGCATGCTGAATCGCTGGTTTGCCCGCTTCAAGATTGACCCCGATACCCTGCGCCAGCAGAAGTGGTTCGCCCTGTTTGGCGAGCGCCTGCTTGCCCCCGCCCTCTGGCAAGGGGGGCCGCGCGCCCTGAGCGGGGCGGTGGCGGCCGGCATCTTCGCCTGCTGGTTTCCCATCCCCATGCATTCACTCATCGCGGTCGGGCTGGCGCTGGCGTTCAGCCTCAACCTGCCACTGGCGCTGCTGGCGGTCTGGTTCAACAACCCGCTGACCCTGCCCTTCATGTACCTCTACGCCTATCGCACCGGTTGTCTGGTGCTGCACAAGACGCCGGAGCCATTTCACCTCACCTGGACCCTGCACTGGCTGGAGCACGAAGCGGCCACCCTGGTGCCCCCCTTCCTGCTCGGCAGCCTGCTGCTGGCGGTACTGACCGCCGCCAGCGGCGGCCTCCTCACCCTGCTGCTGCTGCGCCTCGGCAAGCTGGTCCGCCCCCGCTGATCTCACCCGCCTCGTCAGCCTCTGGCGCGCTGACGAGGCACGCCCTTGCCATCCCCTGACCCCGCTACCACACTCCTTGTAACCCGTTGTTTTTCGTCCCCCATTTGCCACAAGGAGCCCACCATGGCCGAACCGCTCACGCTGGCCCATGCCAGTGGTCATCCCCTCGCCCTGCTGCCAACCATGGCCAATCGCCACGGCCTCATCACTGGCGCCACCGGCACCGGCAAGACAGTCACCCTGCAGGTGCTGGCGGAGGGGTTCTCCCGCCTCGGCGTGCCGGTCTTTCTGGCGGATGTGAAGGGGGATCTGAGCGGCCTTGGCGCCGCCGGGGCAGGCTCGGCCAAGCTGGATGCCAGACTGGCCCAGCTCGGCATCCCGGCCCCCGCCTTTGCCGCCAACCCCACCCTGTTCTGGGATCTGTTTGCCGAACAGGGCCACCCGGTGCGGGCCACCATCTCCGACATGGGGCCCCTGCTGTTCGCCCGCCTGCTCGGCCTAAATGACACCCAGAGCGGGGTGCTGGAGCTGGTGTTCAAGGTGGCGGACGACGAGGGGCTGCTGCTGCTCGATCTCAAGGACCTGCGCGCCATGGTGCAGTTTGCCGGTAACAACGCCAAATCGCTCACCACCCGTTACGGCAACGTCTCCACCGCCTCCATCGGCGCCATCCTGCGCAACCTGCTCACCCTGGAGAGCGCGGGCGGCGATCACTTCTTTGGCGAGCCCATGCTGGACATCCAGGATCTGCTGCAGACCGATGAGGCCGGCCACGGCCATATCAATGTGCTGGCCGCCAGCAAGCTGACCCAATCCAACCGCCTCTATGCCTGCTTCCTGCTCTGGCTGCTCTCCGAGCTGTTCGAGCAGTTGCCGGAGGTGGGGGATCCGGACAAACCTGTGCTGGTGTTCTTCTTCGACGAGGCGCACCTGCTGTTCAACGACGCTCCCAAGGCGCTGCTGGAGAAGATCGAACTGGTGGTGCGGCTCATCCGCTCAAAGGGGGTCGGCGTCTACTTCGTGACCCAGAGCCCGGCCGATATCCCCGACAGCGTATTGGGGCAGCTTGGCAACCGGGTGCAGCACGCCCTGCGCGCCTTTACCCCGAGTGACCAGAAGGCGGTGCGGATCGCCGCCAACACCCTGCGCGCCAACCCCGCCTTCGATGCCGCTGGCGTCATCACCGAGCTCGGGGTCGGTGAGGCACTGGTCTCTCTGCTCGACGAGAAGGGGCGCCCCAGCATGGTGGAGCGCGCCTTCATCGCCCCGCCGGCCAGCCGCATCGGCCCCTTGAGCGACGCCGAGCGGCAGGCGCTCATTCAGGGATCCCTGCTGCACGGCCGCTACGAGACGCCGGAGGATCGCGAGTCGGCCTTCGAGCGGCTCAACGGCGGCAAGGGGACAACCACTGGCGAGCAAGGCAGTGAGCCGTCATCCAACGGGGAAGGCGGCCTGCTCGATGCCCTCAATGGCATCCTGTTTGGCCGCACCGGCCCCCGTGGCGGCCAGCACGACGGCGTGGTGCAAACCGCCGCCAAGAGCGTGGCCCGCACCATCGGCAGCGAGGTAGGTCGCCAGCTGGTGCGCGGGGTGCTCGGCTCCCTGCTGGGGGGTGGCAAACGCCGTCGCTAAGACCAGCTCCTGGAAATGAAAAAGCCCGCCGGGTCTCCCCGGCGGGCTTGTTACTGAGCGGATGGCGATGACTCGCTTACAACACCTTGGCGATGGCGTCGCACAGCGGATCTATGTTGGCACGGGTGATACCGGCCACGCTGATCCGGCCGGAGCCGACGATGTAGATGGCGAACTCGCTCTTGAGGCGCTCCACCTGATCCTTGGAGAGACCGGAGAAGGAGAACATGCCGTTCTGCTCGCGGATAAAGCTGAAGTCCTGGTTCACGCCGCGCGCGGCCAGTTTTTCCACCAGCAGCTCGCGCATTTCGCGAATGCGCACCCGCATGGCCGCCACCTCTTCCACCCACTCGGCATAGAGGGCCGGATCGCTCACCACGTCAGTGACGACGGCAGCTCCGTGTGACGGCGGGTTGGAGTAGTTGGCACGAATGACGGTCTTGACCTGGGTGAAGGCCACATCGGCGATCGCCTTGGTCGCGCTGACCAGCGTGAAGGCACCGACCCGCTCGTTGTAAAGACCGAAGTTCTTGGAGAAGGAGCTCGCCACCAGCAGCTCGTCGTGGCATTCGGCGAAGATGCGCAGACCTTCGGCATCCTCTTCGATGCCGCGGGCAAAGCCCTGATAGGCGAAGTCAAACAGCGGCAGCCAGCCGGCGGCGGCACTCTGCCTGGCCAGTGCACGCCACTGATCAGCGGTCGGGTCGATACCGGTCGGGTTGTGACAGCAACCGTGCAGCAGCACCAGATCGCCAGCCTGCGCCTCGGCCAGAGACGCCTGCATGGCGGCAAAGTCGAGCCCCTTGGTCGCCGCGTCATAGTACTTGTACCACTTGACGGTCAGACCCGCGGCCTGGAACACGCTGACGTGGTTGGCCCAGGTGGGATCGGAGATCCAGATGGTCTTGGCGAGGTTGTTGCGTACCACGAACTCGGCGGCGATGCGCAGGGCACCGGTACCACCCGGCGCTTGCGCCGTCTTGGCGCGGCCGCTGTTGACCAGAGCGGAATCCTGTCCGAACAGCAGTTGCTGCACGATGCGACCGTATTCGATATTGCCTTCGATGCCGAGATAGTTCTTGGTCTTCTCGTCGGTCAAGAGCTTCTGTTCGGCTTTCTTGACGCAGTGAAGAATGGGGGTGGCGCCGGTCTCGTCCTTGTAGATCCCGACCCCCAGGTTGATCTTGTGGCTGCGAGAGTCGGCGCGGAAGGCTTCGGTCAGGCCCAGGATCGGATCCGCTGGGGCGGCAACAACCTTTTCAAACATGGTATTCCCTGTATTCCGTTGAGTTCGTTGGCTGGCAAAGCGTGTTGGCACACCGTCCGTGACACGCAAAACACGTGGCAAACAAAAGCGCCCACTGGCGAGCGCTTCGTCAACTCTTTATATCACCGTGCAGGATGGGGGAAAACCGCTTTTTCGGCCGGATCTGCGGCAATCTCAACCGATGGCATACCACTGTGGCGCCAACGCGCACACCTCGGCAGACAAGCCACCATTGGACTCAACCAAACCGCTACAAACTGCTAACAATGACTTGGGGATCCGGCTCGGCTCCCAGGGGCGGGAGTCAGTCAGCGGCAGGGCATAGGCCGTCATGATGGGAGCCAGCACGGTGGGCAGCCACCAGCTGGCCGGCCGACCCAGGCGCTGGGCCAGAGTCAGCACCCGATCCACCCCGCTCGGGTCGAGGGAGGTAAGATGACTCCACTGCACCTGAGGCGGCAGCGCGGCGATCACTTGCTGCAGTGCCTGCTGCGCCGAGGCGGGAGCCCAGATCAGCAGGGTCCCTGCCGGCAGCACCAGCTCGGCAAAGGCACCGACGCTGTCGGTGGTGATCACCCGCAGCAGCTCCCCCTCCCCCCACAGGATCTTGCCAAGGCTGGCCAGGTTGCGTTCCGGCAGCGCCACCTCGCCAAGCGCCTGCAACCAGGGGGCGGCATCGAGCAGGGTGCCGCCACTGAAGAAGAGGCTGAATGGCTCAGAGGCGCGCAGGCGCACCTGTTGATCCGAACAGAGCCGGATCCCCTTGTCTTCGAAGTCGATCTGCTCGTTGGGGGTAAAGCGCACCTCGCTCTTGCGATAGAGCGCGGCCAGCACCCGCTCGTTGACCTGCTCCGCCAGTTGCCAGCCCTGCCCATGGAGCCACTCCTCCGGGGTTGGCGGCGCCGTGGCGATCTCGGCCAGCGTCAGTTCACGGGTCAGGTAGCGGCGACCGGCGGGAGTGAGCTCATAGTGGTGGTTGCCCAGTGCCAGCAGCAGCTGGTTGTCCTTGAGCAGGCCCAGCAGGGGTTGCCACTGACGGGCGCGGACCACCGAGGTGGGGTTGTCCAGCAGCTGGCGGGCCAGCTCCCGCCACTGCGGGTGACTAAAGTCAATCAAGCGTCATCCTTACCTGTCTGCCGAACATCCTGCAACGAGCTGAATAATCTAGCGATTCGCTGCCCGGGAGCCAAGTACAGAAAAGAGACAACGTGAACTGACGCAAGTCAAAGAGGGCAAGGAGAAGATAATCAACAGAAGAGAACAGAAACATCAGGTGGGAAGCAGATAAAACAAAACGGCCAAGCAAGCTTGGCCGTTCATCATCTAAATCAACGCAGAGGCTAGATTAGAAGTTGTATTGCAGGGCAACGGTCCAGTCATCGTCCTTACCGCTAACACCGTTGATCTTGTATTCGGTGTAGGCTTTCAGCTTGGAGGTGAAGGAGTACTGCACGCCCAGCAGAGTGGCATCCATCAGGTCTTCGTAAGAAGAACCACTCAGGTTGGCATTCTTTTTACCTTCTTTGAAGTTGTAGCCAGCCAGGAAGGTCCAAGCATCAACGTTGTAGGTAGCAGCCAGCTCGTAACCACGGCCTTTGTCTTTGTAACCAGTGGTGTCGTTCTTAACTTCAGCCTGGGTGTAGACACCGGCAAAGTTGAAACCGTTGATGGCGTAGTGTGCGCCCAGAGCCCACTCGGACTTCTCACCTTCAGCACTGCTGGTTTTGCTTTCCAGGTCGGAGTAAGCATAACCACCGTTGAAGCCCAGACCAAAGTCGAAGTCATAACCGGCAGCAACAGCATAACCATAGTTACGCTTCACGTCGGTGAATACGGTTTTCTTGATACCACCAGCTACGTCAGTAATTTTCTCAACGGTATCATCGTTGGTCTGGTAGGACACTTTGCCCTTGAAACCACCGATAGCGTTGGAGTAGATGATCTGGCCTTCTTGACGACCGTCATAGAAGTTACCTTCGCTGCCCCACTCGTTGAAGATATCGGTCGGTTCCAGCACGTCGTAGAACGCGGTATCGGTCTGACCGAAGATGATCTTACCGTACTGGGTGCCGTCGAAACCAACGTAGATATGACGAGAGTCGAACTTGTTGTCGGAGTTTTCAGCAGAAACTTGCCACTCAGTCTTGGCGATACCGGACCAGGTGTTGTTCAGGGCAATCTTGCCGGACCAACCCAGACGAGAAGCGCCAATCAGCTCTGCATCAACATCTTTGTATGCAGCAGCAGTGTCGTCCCATTTGTTGGTGTCACCGTAGTAGTTAGCCTGAACACGGCCGTATACGTCAAAAGTGGTACCGTCTTTGTCGTAAACCACTGCAGCGTTAGCGGCGGATGCAAACAGAGCCGGGATAGCAATAGCCAGAATTGTCTTTTTCATAGTTTCCAATGCCTACTGTAATTAAACACTAAGTCGTTGTTATTCCCTGTGTTAGCGATGTACTTTGCATCACTATGGCGCCGAGACTAGCACCGGGTTTTCCAATCCGCAATGAAAAAACTTGGAACTTTTTACGAAAAGCATAGTCACAGCGAAAAAATTGTGACCTGAATCCCACATTGTTTGCACGCCATGGGAAAACGTTTACAGCGATAACCGCTGGCAAAATTCGACCGAATTGGTGATTTATCACACAATAACGACGACTCGCCTTATAAATAGAAGAAGAGGTCGGATCTGTGCGTTGCCACACACCTCGACCCGGGTTGCCGGTTGCAGGTATCCTGTCTTCCTTCACCCTGCGCAACGGTCATTTTCTTCATGCTGTCTACCCGTCTCAAAACCACCATTCGCAATACCTATCGGCAAATAGCCGATGGTTTACCCGGTTTTGTGCCGCGCAAGGAGCAGAATTTTCTGGTGGCCGAAATAGCCAAGACGCTGACCGGGGAGTATGACAAACAGCGTCGCATCCTGGTGGCCGAAGCCGGCACCGGCATCGGCAAGTCCCTCTCCTATGCTCAGGGGGCCATCCCGGTGGCTCGCCTTACTCAAAAGAAGCTGGTGATCTCCACCGCCACCGTGGCGCTGCAGGAGCAGCTGATCCACAAAGACCTCCCCTTCTATCACCGCCACAGCGAGCTGCCGTTTCGTTTCATGCTGGTCAAGGGGCGCCAGCGCTACTGCTGCGAACACCTTCTGGAGCAGGCCGCGAGTGGCAGCGAGATGGCCAACTTCGAGTTTGACTTCGGTGCCCTCAGCAAACACAAGCCGTCAGACGCCGACAAGGAGTGCTATCAGGCGTTGTGGCAGGCCTACACGGAAGGCAAGTGGGACGGTGATCGGGACAACTGGCCCAAACCCATCAACGATAACTGCTGGGATCGCATCGCCGCCGACCGCCACACCTGCAACAAGGCGCTGACTCATCATCAGCACTGCCCCTTCCACCGCGCCCGCAACGACATGGATGCGGCCGACGTGCTGGTGGTCAACCACGCCCTGCTGCTCTCCGACCTCACCATGGGTGGCGGCATCATACTGCCGCCACCGGACGAGTGTCTCTATGTGCTGGACGAGGCCCATCACCTGCCCACCATAGCCCGGGATCACGGCGCCGCCTCGGCCAGCGTCAAGGGCTCACGCCGCTGGCTGGAGAAGCTGGCGCAGGGGGCAGGCAAGCTGGCCAGAACCCTCAACAAGGAGAGTCTGCTCGATCCCCAGCTCAAGCTGCAGGACGCGCTGGCCTCCCTGCAACCGGATCTGAAGGCGCTGGAGCAGTGGCTCGCCGCCAACGACCGCTTGTTCAATGAAGAAAAACAGTGCCGCTTCGCCGATGGTGTCTTGCCCGATCCCCTGCCCATGCTGGCGGAGAACCTCAAGGAGGCGAGCAAGAAGGCACTGCGGGCGCTGGACAGAATGCAGGGGGCCATCGGCGAGGCGCTGAAGGATGGCGAGATCCGTCGCAAGGATGCCGAACCCCTGCTGGCGGAGAGCGGCTTCTATCTGCAGCGGCTGGAGGGTTTCTGCGCCCTGTGGGAGATGCTGGGGCGGCACGTGGCAGAGGGCAAGACGCCGCTGGCCCGCTGGATGGTCAAGAGCGATGACGGCGACATCTGGCTGCACGCCTCCCCTATCGAGGTGGGCTACCTGCTGGAGGAGTGGCTCTGGTCAAAATGCCTCGGCGCCGTGCTGGTGTCGGCGACCCTGACCGCCCTCTCCTCCTTCAGCTATTTCCGCCACCAGGTGGGGCTTAAAGAACACGACGGTACCCGCTATCTGCGCCTGCGCTCCCCCTTCGATTACCAGAGGGCCGAGCTCTATTTGCCCAAAATGGAACACGAGCCCAGTGCCCCCGCCTTCACCCAGGAGCTCGTCAGCATCCTGCCCCGTCTGCTAGCCGGCAAGGAGGCGAGCCTGGTGCTGTTCTCCTCCTACCGGCAGATGAACGAGGTAGCGGTGGGTCTGCGGGCCAAGGGACTCTCCCTGCTGGTGCAAGGGGAAGCCTCTCGCAACGCCCTGCTCACCCTGCACAAACAAAAATGCGATGGCGGCCAGGCCAGCATACTGTTTGGCACCGGCAGCTTCTCGGAAGGGCTGGATCTGCCCGGTCACTACCTCACCAACCTGGTGATCACCAAGCTCCCCTTCGCGGTCCCCAACTCGCCGGTGGAAGAGGCTACCGCCGAGTGGGTCGAGAAACGGGGGGGCAATCCCTTCTTGCAACTGACGGTGCCGGAAGCGTCGCGCAAGCTCATCCAGGCCTGTGGCCGCCTCATTCGCAAAGAGGCCGATCGGGGCCGGGTCACCATTCTCGATCGCCGTCTGCTGACCAAACGCTACGGCAAGGGGCTGCTCGATGCCCTGCCGCCATTTCGACGCCGGATTGAGTAGGGCCGGGGTTGACCAAGGTAGCCGACACCACTGGCCCAATGAGTTTGCATCGGGAAAGCGCGAGCCCAGACGCGACAGGGGCGCCATAAACGCCTATTGCCGCCCTCTGGCAAACCTGCAAAAATGAGCCCCTGTTTTTCAGTGGGCACTCGCCTGACTGTTCAAGGAGATGAAATGAAACTGACTGTTCTGGTGCCAGCCCTGGCTGGTCTGTTGTGGGCAGGTAGTGCCCTGGCCGATGCCCAACTGGAAGTGAACAACCCCTATGTGGTGCAGCTGATCGATGGCCAATCCATCAATCCCAAACTGCTCGACAAGACGAGTACCTATCCTATCAAAGCCGGCAAGCACCAACTGGTCGTCGCCTTCGAAGGCAACTACTCCAGCCGCAGCGACACCAAGCTGGTCACCGCCGAGCCGCTGGTGATCAACTTCACCGCCGCCGACAACCAGAAGCTGGTACTGGACTACAAGAAGCCGCGCAACGAATCCGAAGCCAAACAGTTCGTCAAGGAACAGAAAGTCGCGCTGAAAGACAAGAGCAGCGGCCAGGTCGTCACCACCGAGCAGTTCGTGCTGCCGAAGGTGGAAGGCTTCCAGCTGACCCGTGACTATCAGCAGGAGCTGATCAACATGGGCAAGGCGTTCAACCAGCCCAAGACTGTCGCCGTCTCCACCGCTGCCGTCATGGCCGCCAACAGCGCCCCGGTTCAGGTCGCCCCGAGCAAGGCCCAGAGCAATCCGGAAGCCCTGACCCAGCTGCAAAACTGGTACAACAAGGCCGATGCGGAGACTCGCAAAGCCTTCCAGATCTGGGTGATCCAGCAGCAGTAATTGCATCTGTTCGTCCCGAATTATCGGGCATGACAAGGGGAGCCTGGCTCCCCTTTTTCATATCTGCCCATTTGCCAAGGCCCAGCCTTCATGTCACTGCGCATCTTCCATCACCCCCTCTACTCCGCCCTGGCCCTGCCAGCGCGCCATCGCTTTCCGCTGGCCAAATACCAGGCGCTGTTTGAACAGCTGGGAAACCTGGGTTATCCGCTGGCAGAGGCCGCGCCTGCCAGTCGCGCCCAGATAGAGAGAGTGCACGATGCGGCCTATGTGGAAGCGGCCCTCACCGGCACCCTGGATGCGGGCGCCATTCGCCAGCTGGGGTTTCCCTGGTCCCCCGTGCTGATTGAACGTACCCTGCGCTCGGTGGGGGCCACCCTTGCCGCCAGCCGCCACGCCTTGGAGCAGGGTTGCGGCCTGCAGATCTCCGGTGGCTATCACCACGCCCACCGGGACGTTGGTAGCGGCTTTTGCCTGTTCAACGATCTGGTGATCGCCGCCCAGACCTGTCTGGACGAAAGGCGCTGCGAACAGGTACTGATCGTCGATCTCGATGTCCATCAAGGGGATGGCAGTGCCGCCCTGTGCCGGGGGCGGCGCGACATCATCACCCTCTCCCTGCACGGGGAACACAATTTTCCCCGCCACAAGCCCGCCTCCCACATGGATTTCCCCCTGCCAAGCGGCATGGAGGACGATGCCTACCTCACCACGCTGGCAGAGGCGCTCAATCTGGCGCTGCGGCTCTACGCCCCCGATCTCATCCTCTATCAGGCCGGCGTGGACGTGCATCATGCCGACGAGCTTGGCTATCTCTCCTTGAGTGATGAGGGGGTACGCCAGCGCGATGCCATGGTCTTTGACTGCGCACAACGGCACGGGCTGCCCATTGCCGCCGTACCGGGCGGCGGCTACCGCCGTGACTGGCAACAGCTGATCCCGCTGCATATGTCCTTGTTTGAAGAGGCGCACAGGCGCTACGGCTAGCCGTTGAGCTCTGCCTGGCCACCGTTGCAGACAACAATAAGGCGGCCCCTTGGCCGCCTCTGCTTTATATGGCGTGCCATCCAGCCCCCTATCGGGAAGCGAGGATGGTGCCCTGCCGCCGACCACAGTTCAGGCGTGGGCCACCGGTGTCGAGTGTTTCCCCATGGGGCGCAGCAACATCAGCAAATAGAGCAAGGCCACGCCAGCGATCATGATGAACAGCAGGTTGTCCGAAAGGTGCTGCATCAGGAGCGCGGTATAGGCCGGGCCGAGCAGACTGCCAATGGTGTAGCTCAGCAGCAGCGCCTGGTTCATGGCCACCAGCTGATGGTGCTCGACCTTCTCGCAGGCCCACGCCATGGCCACCGGATAGAGGGTAAACCCGGCGGCGCCCAGGATGAACAGCGCCGGCCCCATCGCCACACCGCCGAGCATGGCCCCGCACCCCAGGATCACCACCAGCACCTGCACCCGCAGCACCGGCAGGCGACCGAACCTGTCCGCCAGCCGACCCACCGGCCACTGCCCCAGGATGCCGGCACTCACCATCACCGCCATCCAGTAACCAATGCCGGCATCGCTCACCCCCTGATGATTCAGGTAGAGCGGCATCAGGCCGTAGAGGGAGCCCAGCACGATGCCGGAGATGATGCAGCCATCGACCCCGAGCCGTGCCTGACGCAGCCGCAACATGGACCAGACCCGGGTTGAGCCCTGCGCTTCGCTGCGCTCACTGACGATGCGGGTGAACAACAGCGGCAGAATAGCCGCCAGGATCAGCCCACTCGCCCAGGGCAGTACCTCCATCAGGCCGGTCGGCAACTTGCTGACCAAGAGCTGGCCGAGCACTGTGCCCAGGTAGTAGACCATCATGTAGGCGGCCAGCAGACGGCCCCGATTGTGCGCGTTGCCGCTGCACATCAGCGCGCTCTCCACCACCACCCAGATCATGGCGCAGCCGATACCGGCGATAAATCGCCAGCCGAGCCAGCTCCAGAAATCAAGGGTAATGCCGAGCCCGACACAACCGGCGGCAAAGAGGGCGGAGGCCAGGTAATAGCTGCGGTTGAAGCCGCAGCGCCTGATCAGGGTGCCCGCCAGCAGGGTGCCCAGCAGGTTGCCGCTGAAATAGGAGGAGCCGACCATGCCCACCTGCCAGGTCGGCAGCTGTTCATGGGCAAGCCAGAGCGGTACCAGGGTATTGAGCACCGCGATGGAGAGGGTCAGCAGCAGCAGGCCACAGAGCAATAACAGCACTGGCCGGGTGTATATGGTCATGGGTAA
This sequence comes from Aeromonas sp. 600276, assembly GCF_049175815.1. NCBI lineage: Bacteria > Pseudomonadati > Pseudomonadota > Gammaproteobacteria > Aeromonadales > Aeromonadaceae > Aeromonas > Aeromonas sp. 600276. The sequence goes on along the minus strand of NZ_JAAKVU010000011.1, from coordinate 135,931 downwards.
AACCGCGAGGAGAGTCAAAATGCGAGCGCATCATGCCACCGCCAATGCCATTGTCAATCGGCACTGAAGCAGGATCGCAAGGTTTTATCAAATGCTGCTGGTGCGGTGCAGCATGGCACGGTTCGGCGCCTAGCTTATCCCCTTGATTCACGGACTCTTTGGCCATGATGACGGGCAGATGCCGGTTGCCTGTCGGCCTCTTGGCCTCCCCCTAAATCCAGGACGCCATAACGAGAAGAGGCGACCCCGGGTCGCCTCTTCTTTATATACCTGGCACAAGGCCGGTCAGCGCTGACGCTTCTTGGCGTACTTGCGGCGGGCCCGCGCCTGGCGCTCCTCTTCCCGCTCCGCCTTCTCCTTGGCCTTCTGTTCGGCCTCGGCATCGGCCTCCACGATTTCGCTGCTCACCATCTGCGGAGTCTCCAGCGAGATGCGGCCCAGCAGGCCAGAGCGGAACTCGTTGACCAGGATCTCGGACGCCTTGTGCAGATCCGACAGCCCCCCCTTGCGCATGAAGCCGCGCTGACGGGCAATGAGATCCAGCAGTTCGATCTCGGTCTCGGGCAGCGCGTCAATCTGATAGCGCGCCTGGATCCGCTCCGGATAGGCCTTGAGGAAGTAGTCCGCGGCGAACATGGCGATGTCCGCGTAGTCATAGACGGTGTCCTTGATGGCGGCCGTGATGGCCAGCCGATAACCGCAGGAGGGCGGGTTGAGTTTGGGCCACAAGAAGCCCGGGGTGTCGGTCAGGATGACGTTGTTGTCGAGCTTGATCCGCTGCTGGGACTTGGTCACCCCCGCCTCGTTGCCGGTGCGGGCGATGATGCGCCCCGCCAGGGTGTTGATCAGGGTGGATTTGCCCACGTTGGGAATGCCCATGATCATGGCGCGCACGCCGCGCAGCTCCAGATTGCGCTCCGGCAACATCTCGTGGCAGAGGGTCAGCAGTTGCTTGATCTTCTCCGGCTCCTGCTGGGTCAGAGGCAGCGCCTTGATCCCCTTCTCCTGTTCCATGTGGGCCACCCACAGCGCGGTGATCTCGGGGTCGGCGAGATCCGCCTTGTTGAGCACCTTGATCACCGGAGTATCGCCGCGCAGCTCGGGCACCAGCGGGTTTTCGCTGGAGAAGGGGATGCGGGCGTCGAGCATCTCTATGATGACATCGACCTGGGGCATGACCTCGGCAATCTCTTTGCGGGCCTTGTGCATGTGGCCGGGGAACCAGTTGATGGACATATCCGTTACTCTCATCTAGGGACTGCGGGCGCGGGCTTGCGGTGGCGCGAGCGGCGGGCGATGGCGGACGCAGGGCGTCGCAAGGGGGCGCATTTTACCTGCACCCGCCCCGATTTGACAGGCCATTCTAGCCGCCAGCCGGCAAACCGGCCAGATTTTCGCCCGCACTCTCCCCGCGTCAGCCGATCTGGCCAGCCCTGGCTATTGATAGATAAGCTATTGATACAACATAACATTCACGCAACACCTTCATCGGATTGTCATCCAGTTTCACTAAAAGTGTCATCTGCGACCTCTAGGCTGCGCTCAGGTTTTACAAGGAGCGAACCCCAATGAGAAAGATGGCAGGACTTGCATTGATGATCGGCGCCGCCCTGGCCGCCGGCTGCAACTCCAACAACGACAGCAGTGCGCCCACCCCCGGCGCCAAGAACGTGATCTTCTTCCTCGGCGACGGCATGGGTCTCAACACCCTGACCGCCGCCCGCATCTACGGCGTCGGTGAAGAGGGCAGCCTCACCATCGATACCCTGCCGGAGACGGCCTTCATCAAGACCTTCTCCCACGACGCCCAGGTGACCGACTCGGCCCCCTCCATGTCCGCCTACATGACCGGGGTCAAGAGCAACAACGGTGTCATCAGCATGGACGGCGATGCCACCCAGGAGAACGACTGCAGCAAGAGCGCCGGCAAGCCGGTCACCACCTTGCTGGAGCTGGCCAAGGCCGCCGGCCGCGGCACCGGCGTGGTCACCACCACCCGGGTGACCCACGCCACCCCGGCCGCCACCTATGCCCACCTCTGCAACCGGGATCTGGAAGCGGACATCGCCGCCCAGCTGGTACCTGGCGGCGCCGGTTACAACAGCGCTCTCAAAGAGGGGGTGGACGTGGTACTCGGCGGCGGCAGCAGCTTCTTCTTGCCCAAGGCCGACAAGGGCAAGCGCGAGGATGGCCGCAACCTCATCGACGAGATGAAGGCCAAGGGCTACCAGTTTGCCGCAACCCTGGACGAGCTGAACCAGGCCGATGCGAGCAAGCCGTTGCTGGGACTGTTTGGCTCAAGCCACATGAAATATGACCTGGACCGACCCGCCAGCGAGCCTTCCCTGACCCAGATGACCCTGGCCGCCATCAAGCAGCTCAAGGACAAGAAACAGGGCTACTTCCTGATGGTGGAAGGGGGGCGCATCGACCACGCCCTGCACGACACCAACGCCAAGCGTGCCCTGCAGGACACCCTCGCCTTCGACAACGCCATCAAGGCGACCATCGACGAGGTGAAGAAAACCGACCCCGAGCTGAAAAACACCCTGATCGTGGTCACCGCCGACCATGACCACACCTTGGTGCTGAACGGCTACGCCAAGCGGACCGGCAAGACCACCGCCGACAACCCCGGCGTACTCGGGCTGGTGAAGAACTACGAAACCGGCGAACCGAGCAAGGATGCCGACGGCATGCCCTACACCATCATCGGCTTTGGCAACGGCTACAACCGGGTGGATGGTCCGCGCAGCAGTGTGGCACCGCTGGACGACGCCACCGTCTCTGCCAACGACTATCACCAGGAGGTGGTGGTCAAGGTAGGCGAGATAGGCAACGAGACTCACGGCGGCACCGACGTCTTCCTCGGCGCCATCGGCCAGGGAGCGGAGAGCTTCCACGGCTCACTCGACAACACCGCCGTGTTCGGCAAGGTCAAGGCTGCGGCCGGGCTGTAAGGAGCATTCCCATGAAAAGCGTCATGAAACAAAAACTGCATAAAACCCTCGTCAGCACGGCCCTGCTGGCCGCCCTCGGCGGCGCGGCCCAGGCACAGGCCAGCGACGCCAAGAACGTCATCCTGTTTATCGGTGACGGCATGGGCCCCACCGTGCTCACCGCCACCCGCCTCTACAAGGTGGGGGAAGAGGGCAATCTGGAAATCATGAAGCTGGCCCGCAGCGCCCGCATCAAGACCTTCTCCAACGACGCCCAGACCACCGATTCGGCCCCCTCCATGGCGGCCTACACCACCGGGGTCAAGATGAACAACGAGGTGATCGCCATGAGCAGCGACACCAAGGCCGTCGCGCCCGGCAAGGACGTCAACGGCAACAAGGGCATCAACAACTGCACCAGCGACAACGGCAAGCCGGTGCCCACCATTCTCGAGCTGGCCAAGGCGGCCGGCAAGTCGGTGGGAGCCGTCACCACCACCGAGCTGACCCATGCCACCCCGGCCGCCACTTACTCCCACATCTGCCACCGGGATGCCGCCTACGCCATCGCCGAGCAGGCGGTACCGGGCGGCGCCGGCTTCAACACCGCGCTGGGGGATGGAGTTGACGTGCTGATGGGGGGCGGCGCCAACCACTGGACGCCCTACAACAGCACCAGCAACAAGGGTGGCCGCGCCGACGGGCGGGATCTCACCGCCGAGCTGACTGCCCAGGGCTACCACTACGTCACCACCAAAGATGATCTGGCTGGCGTCAACTCGGGCAAGGTGCTTGGGCTGTTCAGCGCCAAGTCCCACCTCGACTACGAGCTGGACCGGGTCGCCAAGGGGGCGGCGAGCACCCAGCCCTCCCTCTCTGAGATGACCGCCAAGGCGATCGATCTGCTCAGCCAGAACAGTCAGGGTTACTTCCTGATGGTGGAAGGGGGTCGCATCGATCACGCCCTGCACGGCACCAATGCCAAGCGCTCGCTCACCGACGCGGTGGCGCTCGACGAGGCGGTCAAGACGGCGCTCGGCAAGGTGGATCTGAAAGATACCCTGATCGTGGTCACCGCCGACCATGACCACACCATGACCATCAACGGCTACTCCGCCAAGGGCAACAAGGTGCTGGATCTGGTGAAAAACGGCGACGGCTCGACCCAGAACGACGTGGATGGCAAGCCGTTCACTACCCTGGTGTTCGGCAACGGCCCCAACCGCGCCGACGTGCGCCCCACCCTCACCAGCGATCAGGTGATGGCGGACGACTACCTGCAAGAGACCGGGGTCAAGCTGGGCTCCGAGACCCACGGCGGCGGCGATGTGATGCTGTTTGCCGACGGCGCCGGCAGCAGCCGCTTCAAGGGCACCCTCGACAACACCAAGGTGTTCGGCAAGCTCAAGGAGGCGCTCGGTCTGTAAACGGCAGGGCCCGGCCAGGTGCCGGGCCCTGCTCGCTCGAGCGAGACGGCATGATGCGATATTTATTACCCTTGTGGCTGCTCACCAGCAGCCTCTCTTTTTCCCTCCTGGCCGAGGAAGTCCCCGATCTGGCCGCCCGCATCCGCTATCAGGACAGGGTGACCAGCAGCGACGGCATCAGCAAGGAGAGCCAGTGGCAGGAGAAGTGGTTGCGGGTCGGCGACCAGGTGTGGAGCCAGCGGCTCATTCCCCTCCCCCTGGCCCGTGCCTACCACGCCGCCCACGATGCCACCCCGGGCCACAAGCACTTTACCCACCAGATGGCGGCGCGCTGGGTGACCCGCAACCAGCAGGATGAGCTGCAGCTGCGCTACGCCGACAACTGGCACAACCAGCTGGTGGAGGTACCGGAGGAGGAGTATGGCCAGGTGGCCTTCAAACCCGACTGGCCGCGGATCCGCCACCTCATCAACCCGGCCCTGCTGCAGGAGATGACCCCCCTCGATGAGGCGGCCCCCGAGCAGGCGCGCTGGTATGAGAAGCGCGAGGGCAAACAGCGCACCCGCATCCTCTGGTCGAGCCGCTGGCAGCTGCCACTGGTGGTGGAGTTGGCGAGCCTCGATGGTTATCGCAGCTACCGGATGGAGGTGACCCTCAAGCCCCTGCCAAAGAGCCTGCCCTGGCAGCAACTGGAGGGTTACCAGACCCTGGATCTGCGGGATTTCTTCGACTGACGGGACGCCCCGAACAGGGTGGGCTGACTTGTGCCGACGGGGTGGTACACTCTGGGTACTCATCCCGGATCAGGTCTGCCATGCGAATTTCCGCTCTCCTGCTGCTGTTTTGCTCCCTGCTCTTTTCCGCCCTGCCGGCCCGGGCCGTGGTGGTCATCGCCGCCGAGATCCCCCCTTATGTGATCCGCTCCAATCAGGGGGCCCCGAGCGGCATGGTCATCGAGGTGCTGGAAGAGGCCGCCCGCCGGCTCAAGGAGCCGCTGACCATCGAGCTGATGCCGCTGGCCCGCGCCCTCAGCCAGACCCGCCACCGTCAGGACGTGCTGCTGGTGCCGCCGGTGCGCAGCCCCCAGCGCGAGCCGCAGTTCCTGTGGATTGCGCCGCTGCTGGACGAGGCCTTCGTGCTGGTCAGCCATCGCCAATACCACCCGACCCCTCTCACCATCAATGCCCTGCCCGGCCTCACCGTCGGCGTGATGCGCGGCTCCTTTGGCCAGAGCCTGCTGCGACCCTATCCGCAGGTGAAACAGGCGCTGGTGGCCGAGGAGATCCACAACGCCGACAAGCTGGCGCTCGGCCGCATCCAGGGCTGGGCAGTGGCCTGGAACAGCGCCCGCTACAACCAGCAGCAGGCCGGCCTGCCGCTGGCGGATCTGGTGCGCGGCGAAACCCTGCAACACTCTCCCCTATACCTGGCTGCCAGCCCCCATTTTCCAACCGCCGAGGCGACCCGCTGGTACCAGACCATCGCCGCCATGCGCGACGACGGCAGCCTGGCGCGCATCATCAAGCAGTACGATTACCAGGCGCCCTGACAAGCTTGTCAGGAGAATTGCCAAAGCAGTTCAGAATGGTTATGGTATCCCCATGAAAGCGCTCATGATTTTGTCAAGTCTGCTCACACCCCGTTGAGCCCCCGCCCTCGCCCCTGACAGCGAGTCGTTGGGGGCATCGCATTCCCGATCTGTTTTTTCGTATCGCACACTCTTTTTTCGGCCAGCTTGCCCGTCATCCTGGCCATCAGACCCATTGATAAGGAATATCTTATGAAACAGCCACATCTCGTGATTTCCAGCCTGGATCTCGATCGCATCGAGCAGCTGCTCGGCAACCACCCCCAGCACCTGGCCCTGCAGGAGGAGCTGGACCGCGCCGAGATCCGCGAACCGGCCGACATGCCGCCGGACGTGGTGACCATGAACAGCACGGTGCGCTTCAAGATGCAGAGCAGCGGCAACGAATTCTGCCTGACCCTGGTCTACCCGCGGGACGTGCAGGGGGACGAGTCGAAGATCTCCGTGCTGGCGCCGGTCGGCAGCGCCCTGCTCGGCCTGAAAGTAGGCGACAGCATCGCCTGGCCGGGCCCTGCCGGTCGCACCATCCAGGTGGAGATCCTGGAGGTGGTCTACCAGCCGGAGCGTGCCGGCGAGCTGCACCGCTAGCCACCCCGGGCACGCGCCGGCCTGTATGACGGCGCCGGGCGTGCCCCTGCAGCTGATCCCGATCAAGCTTTGCCGCAGAAGTGGCGCCAATCCTGCCCTCCGGCCCCGCTTTCACTTGAGCCGGGACGAGGGGGCAGGTATCTTGTTGGCCGCGCCAGCACCCTGGCCGCAGATTTCAGGCTGACATCATGATTAAGATTGCCCTCATCGACGATCACCAGATCGTCCGCTCCGGTTTTGCCCAACTGCTCAATCTCGAACCCGACCTGCGGGTGGTGGCCGAATTCGGCTCCGCCGCCGAGGCGCTGGCGGGTCTGCCCGGCAGCGGGGTACAGCTGTGCGTGTGCGACATCTCCATGCCGGATCAATCCGGGCTGGATCTGCTCAAGCGCCTCCCCTCGGGGCTGGCCGTGGTGATGCTGTCGGTGCACGACAGCCCGGCCCTCATCGAGCAGGCCCTGCAGGCCGGCGCCAAGGGGTTCCTCTCCAAGCGCTGCAGCCCGGACGAGCTGATCGCCGCGGTACGCACCGCCGCCCATGGCGGCTGTTACCTCACCCCGGACATCGCCCAAAAGCTCGCCTGCAACAGCCAGGATCCCCTCACCAATCGGGAGCGGGAGGTGGCGCAGCTGCTGGCGCGGGGGCTGGAGGTGAAGGCCATCGCCGAGCAGCTCGGCCTCTCCCCCAAGACGGTGCACGTGCACCGCGCCAACCTGATGGACAAGCTCAAGGTCAGCAACAACGTGGAGCTGGCCCACCGCATGCTGGACAGCTGGTGATCGCTCGTCTGGCCAGCTATGTCGCCATCTCGCTGGCGGCCTGCTTCATCTTTGCCGCCGGCTGGTTTTGCCTGTGGAGCATAGGCCTGCACCTGGCGGGCTCCCCCATGCTGGCGGCCCTGCTGTTCCCCTTCGGCCTGCGGCTGGGGCTGCTCTTGCAAAGCCCGCTCGCCTACTGGCCGCCGCTGCTGCTGTGCGAATCCCTGCTGCTCTACTGGCTCAACCAGGAGGTGGGGCTGCCGCTGTGGCCGCTCATTCAGGCGGGCAGCCTGCTCACCCTGCTGCCGCTGCTCATCGCCCGCCGCCAACCAGTGCGCAACGACTGGCAGCAGTTGCTGGTGCTGCTGGCCACCGTCACGGTGGCGGCCGGGCTGCAATCCCTGCTCTGGCATCTGGCCGGCGAGGATGGCCTCACCGCCCTGCTGCTCACCCTCACCGGCGGGCTGACCCTCACCTCCACCTGCATGCTGATCTGGCACTACCTCACCCGCGCCACCTGGGTGCCGCTCGGCCCTGCGCTGGTGGATCAACCGGTGGACTGGCGCTTTCGCCACCTGGTCTGGTATCTGCTGCTGTTCGTGCTGAGCCTCTGGCTGCAGCTCGGCCTGCCGGCCTCGCTGGTGCGCTTCACCCCGTTTTGCCTGGCCATTCCCATCATCGCCATGGCCTGGCGCTACGGCTGGCAGGGGGCCCTGCTCGCCACCCTGATGAACACGGTGGCGCTGATGGCCGGCCAGGCCTGGCACGATCACCCGCTCGATCTGCTGCTCTCCCTGCTGGCCCAGAGCCTCACCGGCCTGCTGCTCGGTGCCGGCATCCAGCGCCAGCGCGAACTCAACCAGGCGCTGACCCGCCAGCTCGCCCACAACCGCCAGCTCACCGAACGGCTGCTGGAGACCGAAGAGAGCATCCGCAAGGAGGTGGCGCGCGAGCTGCACGACGACATCGGCCAGACCATCACCGCCATCCGCACCCAGGCCGGCATAGCGCGCCGGTTGGCGCCTGACAACGCCGGGGTGGGCCAGAGCAGCGCCCTTATCGAGACCCTGTCGCTTGGCATCTACGACGCGGTGCGCGGCCTGCTCGGCCGGCTGCGCCCCCGCCAGCTCGACGACATGAGCCTGGAGCAGGCGGTGCGCGCCCTGCTGCGCGAGCTTGAGCTGGAGCGCCGTGGCATCGTTACCCGGCTGGAGTGGCAGCTGGCGGACACCGGCCTCTCCGATGCCCAGCGGGTCACCCTGTTTCGGGTCTGTCAGGAGGGGCTCAACAACGTGGTCAAACACGCCAACGCCAGCTCGGTCACCATCCGGGCCCAGCGTCAGGGCGAGCGACTGACCCTGCTGCTGGAAGACGATGGCTGCGGCCTGCCCGAGCACCGCACGCCCCAGGGCTACGGCCTGCTCGGCATTCGCGAGCGGGTGCAGGCGCTGGGGGGCTCGCTGCAACTCTCCTGCGTACACGGCACCCAGCTGACCGTGACCCTGCCCGATCGCAAGCGGGAGGAAAACCATGAATAAGCCAACTCTCCGACCGGGAGCGCTTCCATGCTGAGCTTTATGCGCAGTGCGCCGCCCCAGCCCCTCATCCGCGATCAGGCCGAGATCGACGCCTGTTATCGCCACTGGCGGCTGCACATACTGCTGACCATGTACTTGGGCTATGCGGTCTTCTACTTCACCCGCAAGAGCTTCAACTTCGCCATGCCGGACATGCTGGCAAGCGGCATGCTGGCCAAGGCCGACATCGGCATGCTGTGGACCCTGTTCTACATCACCTACGGCTGCTCCAAGTTCTTCTCCGGCATCATCAGCGACCGCGCCAACCCGCGCTACTTCATGGGCCTCGGCCTGATGGCGACCGGGGTCATCAATATCCTGTTCGGGCTCTCGTCGTCGCTGTGGCTGTTTGCCGCCCTCTGGGTGGCCAACGCCTTCTTCCAGGGCTGGGGCTGGCCCCCCTGCTCCAAGCTGCTCACCAGCTGGTATTCGCGCAGCGAACGCGGCTTCTGGTGGTCGGCCTGGAACACGGCCCACAACGTGGGCGGGGCTCTCATCCCCCTCATCGTCAGCACCCTCGCCCTGCAGCACGGCTGGCGCTACGGCATGATAGTGCCCGGCCTCATCGCCATCCTTGCCGGGCTGTTTCTCTGCTGGCGGCTGCGGGATACCCCGAGCGCCATGGGGCTGCCCACGGTGGGCGAGTGGCGCAGCGATGCGCTGGAGCTGGCCCAGCAGACTCAGGATGCGGGGCTATCCCATCGCCAGATCCTGCGCAAGTACGTGCTCGGCAACCCCTACATCTGGCTGCTGGCCTGCTGCTACGTGCTGGTCTACGTGGTGCGCACCGCCATCAACGACTGGGGCAACCTCTACATGACCGAGCAGCGCGGCTTCAATCTGATGAGCGCCAACTCGGCCATCTCCATGTTCGAGGTGGGGGGCTTTATCGGTGCCCTGGTGGCGGGCTGGGGATCGGACAAGCTGTTCAACGGCAACCGTGGGCCCATGAACCTCATCTTCGCGGTGGGGATATTGCTCTCGGTGGGGTCGCTGTGGCTGATGCCCTTCTTCAGTTACGTGATGCAGGCGGCCTGCTTCTTCACCATCGGCTTCTTCGTGTTCGGCCCCCAGATGCTGATCGGCATGGCGGCGGCAGAGTGCTCCCACAAGAACTCGGCGGGGGCCGCCACCGGCTTCGTCGGCCTGTTCGCCTACATGGGGGCGGCGCTGTCGGGCTATCCGCTGGCCAAGGTGATGGAGATCTGGCACTGGCAGGGCTTCTTCGTGGTGATCTCGGTGGCGGCCGGCGTCTCCGCCCTGTTGCTGCTCCCCTTCCTCAAGGCACAGGCCCCCCGCCCTCGCGAGGCGGCCTGACTCACCCCGGCCAGCAGACCCGTCTCTTGATTTGCTCGCGGCGCAGCCGGTCTGCCCCTGCCACCCATACCTCGCACCCCCTTTACCACTCATGTGAAGCTGATTGTGGGCGCACGCCAGCCGACTGAGCAGCAATTGGCACCGCTGACGGCGGGTCCCCTTGTAACAAAATGTGCTGAATACATTTTGGGCTTGAACCCGCCCCATTAGATAGATATGTTGTTTTCGTGTGATTTTATGAGTGTCGCCACGGGGGAAATGCGCCACTAACCTATTGAGTCATCTGGCACAATCGGCATTTGGTACATTTTTCACTCAGCTGGTGGCGAATAGAATCCCATATGGGGCTTTCGCCTCAATCAAGACAATAATCCTGTCTTGCCCTGTTGCCGGATGCAGCAGTCTCTTGTGCCACGGAGTCGCACGGGATCAGGTTCAAGGCTGAACACACTTTTGACAGAGACGTCACTTATGATCAAAAAACTCATTCTCTCTACCCTGCTGCTGTGCGGGCTGGCCAACGCGGCCCCCAGTTCCACCCTGGATGCCGTGCTGGAGCGCGGCGTGCTGCGGGTCGGTTTCGACGCCGGCTATCAACCCTTCGAGATGACCAACAAGCAGGGCCAGTACATCGGCTTTGACGTGGATCTGGCCAAGATGGTCGCCAAGGAGATGGGCGTGAAGGTGGAGTTCGTCAACACCGCCTGGGATGGCATCATCCCCGCGCTCTTGACCGACAAGTTCGACGTCATCATGGGCGGCATGACCGTCACCCCCCAGCGCAACCTGCGCGTCAACTTCGCCGACCCCTATATCGTGGTCGGGCAGACCATCGTCCTGCGCAAGGACAAGGCGGGCGAGATCAAATCCTTCACCGACCTCAACGACCCCAAATACAAGATTGCGGTCAAGCTCGGCACCACCGGCGAGCAGGCTGTCAAGCGTCTGATCCCCAAAGCCACCCTGCTGCAGTTTGAAACCCAGGATGACGCCAAGCTGGAAGTGATCAACGGCAAGGTCGACGCCTTCGTCTACGACCTGCCCTACAACGCCATCTTCGCCACCCAGAACAAGGGCGCCGTGGTGCATCTGGACAAGCCGTTCACCTTCGAGCCGCTGGCCTGGGCCATCCGCAAGGGGGATCAGGACACCCTCAACTGGTTCAACAACTACCTGCGCCAGATCAAGGGCGACGGCAGCTACGACCGCCTCTACAAGAAGTGGTTCGAATCCACCGCCTGGCTTGATCAGCTCAAGTAACCTCGCAAGGGGCGGCCCGCCGCCCCTTCACGCAGATCCCCACACAATAACTACAACGAGGTTGCGACAGTGCACAACCCAACAAGACAGATGGAAAAACAACCCAATCAACTGCTCTGGCACGGCGTCTTCCTGCTGATCGTGCTGGCCGCCCTGTTCGGCATCTACAAGGCCGTGCAATCGGTGGATTACACCTGGCGCTGGGAGCGGATCCCCCAATACATCGCCTACCAGGCGGAGCAGAAAAATTACGCCGAGTTCGACGGCACCGTGGTCGCCGGCACCACCGAGGCCGACAAGGGCAAGCTGTTCCTGCAAAACGATCTCGATCCCAACCAGCGCCAGCCCATCGCCGTCAGCGGCGGTCAGGTGGCGCAGGGGGATACCGTCTTTCGCGGCGACACCCTCGACACCCAGCTGAGCTGGACCGCCGGCCCCATCGCCTGGGGCGTCTGGATGACCATCAAGCTCTCGCTGATGGCGGGCATCTTTGCCATCCTGCTCGGCACCCTGGCGGGGCTGGCACGGCTCTCCCCCAATCCGGCCCTGCGCAACCTGGCGATCACCTATGTGGAGCTCATCCGCGGCACCCCGCTGCTGGTACAGATCTTCATTGTCTACTTCTTTATCGGCACTGTACTCAATCTGGATCGCTTCACCGCCGGGGTGGCGGCACTGGCGGTCTTCACCGGCGCCTACGTGGCGGAAATCGTCCGTGCCGGCATCAGCTCCATCCACAAGGGGCAGATGGAAGCGGGCAGAAGCCTTGGCATGACCTCGGCCCAGACCATGCGCTACGTGATCCTGCCGCAAGCTTTCAAGCGGGTACTGCCGCCGCTGGCGGGCCAGTTCATCAACCTCATCAAGGACTCTTCGCTGGTCTCGGTCATTTCCATCACGGATCTCACCAAGGCGGGACGGGAGGTGGTGAGCTCCACCTTCAGCCCGTTCGAGGTGTGGTTCACCGTGGCCCTGCTCTATCTGGTGCTGACCGGCACTCTCTCCTTCCTTGTACGCCGTCTGGAGGTGAAATATGCGCGCAGCAACTGATCCGATTATCAAAGCAAGCTCAGTGGAGAAGTTCTACGGCAGCGAGGTGCACGCCCTGAAAAACGTCAGCACCCAGGTAGCCGAAGGGGAAGTGGTGGTCATCGTCGGCCCAAGCGGCTCTGGCAAATCCACCTTCCTGCGCACCCTCAACCAGCTGGAGACCATCAACGACGGCAATATCGTGGTGGATGGCATCAGCCTGACCGAGCCCGGCGACGTCAACAAGCTGCGAGAAGAGGTGGGCATGGTGTTCCAGTCCTTCAACCTCTTCCCCCATCTGAGCGTGCTGGACAATATCTGCCTCGCGCCGCAAAAGGTGCGCGGGCTGTCGCGCAAGGACGCCGAGGACAGAGCCAAGGCCCTGCTGCTCAAGGTGGGGCTCTCCAACAAGGCCCAGAGCTACCCCTCCCAACTCTCCGGCGGCCAGCAGCAGCGGGTGGCCATCGCCCGGGCGCTCGCCATGCAGCCGCGCATCATGTTGTTTGACGAGCCCACCAGCGCACTCGACCCCGAGATGGTAGGCGAGGTGCTGGACGTGATGAAGGGGCTGGCCCGCGAGGGGATGACCATGGTGGTGGTCACCCACGAGATGGGTTTTGCCCGGGAAGTGGCGGATCGGGTGCTGTTCATGGAGAGCGGCGAACTGCTGGTGGACGAGAAGCCGGCGGATTTCTTCGACAATCCCCCCTCCCCGCGCCTGCGCCAGTTCCTGAGCCAGGTGCTCTAAGGGATAACGCACAAAAAGAAAGAGGGAGCCCATGGCTCCCTCTTTTTCATCGCCGTAACACTAGCTTGCATGACTGAATCTGACCGGCTCCATCATCAGTTCAGCGCGGGGACTTTCCCAGATAATGCTCCACTATGGTCCGGATCCCGTCCCGCTTCTTGAGTTCGTAGAGATGCTTGTCGAACTGCTCGACAAAGTCCTCCTTGAAGTCGAACTCCCCCTTGCGGCTGTAGCCGAGAAACCCCTGCTCCCGGCTGAGCACGGGCCCCTGCTTGAGCTGGGACATATCGGCCACTGCCAGCTGGTTGCCCTTGATCATGCTGAGCAGCTCATAGAGCAGCGAGAGCCGGTCGTTGACGGTGCAGTCCACCCGGCCGCGCACGATCTTGAGCAGGTTCTCCCGGTTGCTCTTCACCTCCTCCAGCCCGATCTTCTGCTCTTTGATGGCCTGCCAGAAGGGGGCGCCGCCGATGGTAAAACCGGCATTCATACCAAAGCGCAGGCCGTAGTAGTCGGTCGGGAACTGCGCCTGCGGGGTGTTGACGGCCACCCCGGCGCCGCACATCACCACCAGCTCTTCGTCGAGCAGGGGCTGGGAGTAGGGCCACATCCAGGGGCGACCGTCTGGCTGGTAGTAGGGCGGGAAGATGGCGAAGGCGCTGCCCTGCTCCACCATGCTCAGACCCCGTCGCCAGGGCACGGCCTTGATCACCACCTCGTAGCCATCCATGGACGCCGTCACGCTGCGCACTATGTCGGCATAGATCCCCTTGACCTCCTCTCCCTCCTGCCAGGAATAGGGGGGATAGTTGGCATCGGCCAGGATCTCGACCCGGGTCTTGGCCTGCGCCAGCAGGCAGACCCCCATCAACAAACAACACCACAGCCGCATCATCTGCCACTCCAGAGGTAGAAAGCCTCATCAAGCATAGTCACTGCACCCGCCGCTCAGGGAGTCGTCATACCAATTGATGGGCCGCCGCTGGCCACATGTCACATCCAGCTCCAGCTGAACACATCCACTGCAGCAAAATGTTAATGAAAGTTTGCATTCATCCTTTATGCTGGAGAGCAATTGCTCTGACTGGATACCCGACATGGATGTGCAACTGCTCCTGCTCTACCTCTCGCCGATCTTTGTGGCCTTTATCGGCTGGGAGATGCTCTACCTGCGCAAGCATGGCGCCGCCTTTCCCAGCGCCGGCTACCAATGGAGGGATCTCTTCGCCAACGCCACCCTGGCGCTGATGCATCAGGGGGGTGATGCCCTGGCGGCCATCGCCATCGCCTACCTCTACGACGCCCTCTGGGGCTGGCGGCTGCTGGACATAGAGCTGAACGTCTGGAGCCTGTTGCTGCTCTTCCTGCTGCAGGATCTCTGCTACTGGCTGTTCCACTTCGCGAGCCACCATGTGCGCTGGCTCTGGGCCTCCCACGTGGTGCACCACAGCTCGGAGCGGCTCAACCTCTCCACCGCCTTTCGCCAGAGCCTGATGTACCCGGTCTCCGGCATGTGGCTGTTCTGGATCCCGATGATCCTTATCGGTTTCCCGCCCGAGGCCGTGGTGGCCACCGTGCTCTTGAGCCTGGGTTTTCAGTTCTTCGTCCACACCCAGGTGGTGGGCAAGCTTGGCTGGCTCGAAGCCATCTTCAACACCCCCTCCCACCACAGGGTGCACCACGCCAGCAACGCCAAATATATCGATCGCAACTTCGCCGGGGTGCTCATCATCTGGGACCGGCTGTTCGGTACCTTCGTGGAAGAAGACTTAGGCGAGCCGTGTCGCTTCGGCATCACCAAGCCCATCCACAGCTTCAACCCCCTCACCCTCACCTTCCACGAGTGGCGAGACATGCTGCAAGAGGCCCAGGGCCTGCCCTGGCGACAGAAGCTCGCGGTGCTGTTTGGCAAGCCGGCCGGCCCCGCCAGTCGCTAGGCACAACGTCGCAGACAAACAGAGAGCGCCCCTTGGGCGCTCTCTTGCATTGGGTCACCACCTCACTCAGACGTGGGCAAAGGACCAGACGGCGGGAATGAGGCTCAGCAGCGTCACCCCGGCCAGCAACCGCTCGCGTCCGCTCAGGGGCTGCTCGGCCCCCAGCTGACGGCGACTGTAGAGGAACAGCAGCAGACCCGGCCCGTAGAGCAGCAAGGAGAGCAGCAGGTACTCCACCCCGGCGGCGTAGAGCAACCAGAGACCATAGCTGCTCGACACCAGTGCCACTACCCGCATCAGACCATTACCCTCCCTACGCAAGGAGAGCTTGAGCAGGAACAGGCCGATCAGCAGGTAGGGCACCAGGATCATGGAGGTGGATATAAGCAGCAGGTTGGTGTAGCCCTTGCCAAGCAGCCACACCAGCAGCAGACAGCCCTGCACCGTCAGGCTGGTAAGCCAGAGCGATGCAATGGGGGTGCCGTTGCGGTTCTGGCGCCGGAAGATGGCCGGGAAGGCCCCGTGGCGCGCCGCGCTGAACGGCACCTCGGCCGAGAACAGGGTCCAGCTCACGTAGGAGGCCAGCACCGAGACGATGAGGCCGACGCTGATGAGCAGCTTGCCCCAGGAGCCGGTCATCTGGGCCATCAACCCCGCCATGGAGGGGTTGGGCAGGGCCGCGAGCTCGGGGCGGCTCAGGATCCCGAGCGCCAACACCGAGATGAGCACATAGAGCAGCAGCGCCAGCACCACCCCGAGTACGGTGGCGGTGCCCACGTCCCGCCTGTTTCTGGCGCGGGCCGACAGCACCGCAGCCCCCTCGATGCCGGTGAAGACCCAGAGGGTGATCAGCATAGTGTTGCGCACCTGCTCGGAGACCGGCGTCGCCAGGGTGCTGCCCTGCTGATCCGCCGCGAAGGTGACCGGGTCGAACCAGTAGCAGGCAAACAGGATGAACAGCAGCAGCGGCAGGCTCTTGGCCAGGGTCGCCACCAGGTTGAACAGGGCCGCCTGCTGCACGCCGCGGGCCACCAGCAGGTGCACCGCCCAGAGGATGCAGGACTCGCCGATGAAGGCTGCCAGGGTGTTGCCCTCGCCAAACCAGACCCGCTCCGGGGTGTCGACGAAGCTGCCCAGCGCCGCGAAGGCGATCACCAGATAGCCCACCACGCCGATGGTGGCGCACAGCCAATAGCCCCAGGCGGAGAAGAAACCCACCAGATCGCCGAAACCGGCCCGGGCGTAGCTGTAGATGCCGCCATCGAGTTCCGGCCTTAAGCGCGACAGATAGAGAAAACTCATGGCCAGCGCCAGGATGCCGACCCCGGTGACGGCCCAGCCGATCAGCACGGCGCGCGCGCCAGCCACCTCGGCCATGTTTTGCGGCAGGCTGAAGATGCCCGCCCCCACCATGGAGCTGAACACCAGCGCGGTGAGGGACCAGAGCCCGATCTTACTCTCTTTCATGGGCGCTCCTTAACGCAGCCGGCTGGCCAGCGCCTCAATGTGTTCCGGGCCGATGCCGCAGCAGCCGCCGATGAGGCTTGCCCCGGCAGCGCGCCAGCGCTCGGCCCTGCCCAGATAATCCAGCGGTCCCAGATCGGTGCGGATCTCGTCCAGCCCGTCGTTGGCGGTCGCTTCCTTCGGCTGGGGCGGGAAGGCGTTGGCATAGGCGCCGAGGCGAACGTCGCTGCGACCCAGCGCCTGCAGACCGGCCCTGGCCACCTTGAGCGCGGCGTCGATCACCTCGGGCTGGCAGCAGTTGAACAGGATGGCATCCACCCCGGCCTCGGCCAAGGCGGCGACGGCGTCCGCCACCCGCTCACCGGAACGCAGGGTCGGCTCGCTGCCCGGCGCCTCGTCCTCCAGGGTGAAGGAAACCCAGAACGGCTTGCCATCCTCGGGCAGCAGGGCCTTGAGGGCCAGCGGCTCGGCGATGAGGCTCATGGTCTCCGCCAGCCAGAGATCCACTCGGGGGGAGAGCGCCCGAATAAGCGGGGTCGCCAGCTCGCTCACCCGTTCCGCGTCGAACAGGTCGGCGCGGTAGGAGCCAAAGAGCGGCGGCAAGGAGCCGGCCACCTGCACGCGGCCCGGCTGCTCATCGGCCACCTCGCGGGCCAGCTGACCGGCCAGGGCCGCCAGCCGCTCCCCCTCTGCCGCAAAGCGCGCCTCACCGATATGAAACGGCACCAGCGCATAGCTGTTGGTGGTGATGATTTGGGCCCCGCTCGCCACATAGGCTCGGTGCACCTCGCGCACCGTCTCGGGGGCCTCCATCAGGGCCAGCGCCGACCACTCCGGCTGGCGAAACGGCGCGCCCCGCCGTGCCAGCTCGCGCCCCATGCCGCCATCCAGTATCCACAATGCCTGCGTATCCATCTGTCTCGTCTCTTGTTGTGTTGTTGTCTTGCTGTGCGGGACTGTGCGCTTTATCCGTTGCGCCTACCCCGGCGGCGCGGCAACCCGTCGCCATCGTCACCCTGAACAAATCAGCCATAAAAACATATGGATGTTTAGATGGCCAAAACAAGATAAAGCAAAGCCCGCCCGACGGCAACCGGCATCACCGCAAAACCACAAACGCAGAAGGCAGAAAAGCAAGAGGCCACCCTAAGGTGGCCTCTTGTGGCAACAGACGAACTGGCGGCTCAACGCCCGGCCAGTACCCGCTTGGTCTGTTTGACCCAGTCGGAGACCCGACCCTGCTGAGGATACCCCTGCCAGATCTGCTCCCACTGGGCGGGGCTGAGCGGGCGCCCCAACCGGCGCTGCACCCCGGCATAGAGGTAGTCGTGAGCCGTGGTACGGGCCTGGGCCGAGGTGAGGAACTTGGCCACCGGGTCGGTCAGGCGCACGTCCCGCATGCCCAGCAGCGGGTAGTCGCTGTGCACCGCCGCCAGCATGGTCTCGCGCATGGCCGATTCGATGTAGCCGCGGGCAAACAGGGCGGTCACCGACTCGAGCGACCCTTGATCCGGGCCGTGATACTCCTCGTCGAACACCGGGCTCGGCTCGGCCACGGCGCTTTGCACCACCGCATCCGGGTCCTGCTGCGGCACGACCACGGCCGCCTTGGGGGCAACCGGTTTGGCGACTGTGGTGGCCTTGCGCGGCGCGCTCTGGCTGCAGGCACCGAGTGCCAGGGCGAGCGCCACACAGGCCAGCGCACGGGAATGAGACTGCATCTTCATGATTGCTAACGAGCTCCTTTTACGATTCCTGAGCGGGCTTGTCGGCCGGCGTGGCCTCTACCCGGGTGACCAGCAGCTGGTCAATCTTGTAGCTGTCGATGTCCACCACTTCAAACTTGTAACCGGCATATTTGACCGAGTCGGTTCGCTTGGGGATCTTGCGCAGCATGTACATGATGAAGCCGGCGATGGTTTCATAATTCTGGTTTTCCGGGAACTCCTCGATGTCGAAGGCACGCATCACGTCGGAGATGGGGGTCACCCCGTCCACCAGCCAGGAGTTCTCATCCCGCTGCACGATCTGCTCTTCCACCACGTGGGTGGCCCACTCGCCCATGACGGTACTCATCAGGTCGTTCATGGTGACGATACCCACCACCAGCGCGTACTCGTTCATCACCACCGCAAAGTCGCCGCGATGGTTCTTGAAGTACTCCATCGCCTCATAGAGGTTGAGGGTGTCGGGGATGATGATGACGTTCTGCACCAGGGAGCCGCTGTTGAGATCGATGCTCTGGCCGCTGATGACCCGGATCAGCAGCTCCTTGGAGTCGACGAAACCCTTGATGCTGTCGAGGTTGTGGTCGCACACCAGGAACTTGTTGTGGGGGTGCTCGGCGATCTTGGCCTTGATGCTCTCCTCCCCCTCTTGCAGGGTGAAGTAGATGAGGCTCTCGCGCGCCGTCATGGCGGAGGTAACGCCGAGGGACTGCAGCTCGAACACGTTCTCGATGAGCTGATGCTCCTCGCGCTGGATGACGCCGGCCTCGGCCCCCGCATCCATCACCGCATAGATGTCGTCGGAGGTGATCTCGTCGTTGCGCACCATGGAGATGCGCAGCAGCCGGAACAGGCCGTTGGCCATGCCGTTGAACAACCACACCAGCGGCATCAGCAGGGTGACGCACAGCAGCATGGGGCGCACCACCACCACGGCGATCCGCTCCGGCATGGTCATGGCGAGGCGCTTGGGCATCAGATCGGCGATGAGAATGAACATGCCGGTGACGAACACGAAGGAGGTCGCCGAGCTGATTTCACTCAGCCAGGGCCCCTGATAGAACTCGGAGACCAGCTCCTTGATGGCCGGGTTCAGGGCGGATTCGCCCAGGATACCGCCCAGGATGGCGACGGTATTGAGCCCGATCTGTACCACGGTGAAGAAGTTGCCCGGCTGGGCCTGCAGTGCCAGTACCTTTTCGGCATGGCGGTTGCCCTCATCGGCCATCACCTGCAACTTGATCTTGCGGGAGGCGGCGAGGGATATCTCGGAGAGAGAGAAGAACACGCTGCCGGCAACCAGCAGCATCAGGAAAAATAAACTATCGGCAAAACTCATGATTAACCTATTGCTACACCCGCCTTAGCACAAGACGGCAAACTGGGTCCGGGAGACCGGACCGTGAGTCGATCCGGGACTCACACAGGGGGCATATTCTAGCAGAAAAGCGCCAGTCGGGTGGCGATATCTTGCACTGACTGAAAAGGCAACAAAAAAGGCGCTCAAAGCGCCTTTTTATTCATTTCGCCATCAGAGTCACCAACCCGTTAAAACTAAGGGCATACGGCGCTAAGCCTTGTTCTACCTGACTTACAGCGTAAGGACCTCAGCTTGGCTAGGGGCTCTGATAAGCTTTCATTCCCACCCATAAACGCTAAGGTGTGGTCAATGATGTGGATACTCCACACCTAACCAGCCCCCCCCCTGAGCGGGTTGAACTGCATTGCATCCTGTAAAAATCAGGCGTGAAATGAGCATAGGTCATCGTCTGTTGGATAGAGGCATGACCCAGGATTCGTTGCAGCACCAAAATGTTTCCCCCATTCGCCATCAAGAGAGCAGTAGCCTTTTTTAGTATGCCCTTTTCGCGCTCGAGCCGGTTGATACGGGTTTCCAACTCCTGGATTTTCTGCTGCTCCGGAGTCAGCGCTTTGCTGATTGAGGTACTGCCACTGCGTTTGGATTGAAGCTGCTGAACCCTGCGGCAAAATACGGTTTCACCGACATCCTGGGAACGGCTGGCTTCGGGGACTGAATACCCCTGGTCGACCACCAGGGATGCGGCTTCCAGTTTGAACTTGGCAGTAAATGAGCGACGCAATCTTGTCATTGAACACCTCAGATTATGGTGGCGACTCTACCACCTAAAACAGTGTCCGGGATGATTAGACCACTACAATCCAGAATTTCACGAGTGAAACGTTCAGGCTCCTAGATACAGCCAAATGAGCTGAATGGAAAGTAAATGGTAATGGAGCTAAAGTAACGTAAAGCTGAAACATGCCTTTGTATGGACAAGGTTCGCCCCATCAACTCCATCACCTAAATTTACATACACAGCATTTATTTACAGTGGTTTTCCACCATTCAAATGGAACCAATCAAAGTGATTAGGAGAACCATAGGTCATACTAATTAACAATGGAGCTTCTAAACATTTTTCTGATGTCCAAGTTAGCTCACCATACCCACTAGCACCTGATGTTGTACCTCTCAGGATCAGCACCCCATGATTTCTAGAATTTAATGTTGCACCATCCGGATTTACAGGACTTCCGATGAAGTGACCGGAAGCAAAGAGGTTTTGACCTGGATTAGTATCTTCAGTGTATTCATTACCATCCGCATTTATCAGGGTTATTTTAACTTGAATCGGTGAGGATGATGTATTTACAACATTGTATACATATTCAGCGGTATTCGCTGTAAACCAAGTTGGCAGAATGATTTTCTTACTATACTGACAGTCTGCGTATGATTGAGTAGAAGAAATTATGAGTAAAGTGGCAAGCGCTAGTTTTTTCACTCTAAAACACCATGTGGTTAAGTTTATTGAAACTACTGATATTATTCGTGTATGCGTTTATAGCATACGCTAAACAATAATACCTAAACAAGCCTCACAATGGCAATGAGAAAGCATATAGTTTTGTCTCGTATAAATGGCATTCTAAAAATATCTATAACATATTAGATAACTCTTATTCTTTGAAGCGGCCATCACAATGGGATAAACGGGCAAGCCTTATGGCGCAAGGCTTGCCCAGTAATTTCTGGTAAGGGCCTAGAATTTCACGAGTAAAGCATTAAGAATCCATATTTCAGGGACAAGCCTCTCCATGATAAGAAAGAAACCCCAGCTGTGGCTGGGGTTTCTACTGCTGACGTAACCAAAACAAGGCCAGGGAATGGCGCCGCATGAACTGGGCATCACCGAACAGCGTGGCATCATACCTGCGCAGTCTCATCCCCTGCAATTGGCCTCCTAGAGTTTTGTTCTCATCCGAACCTGTGGCAGACTACCCGCTCACAAAAAGGGCAGACAAATATCGGGAGAATTCATGGCGGCCAAAAACATCTGTGAGCTGAATCTCGACGAGTTCACCAGGATACAAGGCCCGGAGCGCGGCAGCGCCAGAGACGGCAGCAGAGTCATGGTGGGCCGAGCAGGGGATCGCGATAGCTGTGTGAAAATGGTGGACGGCAAACTGCAGATCACCGGCTCTGACGAGTTCCGTCGCACAGTCGAGGAAGCCTATGAGGCCAAGCAAACCCCATCCAGCGGGTTTGGTTCTGCCCCCTATCACCCACAACCTACTTCAGAACCCGAGCCTACCCTGAGCAAGCTGATGCCGGCAACCCAAGGCCCGGAGATAGAAATCTTTGACGTGGGGTACTACTGGAACGAATTCCACCAGAGCAAGGAAGCGATCTACAAGAAGTTGTACGGCCCAGAGGCCAACTTTCAGCAGCAATCGATGTTTGAACGCAATAACGAGCACCTGCAAGACATGGTGCTGCCAGGTGAGATTGTGATTCTGGCCAACAACCCTCAAACATTGGCAGAAAAAGACCGGCTGATCCTGCTTGAGACACAAGCGAAAGCAGCAAGTGGGGCGCTCCAGAAATTAACCCCAGAAGAGGCCTCAACACTCAAACAACATTTTGACGTCTTTGACTGGGTGGCGGCTCATGACCTAAGCACTACATCGGCAACATTCGGGGCAATAAGCACTGCAGCTTCCAAGAAGTTGGAGCAAGTACAAAATGTACTCAAAGAGCTCAATACCCTTTATGTTGCTCACGTCAGCAGCAGCAAAGGGAAACCTTTCCCCCCTGAATTTTACCTGCAAAGACAAATGCTATTCAGCAAGCTGGATGGACACTTGTCAAAACTAGCCGTGTCTGGAATCAGTATCTCGGATTACAGCACCCTCAAAAAGCGACTCGGTCTATCCACAAAATCGGTACTGCATAACTGGCGAACTGTCTCACGCCATGGAGAAGTCCCAGCACTTGGAGAACGAATTGCCCATATGAGTAAGTTCGTTGCAGGCGCAAACCGGATTGGATATGTCAGTATCGGGCTGGACGCGGCGACAGGCTTAACCAAGATTCATCACGCATGTACCGAAGGTACTCAATGCCAAAAAACTACTGCGCGTGAAATTGGGCGCTTTAGTGGGGCCGTCGGTGGAGGGATCTGGGGAGCTGAAGTTGGGGGTTCTTTCGCTATTGGGGCGGCCAGTGGTGTCGCTATCGCCTTTGGCGTTGTGCTATCAGCTCCTGTTATTGCTGTAGTTGGCATCGGTGGAGCAGTGGCCGGCGGCTATTACGCTGGTGACAAGTTCAGTGAGATGGGAGCTATGGTTGGAGAGATCATTTCCGATGCTGCCGACAAAGGTTCAGAAAAGATGATGGATGTTTTGTATAAAATGAAAGGTGTTCTTGATGACTGACATACTCAATCTGATTGGGGCCATCAGCAGCCTAATATTATTAGGGCTATTTTTCACATTGCCGTTCACTTTGCTCATGATGATTTTCATGACGCCAAAGCTGGATCAGTTCATGTCTGATAACCCAAAGTTTGAAAGCCAGTGGTTAGTTAATCGCTTCACAAGATTCCACCGGTATGGTATTGCACTAATGGTCGATTCAAAACGCTACAAATGCCCAAACGGGCTAAAGTGGCTAGCTGTCATATCAACCCTGATGAGTTTCATCTTCCTAGCCGCATGTGTTGGCACACTCTTAATACTTGGCTGACCCTAACCGGTAGACGATACCTCTTAAAGAATTTGATATAGCTCTAAATTAGAATAAAAAGACACCGGCTAGAGGCCGGTGTCAGAATATTACTAATATCCGCACACACATTTTTTAAAGAATTACATTTTCTTGTAATTACCATTATTATCTAGGCGGTAATTCTCGTTATCTACAGATTTTATTTCTGGCTTCTCAGTTTTCAAGCGGCCATCACTGCGGGCTCTATTGTTAGCCCAATGCAGTGGCCTGAGGTTGCTAAGGTTGTCAGAACCTCCTGACGACACTGGCGTGATGTGATCAATTTCCCACCCATAAGTACCTGTCGTACCGTAAGAACTTTTCTTAATCCAAGCGGTACACTGATCTTTCCTGAAGCCATTTCCTTCATTTTCGGTGCCACAATGTGTTGCTTTTGCCCAAACGGCATCTATCGTTTGTTGAGAAAATGCCATGTTATGCTTCCTCAGTTACTGGGATCAAATCGCTATCCCATGCTTTGAATTCATTTTCATTTGAGGTGTGATTACAATCGCTGCCTTTACAAAGAGGAAGAATGTATTCTTTGCCACCGTCTCCGGATTTGATGACATGTGCGCCAACTAGATCTTTGGTTTCTTCACAACCTAATCTCTCACATACAGTTGCAGCTTTTCCTTTCTTTTTTTCCCAAAAATCTAACCAGCTTGTGTATTCGGCTGGAGGGGTTTTATCCGATGTGTGCTTCTTATTCTTTACTAAAATAAAAGCCATATAATGTAACTTTGTGGATTTATATCGTGAGCACCATTGCTAAATTCTCATATGGGGCTATCCATTATTGATTTCAAGGTCTTTTTTGAGGTTTCTCAAGCCGCCTTTGGAAACGAGGCCATCACCCATAAACAGGTGGTATGGATGATGCTTAGGAAGAATGATCACGGCTATGCTGCGTTGAAGTGTGCGTTCACAAACTCAGAGGTACGGTTTGATAGAAGAAAGGGGCCAATGGCCCCAAGTATTCTCGATGTGGTCAACATGTGGACAAAATTAGAAATAAATCCTTTTATTTCAATCGATTGAACCATTTCACCAAGGCGCTCAAAGCGCCTTTTTATTCATTTCAGACTCACCCTTTCCCCAGCAGGGTGCCCAGGTCGTCCGCCTTGGTGTGGCGCACGTCCTTGCCTTTCACGTAGTAGACGATGTATTCGCAGATATGCTGGCAGCGATCGCCGACCCGCTCGATGGCCCGCGCCGCCCACAGCACGTTGAGCACCTGCGGTATGGTACGCGGATCTTCCATCATGTAGGTCATCAGCTCGCGAATGATGGACTCGTACTCCCGGTCCACCTTGTCATCTTCCTTGTAGACCGCCAGCGCAGCATCGAGATCCATACGGGCGAAGGCGTCCAGCACGTCGTGCAGCATTTTGATGGTGCGGCGGCCCATGTTCTCCAGCGACACCAGCGGCGGCTGCGGCTTGTTGGCGTTGTCGGTCAGCATGCGGGCGATCTTGTCCGCCACATCGCCAATGCGCTCCAAGTCGGTGATGGTCTTGATGATGGCCATCACCAGCCGCAGGTCGGAGGCGGTGGGCTGGCGCTTGGCGATGATGCGGGTGCACTCCTCGTCGATCGCCACTTCCATGGCGTTGACGTTATGGTCGTTGGCGACGATCTTGCGCGCCGCGTCCAGATCCTGATCGTGGATCGCCGCGATGGCGTCGGTCAGCTGCTGCTCCACCAGCCCGCCCATCACCAGCACCTGGTTGCGCACGCTCTCGAGCTCGGCATTGAACTGACCGGAGATGTGTTTGTTGAGGTTCATATTGTCCATACCAATAATCCTTGATGCTCCGAGTATGCCTTAGTCGTTGAACTGACGGGTAATCTGTTTGTTGATGCTCATCTTGCTCATCCCCATAACCCTTGTTGCACCAACACGCCCTAGCCGTTGAACTGACGGGTAATCTGTTTGTTGATGCTCATCTTGCTCATCTCCATCACCAGCATCCCTTAGCCGTAACGACCGGTGATGTAGTCTTCGGTCTTCTTCTTGGCCGGGGTGGTGAAGATGGTGTTGGTGTCCGAGTACTCGATGAGCTCGCCCATGTACATGAAGGCGGTCTGATCCGACACCCGCGCCGCCTGCTGCATGTTGTGGGTCACGATCACCACGGTGAACTGGCTCTTGAGCTCGTTGATCAGCTCCTCGATGGTGAGGGTGGAGATGGGGTCGAGCGCCGAGGTGGGTTCATCGAGCAGCAGCACTTCCGGCTCGATGGCGATGGCACGGGCAATCACCAGACGCTGCTGCTGACCACCGGAGAGGCCGAAGGCGTTGTCATGCAGACGGTCCTTCACCTCGTCCCACAGGGCCGCGCCGCGCAGGGAGCGCTCGGCCGCCTCGTCCAGGGTGCGTCTGTCGTTGATGCCCTGCAGGCGCAGGCCATAGACCACGTTCTCGTAGATGGACTTGGGGAAGGGGTTGGGGCGCTGGAACACCATGCCCACCTGACGGCGCAGGGCGGAGACATCGACGCTCTTGTCATAGATGTTGTGACCGTGCAGCTGAATTTCGCCCTCGATGCGGCAGATCTCCACCAGGTCGTTCATCCGGTTGATGCAGCGCAGCAGGGTGGACTTGCCGCAGCCGGAGGGGCCGATAAAGGCGGTGACCTGGCCCTTGGGGATCTTCATGTTGACGTTGAACAGCGCCTGTTTGTTGCCGTAGTACAGGTTGAGATCCTTCACCTCCAGCGCGGTCTGCTCCGGGCTCAGGTTGAGCAGGTCGGTCGCGGTATGCTGGGTCGCGGCGGTCGTTACGTTGATCATCTGTTACCTCAAAATCTGTCGGTGGCGGCGGGCACTCTCATTGCCCGCGGCCGGAACGCTTGGCTGGCAAGGAACCCCGTTCCCTGCCCGTCTCTGTGGTGCTGGTCTATCAATGTTCCAGCGACCGGAATTTCTCACGCAAGTGGTTGCGGATACCGATGGCCGTCAGGTTGAGGCCGACAATCACCGTCACCAGCAGGAAGGAGGTGGCGTAGACCAGGGGACGCGCCGCCTCGACGTTGGGGCTCTGGAAGCCGACGTCATAGATGTGGAAGCCCAGGTGCATGAACTTGCGCTCCACGTGCAGATACGGGAAGTTGCCGTCCATCGGCAGGGTCGGCGCCAGTTTCACCACCCCCACCAGCATCAGCGGCGCCACTTCACCGGCCGCGCGGGCGATGGCCAGGATGAGGCCGGTCATGATGGCCGGGCTCGCCATGGGCAGCACGATGCGCCACAGGGTCTCGGCCTGGGTGGCCCCCAGCGCGAGGGACCCCTGGCGGATGGTGCTCGGGATCCGGGCCAGCCCCTCTTCGGTGGAGACGATCACCACCGGCAGGGTCAGGATGGCCAGGGTCAGCGCAGACCAGATGACGCCAGGGGAGCCGAAGGTCGGACTCGGCAGCGCTTCCGGATAGAACAGCTGGTCCAGCGAACCACCGAGGGTGTAGACGAAGAAGCCCAGACCGAACACGCCGTACACGATGGAGGGCACGCCCGCCAGGTTGATCACCGCAATGCGGATGATCTTGGTCAGGCTGTTCTTGCCCGCGTACTCGTGCAGGTAGACCGCAGCGATAACCCCCAGCGGAGTCACGATGATCGCCATCAGGAACACCATGAAGACAGTGCCGAAGATGGCCGGGAACACCCCGCCCTCAGTGTTGGCCTCGCGCGGATCGTCGGAGACAAACTTGCCGATCTGGTGGAACCAGTAACCCACCTTGGCCGGCAGGCTCATGTCGTTGGGCCACACCACGTCCAGCACCTTGGACATGGGCATGGTCACCAGTTCGCCACGCATGTCCTTGACCGTGATGCTGTCTCTGTCTGCCTGGGCACGCAGGGAGAAGAGCTCCTTCTCCAGCACCTGATAACGATCGTTGAGGGCCTGACGCTCGCTCGCCAGCTCAGCTTTAAGCTGATCGGTCAGCTTGTCGTCCAGCTCGGCCTTGCGCTCTTTCAGGCGCAGCCGCTCCAGTTGATAGTTGATGCTGCCGATGTCCCCTTTTTGCAGATCGTCGGCCTGTTCGGAGAGGCCGTTGGCCCGCGCCAGCACCCGCTGCAGGGCAGGATGCAGATCCGAGGTGAGCTCGCGGCCATCCTCTTTCACCGCGACGATATAGCCGTAGAAGTTGCCGTTGGTGGCACGCTCCACCATGGCCAGCTCCGCCGGCAGGCTCTGGGACTTGATGTCGGTCTCCAGCACCCAGCGGAAGTCCAGGTCGACGAACTCGCGGTTGCCGGTCTTGACCAGATAGCGGGTCAGCAGCTCGCGCTCCTCCCCTGCCAGCGGCAGGCCGGCGGCCCGCAACCGCTCGACCGGCACCAGCTCGCGGTCGTTGATTTCGCCGATCAGCACGCTCTTGTTGCCTTGGGCGTCTTCCAATTGCCACTCATAGATGGGGTGGGGCCAGAAGTAGACCAGACCACGCCAGCCGATCAGCAGCAGCAGACCCAGTACCGCTACCAGACTCAGGCTGACGGCGCCGCCGGTCATCCAGATCCAGGGGGCCCCCGATTTAAACCACTTACCCATTGTCGATTCCTCGATCCTTACAGAGCAGCCCATCACAGGGAGCTGTATTTTTCACGCAACCGCTGACGGATGAACTCGGCCAGGGTATTGAACAAGAAGGTGAACACGAACAGCACGAAGGCGGCGAGGAACAGTACCCGATAGTGAGAGCTGCCCACTTCCGATTCCGGCATCTCCACCGCGATGTTGGCGGCCAGGGTGCGCAGCCCCTGGAACATGGAGAAGTCCATGATGGGGGTATTGCCGGTGGCCATCAGCACTATCATGGTCTCGCCCACGGCGCGGCCAAGGCCCATCATCACCGCCGAGAAGATGCCCGGGCTGGCGGTGAGGATCACCACCCGGCTCAGGGTCTGCCATGGCGTGGCACCGAGGGCCAGGGAGCCCTGGGTGAGGTGCTTGGGCACCGAGAAGACGGCGTCTTCGGCGATGGAGAAGATGGTGGGAATGACCGCAAAGCCCATGGCGATGCCGACCACCAGGGAGTTGCGCTGGTCAAACTTGATGCCCATGTCGTGGGTCAGCCAGATGCGCGAGTCACCGTGCATGAAGGCGTTCTCGATGAGCGGGCTCACCGCGAAGGCGCCCCAGCCAATCAGCAGCAGCACCGGGATCAGCAGGATGGCGTGCCATCCCTCCGGCAGCCAGGATTTGCCGCGCTCCGGCAGGTAGTTCCAGACCAGGGCGGTCAGCAGCATCCCCATCGGCAGCAGGATCAGCAGCAGCACCACGCCGGGCAGCGCCCCCTCGATGATGGGAGCGAGCCACAGACCCGCCAGGAAGCCGAGGATAACGGTCGGCAGGGCCGCCATGATCTCCACCGTCGGCTTGACGTATTTGCGCAGCCCCGCCGACATGAAGTAGGCGGTGTAGATGGCGCCGGCGACGCCGAGCGGCACCGCAAACACCATGGCATAGAAGGAAGCCTTGAGGGTACCGAACACCAGCGGCACCAGGCTCAGCTTGGCTTCGAAGTCGTTGCTGGCGGAGGTGGACTGCCACACGTACTGGGGCTCGGGGTAGCCTTCATACCACACCTGTTGCCAGAGCGCCGACCAGGTCACCTCGGGGTGCTCGTTCTCCACCGCAAACAGCTTGAAGGCGTCCCCCTGCTGCATCAGCAGCACGTTGTGACGGGGTGAGATGGCCAGCGCCGACAGGGCGCCGCCCTCCACCTTCTCGCTCAGCAGCTTGGTTTCGCCGGTGGCGTGGAAGAAGCTGATGGTGCCGCTCTTGTCGGCACTGATGAAGCCCTTGCGAAAATGTTCCGGGGTCAGCTGCGCCACGGCACCATCACCCTTGAAGTCGCGGATCTGGGTGAACTGGCGCTTGCCGTCCCGGGCCACTTCGAACCACTGGGAGATGACGCCATTGTCGTTGCCCACCAGCAGGGAGGAGGCACCTGAGAGCAGCTCGACCCGGGTCACGTTTGCATCGGGGGCATTGATCTCCAGCACGTTGCGCAGGGAGATGTCGTTCAGATTGTGAATGTCGTAGACCGAGAGGCGATTGCCCTCGCGCACGAACAGGATCCGCAGGTTGGGGGTCAGCAACATCTGATCCACGTGGCGCGGCAGGGAGGGGATGCTGTAGTTCTGGGCGCTCCACTCGACTTCGCCGGAGAGGAAGTTCTCCTCGCCGCTCATCACCATCATGACGCCGCGACCATCGGCGGTCACGGCCGCGGTGGCCATCTTGTCCTTGGTGGCTTCAAATACCATCAGCGACAGCGCCTTGCCCTCAGGGTCCACCACGACCGGCTCTTCGCCGAAGGGGTACTGCAGACTGGGTTCGATGACCCGCACGTCGTTGGGATAGGAGACCTTGAAAGCGGGCTGCACCACCTGGGCCTTGCCGTCGGCAAAACCGTAGGCCATCAGCTTCTGGCCCGGCGACGGCGGCGCGACGGCGGTGATGTCACCCTTTACCTGTGCCTGACCGAGCGACTGGCCCACCTTGACCTTGCCATCATTCTGGACGGCAAAGAAATTGACCTGGCCCTGGTCGCTGAAGCGATAGCCGATCTCGTTCTGCTCCTCCACCCCGAGCCAGGCGGTTTTGCCCTGAATGGGCAGGGTAAACGATGCGGTCGGCTCCATGGAGGCGCCATTGAAGATGGGTTTCACCACATAGAGCAGATAGAAGAAAATAAGCAACAGGGCGACCAGTACCAGGGCTCCGCCCGTGGTCACCCCGTACTTGGCCAACTTATCCTTGATACGGCGCTTTCTGCTCCCCGCCATAACCAGGTGCAACGATTCCGATGACATGCAAAACCTCAATGTGAGCTAGGCTTGGCGGCATTATATGGCGGTTGCATGACAGTTTTGTTACATGAAGGTCCCGTGAACCAGGC
The DNA here is from genome assembly GCF_049175815.1 of Aeromonas sp. 600276. Lineage (NCBI taxonomy): Bacteria > Pseudomonadati > Pseudomonadota > Gammaproteobacteria > Aeromonadales > Aeromonadaceae > Aeromonas > Aeromonas sp. 600276. The sequence goes on along the minus strand of NZ_JAAKVU010000011.1, from coordinate 105,590 downwards.
TTATTTGCAGGCAAGAAAGCGGCATCAAAGATGCCATGGAGAAGATGGCAACCAACTGTTTTATAAGGCTAAAAATGTAGTGCAAGCACCTCTGGGGCGCGCCGCTTGCGCCGATGCGCCTCAATCGTTGGCGGCCGGGGTTTGTTGCAGTGCCAATCTGGCGGCCTTTTTCTCGGCGCGGCGACGCCTGAAGAAATCCGACAGCTGGGCCGAGCAGGCCTCTGCCAGCACGCCGCCGGTCAGCTCGACCCTGTGATTGTGACGCGGGTCCTGCAGGATCTCGAACACTGAGCCGGCCGCGCCGGTCTTCAAATCCCGCGCGCCATAGACCACCCGCTTGACCCGGCTGTGGATCAGGGCGCCGGCACACATGCAGCAGGGCTCCAGGGTCACATAGAGGGTGGTGTCGAGCAGACGGTAGTTTTGCAGCCGCTCGCCGGCAGCCCGGAGCGCCATCACCTCGGCATGGGCACAGGCATCGTGCTCGCTGATGGAGCGGTTCCAACCCTCTGCGACGATCTCCTCCCCCAGCACCAGCACGGCGCCCACCGGGATCTCGCCGATCCCCTCGGCCCTGGCGGCCAGCGCCATGGCATGGCGCATCCAGCGTTCATCCTGCTCGTGCTGGCTCGCCTGTGCGGCAACGTCCGATGGTTTCACGCCCTGCTCCTCTCTGACTGGTTGATGACGACAGATAATGCTGTCGGCGAAAGACGGTATCACGGCCCCGTGCCGCCGATCTCTGTGGCATAGGTCCCGCCATCCATGCCTGCGGCAGGGCGGCGATTATGCCAAATCCCGCTGGCGCCCCCAAGTTCCATCTGTGCTGAGCAATAAAGAAGCAGTCAGCATCTCTATGATAAAAAAGGAGTTGCGTCCAAAGGTGCGGAACATTAGACTTCCTCCCCGTCAGCACAGACTGACCTTGTCGGCGTGTAGCGCAGCCAGGTAGCGCACTGTCATGGGGTGTCAGGGGTCGGAGGTTCAAATCCTCTCACGCCGACCATCATTCCCCGCAAATAGCCCAGTCCAGCGACTGGGCTATTTTTTTGTCCGTCATCCCGATCTTCACCCGCCGCTCGCCATTAGCCTCTCGTGTCACGCCCTCTCCTTCAAAGAGTCACCAATCAGTTGCGGTACGGATTTTATTCAGAACCGCTTGAAACCTTTCGAGAGTATCGCTAGGATACGCGACTTTTCCGCCGGCATTTCGTACAGGGAGGTGGAAACCCGGGTGATGGAGTCACCAACCGGCTTGCAATCCAGTGAGGCAAGCACCCATGACGCAAGCAGTTGAAGCACAACCCGAACACTCTCCCCTGCCCCAGCCGACTACCGAAACCGGTGCCAACCAGTATGTGGCCGAGCATGGCCCCGTCGTACGGCTCGACATCGTCGATCTGGCGGCGCCGGACGATGACTACTGAACCGTCAGCCTTGGCGTCAACCCTTCCTGTCACGGGAGCTCAGGGTCGCGACACTCGGGATCATCTCCCCTTGATACCTCCTTTGAGGGCCAGGATGGCCCGCTGATACAAATAACAACAATATCCTGCGTAACGAAATAGCGGCAGTCATATCTGCTGCCAGCGTTCCTCCCCTCACCTGCACACGCCATCCTCTGAGGTGATACAAACCTACGTTATTGCCCATCACTTTCTCACTCTGCTGCCACTGGACCCCATTTGGTCCCATTGAGCGACTTAAGTTTTAAACAACCGTTCTCCAGCCAATGCCAGAAGGCACCAAGCGCTTGCTGGGTTGCTCAAACACATTTCATACGGACGTTTTTTGAAAGCTTGGAGTGAGGTCGGGATTTGTTTTTGCATTTGTAATTTTATTACGTAATAAGTTACATCCCGTCGACTGTTCTCCCCCCGATATGGGACCACCGCGAAGGGATGGAAAACAAGAGCATAACCATCTGCATAGAGTTTTTGCGCTAATCAAACAAAATCATTTAAAACATATAGTTAACATCATGACCAAAACGGGTGTTTTAAAAAAGCTGTTGACGAATAGAGCAATATTTCGCACCTTATGAATCGTGTTATCCCGTTGTTACGGGAAGATTGAAAAAACAGGGATCGACTTTAGTCGTAGTTAATTAGTTCAAAATGTAATTCTCAAAGGAGTGAACACTATGTCGGCACCGGCCCAGACCCACTGTAGCGCCCGTCTGCGCATCCAGGGCGAAATGCATCCCGATTACGCGCAAATTCTGACGCCGGACGCGGTGGCCCTGGTATCCGAACTGGTGGAACGCTTTGCTCCCCAACGGGACGAATTGTTGAAACAACGTGTGGCACGCCAGGCCCGTATCGATGGCGGCGAGCTGCCGGACTTCCTGCCTGAGACTGCCCACATCCGCGCCGGCGACTGGACGGTACGCGGCATTCCTGCCGACCTGCAGGATCGCCGTGTGGAGATCACCGGCCCGGTCGAGCGCAAGATGGTGATCAACGCCCTCAACGCCAACGTCAAGGTGTTCATGGCGGACTTCGAAGATTCGCTGGCCCCCGCCTGGAACAAGGTGATCGAGGGTCAAATCAACCTGCGCGATGCGGTCAATGGCACCATTGCCTATCAGAGCCCGGAGGGGAAATCCTATACCCTAAATGCCGATCCGGCCGTGCTCATCTGCCGGGTGCGCGGTCTGCACCTGCCGGAAAAACACGTCACCTTTGATGGTGCCCCCATTCCCGGCGGCCTGTTCGACTTCGCCCTCTATTTCCTGCACAACCACAAGGCGCTGCTGGCCAAGGGATCCGGCCCCTACTTCTACGTACCCAAGTTGCAGAGCCATCTGGAAGGGCGCTGGTGGAGCGAGGTGTTCGCCTGGACCGAAGACAAGTTCGGCCTGCCCCGCGGCACCATCAAGGCCACCGTGCTGATCGAAACCCTGCCGGCGGTATTCGAGATGGACGAGCTGCTCTATCAGATGAAGGATCACATCGTGGCCCTCAACTGCGGCCGCTGGGACTACATCTTCAGCTACATCAAGACGCTCAAGAATCACCCTGATCGCGTCCTGCCGGACCGCCAGGTGGTGACCATGGACAAACCTTTCCTCTCCGCCTACTCGCGGCTGCTGATCAAGACCTGTCACAAGCGCGGCGCGCTGGCGATGGGGGGCATGGCCGCCTTCATTCCGGCCAAGGATGCCGCCGTCAACGAACAGGTCTTCGCCAAGGTACATGCCGACAAACAGCGTGAAGCCGACAACGGCCATGATGGCACCTGGGTGGCCCACCCGGGCCTGGCCGACACCGCCATGGCCGTGTTCAACGCTACCATCCCGACCAGCGCCAAGAACCAGATCGGCGTACTGCGCGAGCAGGATGCCCCCATCACAGCCGCCGACCTGCTGGCACCCTGCGAGGGCGAGCGCACCGAGGCAGGCATGCGCACCAACATCCGGGTTGCCCTGCAATACCTGGAGGCCTGGATCAATGGCAACGGCTGCGTGCCCATCTACGGTCTGATGGAAGATGCGGCCACCGCCGAGATCTCCCGCACCTCCATCTGGCAATGGATCCGCCACGGCAAGAGCCTCTCCAACGGCCAGGTGGTGACCAAGGATCTGTTCCGCCAGATGCTGGCCGAGGAGCAGGAGGTGGTCAAACGCGAGGTGGGCGAAGCCCGCTGGCAGTCGGGTCGTTTCGCCGAGGCGAGCGCCCTGATGGAAGAGATCACCTGCGCCGATACCCTGATCGATTTTCTGACGCTGCCCGGTTACGAGCGGCTCTGAATCACGGGCTCCGCAAGGGGCTCGCCAATAACAAGTCAATGGAAACGTGAAATCAATGAAAGAGGGAACTGATATGGCACTGACCCGTGAGCAACAGATCCAGGCTATCGAGAAAGACTGGGCACAGAACCCCCGCTGGAAAGGGATCAAACGCGGCTACAGCGCCGAGGACGTGGTCAACCTGCGCGGCAGCCTGCAGCCGCAGCACACCCTGGCCCAACGCGGCGCAGACAAGCTGTGGGAGCTGATCCACGGCGGCGCCAAGAAGGGCTACGTCAACTGCCTCGGCGCCCTGACCGGCGGCCAGGCGGTGCAACAGGCCAAGGCGGGGATCGAGGCGATTTACCTCTCCGGCTGGCAGGTAGCGGCAGACAACAACCTCTCCTCCACCATGTATCCGGATCAGTCCCTCTATCCGGCCAACTCGGTGCCGTCGGTGGTGGAGCGCATCAACAACTCCTTCGCCCGTGCCGACCAGATCCAGTGGGCCAACAAGGTCGGGCCGCAAGATGAGGGCTTCATCGACTACTTCCTGCCCATAGTCGCGGATGCGGAAGCCGGCTTCGGCGGCGTGCTGAACGCCTTCGAGCTGATGAAGGGGATGATTGAAGCGGGCGCCGCCGGCGTCCACTTCGAAGATCAGCTCGCCTCCGTCAAGAAGTGCGGCCATATGGGCGGCAAGGTGCTGGTTCCGACCCAGGAAGCGGTGCAGAAGCTCGTCGCGGCTCGTCTGGCGGCCGACGTGTGCGGCACCAGCACCCTGGTGATCGCCCGAACCGACGCCAACGCGGCAGACCTGCTGACCACGGATGCAGACCCTTACGATGCGGACTTCCTGACCGGTGAGCGCACCGCCGAAGGTTTCTACAAGGTGCGAGCCGGCATCGATCAGGCCATCGCCCGCGGTCTGGCCTACGCCCCTTACGCCGACATGGTGTGGTGCGAAACCGCCAAGCCGGATCTGGACGAGGCGCGCAAGTTTGCCGAAGCGATCAAGGCCCAGTTCCCGGATCGCATCCTGGCCTACAACTGCTCGCCGAGCTTTAACTGGAAGAAGAACCTGGACGATGCCACCATCGCCCGCTTCCAGCAGGAGCTGTCCGACATGGGTTACAAGTACCAGTTCATCACCCTGGCGGGCATCCACAACATGTGGTTCCACATGTACGAGCTGGCCTACCAGTACGCCCGTGGCGAAGGGATGAAGCACTATGTCGAGATGGTGCAGCAGCCCGAGTTTGCCGCCGCCGAACGTGGTTACACCTTCGTGGCACACCAGCAAGAGGTGGGCACCGGTTACTTCGACAAGGTCACCACCGTCATCCAGGGCGGCCAATCCTCGGTGACCGCTTTAACGGGTTCCACCGAAGAAGATCAGTTCCACTGATAGGCAGAACTCTTTGAGAGAGTCCTTGAGATAGCAAAACCCCGGCCACTGGCCGGGGTTTCTTTTTATTCATTGCTTAGGCGTCGCTCACGCTCAAACACACCCGAAGGGCTCAGAGCTCGAGGATCTCTTTAACAAAGGGGATAGTCAGCTTGCGCTTGGCACGAAAAGAGGCGTTGTCGAGCTGATTGAGGGTGGTGAGCAGGGTGCGCATGTCGCGCGAGAGGCGGTTGAGCAGGAAGCGGCCCACGTCGATGGGCAGTTTGAAGCCCCGCAGCTCGGCACGCAGCTGCAGGGCACTGAGCTTGCCCTCATCGTCCAGCTCGTCGAGGTGGAAGCTCACCCCCCAATCGAGGCGGGAGGCGAGATCCGGCAGCTGCAGCCCCAGTTTGCGCGGCGCGCTGCAACCGGTCACCACCAGGGTCCCCTCGCCCTTCTCCTTCCAGCGGTTGTAAAAGTCGAACAGGGCCCGTTCCCACAGGGCATTGCCGGCGATCGCCTCCAGGCTGTCGAGGCAGACCAGCGGCAGGCTCTCGAGGGCGTCGAGCATGCTGGGATCCAGCTGTTCGAACTGATCGAGGGAGAGATAGGCGGCTGCGGCGTCGCGGGCATTGACCTCGGCACAGGTGGCGTGCAGCAGATGGGAGCGGCCCGATCCCTTGGCCCCCCAGAAATAGAGGAAAGGCGAACCCTGACCAATGGCCGCATTCTTGAGGGCGGTGATCAGATGAGCATTGTTGCCGGGATAAAAACTGACGAAGGTTTCATCATCCGGTAGTTGTACGGCTAAAGACAGTTGGGCCGGTTGCTTCACTCGTTGGGCTTTGACTGTGACATTTGCGGGCAAGTGTATCATCGCGAAGGCGGATAGAGAACCGCCCGGACGATGCCGGGCGGTGTGGATCCTCATAAAGGATCCAGGCTGCGACCATTGCTAACGGGAACGGCTACTCCTTGGCCGACGCACTCAAGCCCTGGCAGGAGAGCGCCCATGGCTCTCGGCCGAACGGTCAGGATCCTCGGCCAGGATCAGGGCTGCGACCATTGATAGCTCAGCCCCTCTGGGGTATCCGCCAGCTGGCGCAACCGGCTCTCCAGCTGCAGCCCGCGGATGAGCTCGGCCTTGTCCCCCTGCAGGCTCAAGTTGAAGGTCACCTTGTCCCCCTCCAGTTTACCAATCTCCACCTTGGTGACGCTGGCCATCCCCTGCAGCATTTTCTGCACCGTGATCATGCCGTCGATACCGGACAATCCCTCCACCACCAGTGTCTGGCTGGAGGCCACGCCCGAGATGCGCGCCCCGTAGTTTTGTACCAGCCAGCCTGCCAGGGCATCGGCGAACGTCTGCGCTACCTCGGCCTGGCTGCCGGCGCCCTCGCCCCTGGTCAGTTCACTCAGCTCACCGCCAGCCTTGGGCCCGTAGAGACCCCAGTCGATGCTCCACTTTTCCCCCTCCGGGGTGAGCTTGCCCAGCACCACCATCTCGGCACCGTAACGCTGGCTCGCCTTGAGGATGGGATCGGCGAAACGGCCCCAGACGTCGGTGGCATTGACCGCCATGTTGTCATCCAAGTCCATCAGCGGAATGCTGACCGGCAGCCCCATCGCCTGGGCCTGGGTACGCAGGGCGGCGGCCCAGCCATCGCTGGACTGATCCGGCAGAATGCGCCGCTCCCCTTCATTGATCACCAGCCAGATGGCCACTTGCGGCCGGGCCGGGCCCAGCAGGGCGAACTTGCTCTCGGCCACCAGGGCATTGACCTTGGTCACGTCGAAATCGGCCTTGAGAAACTTCACCGGCCCCACGTCCTGATAACCGTAGTGCTGCACGAACGCGCCGGGGGCCGCCAACGCCTTGATCACCGCCGGCTGGGTCAGGATGTCGCGCTTGCCGGTCACCTTGACGAGCACCTCGCCCAGGGCCTGGGACTGGGCTGCCGCCATGTCGCCGCTGGTGGGGGCCTTGCCCTGATAGAGATCGGTCACCTGGGCGGCCGACACCATGAATGACAAGCCGCAGCAGAAGGCGGTCACAACACGTTTGAGCATGAGAAAAGTCTCGAAATGGGAGATGGTGCTTATGGTAGCGGCAAGGCGCGCATGGCAGCAAGCCGGGGGCGGGAGAAACAGCGGAGCCGGCGAGGTGCCGGCTCCGTTTGCGCGCCTGCAGGCACGCGATGAGGCGATCGCGGCTTACTTGGTGCCGAAGATCTTGTCGCCGGCGTCGCCCAGACCCGGGACAATGTAGCCCTTCTCGTTCAGACCCTGGTCGATGGAGGCGCAGAACAGCTCCACGTCCGGGTGAGCGGCTTCCAGCGCCTTGATGCCTTCCGGCGCGGCAACCAGCACCAGCACCTTGATGGACTGGCAGCCCTTCTTCTTGAGCAGGTCGATGGTGGCGATCATGGAGCCGCCGGTGGCCAGCATGGGGTCGATGACCAGCGCCAGACGTTCTTCGATGTTGCTGACAATCTTCTCGAAGTAGGGAACCGGCTGCAGGGTCTCTTCGTCGCGGTAGATACCGACCACGCTGACGCGGGCGCTCGGCATGTGCTCCAGCACGCCATCCATCATGCCCAGACCGGCACGCAGGATGGGCACCACGGTGACCTTCTTGCCCTTGATCTGGTCAACTTCCACTGGCCCGTTCCAGCCATCGATGGTAACCTTCTCGGTTTCGAAGTCAGAGGTCGCTTCGTAGGTCAACAAACTGCCCACTTCCTTGGCCAGTTCACGGAAACGCTTGGTGCTGATATCGCCTTCACGCATCAGACCGATCTTGTGCTTGACCAGGGGGTGTTTGACTTCAACGACTTTCATTATTATCTCCTCTAACTGCCGCAAAAAAATCGCGGAATCATACAACAAAAGCCGCCGCTTGTAGAGCATTTCCGCGCAAAAACGCGCAAACGATTTCCTTTCTGGTTTTTCACTGCCACTGTTAGAATACGCCCCGAATTTTACCCTCCACTTCTTTATATGACGGGGAATACGCGTGACTGACAAAACCTCACTGAGCTACAAGGATGCTGGCGTGGATATCGATGCCGGCAATGCACTGGTTGAACGTATCAAGGGCGTGTCAAAGCGCACTCGTCGTCCTGAAGTCCTTGGTGGTCTTGGCGGCTTTGGGGCCTTGTGTCAAATCCCTGCGGGCTACAAGGAGCCGGTGCTGGTCTCCGGCACCGACGGGGTGGGCACCAAGCTGCGCCTCGCCATCGACCTGAAGAAGCACGACACAGTGGGCATCGATCTGGTGGCCATGTGCGTCAATGACCTCATCGTGCAGGGCGCCGAGCCCCTCTTCTTCCTCGACTACTATGCCACCGGCAAGCTGGATGTGGACACCGCCGCGGCCGTGGTCACCGGCATCGGTGCCGGCTGCGAGCAGTCCGGCTGCGCCCTGGTGGGCGGCGAAACCGCCGAGATGCCGGGCATGTATGAAGGGGAAGATTACGACATCGCCGGTTTCTGCGTCGGTGTGGTGGAGAAGAGCGAGATCATCGACGGCAGCAAGGTCGGCGAAGGGGATGCCCTGATCGCCCTGGCCGCCAGCGGCCCCCACTCCAACGGCTTCTCCCTCATTCGCAAGATCCTGGAAGTCTCCAAGGCAGACGTGCAGCAACCACTGGGTGATACCACCCTGGCCAATGCCCTGCTGGAGCCGACCCGCATCTACGTGAAACCCGTGCTCAAGCTCATCAAGGAGTGCGAGATCCACGCCCTCTCCCACATCACCGGCGGCGGTTTCTGGGAGAACATTCCGCGCGTGCTGCCCGCCAACACCCAGGCGGTGATCGACGAGCAGAGCTGGCAGTGGCCGGCGGTGTTCAGCTGGCTGCAAGAGGCCGGCAACGTCACCCGCCACGAGATGTACCGCACCTTCAACTGCGGCGTCGGCATGATCATCGCCCTGCCGGCGGATCAGCTTGAAAAAGCGCTGACCCTGCTCAAGGCAGAAGGCGAGAACGCCTGGCATATCGGCCATATCGCCAAGGCGGCCGATGGTGAGGAGCAGGTCATCATCCAATGATGCGGATCCTGGTCCTTATCTCCGGCAACGGCAGCAACCTGCAGACCATTCTCGACAGTTGTGCCGATGGCAAGATTGCCGGTCAGGTGGTCGGCGTCATCAGCAACAAGGCCGATGCCTATGGTCTGGTACGTGCCAAAGAGGCGGGGGTGGCCACCGCCATCCTGGCCCAGCAGCAGTTTGCCAGTCGGGAGGAGTATGACGCCGCCCTGCTGGCGCTGATGAACGACTATCAGCCCGACCTGGTGGTGCTGGCCGGGTTTATGCGGATCCTGAGTGCCGACCTGGTGCGGCACTTTGCCGGGCGGATGGTCAACATCCACCCCTCCCTGCTGCCCAAGTACCAGGGGCTGCACACCCACCAACGCGCCATCGACGCCGGTGACGACGAACACGGCGCCAGCGTCCACTTCGTCACCGAAGAGCTCGACGGCGGCCCGGTGATCCTGCAGGCGCGCGTCCCCATCTTCGAAGGGGACACGGCCGAGGAGGTGGCGGCCCGGGTACAAGTGCAGGAGCACAGCATCTACCCGCTAGTGGTGCAGTGGTTCTGTGAAGGCAGACTGCAGATGCTGGAGGGGGCCGCCCTGCTCGACGGCGCCCTGCTCGGCCCCGCGGGTTATGCCAGCGAGTAACGGTTAACTGCCACATGCAAAATAGAACAAGGGAGGCTTAAGCCTCCCTTGTCATTTCTATCTACCAGCGCACTTGCTGCAGTCACGTCCAATTACGCGGCTAATCGAACCTAGACCGGATTGTCGATATCGATAAAGGTGACATCCAGCCCATGCACCGTCGCCAGCCACTCCCCCAGCGCCTTGACGCCGTAACGCTCGGTGGCGTGGTGACCGGCAGCGTAGAAGTGCATGCCCATCTCGCGGGCGGTGTGGATGGTCTGCTCGGAGGCTTCGCCAGAGATGAAGGCATCGATGCCCTGCTCCGCCGCCAGATTGATGTAGCTCTGACCGCCACCGGTGCACCAGGCTACCGAGCGGATGAGCTCGGGGCCGCTGTCGCCGCAATGGAGCGGTTCACGGCCAAGGCGCTCGGCAATCAGCTTGGCAAAATCGCTGCCGCTCATGGGCTCTTCCAGCTTGCCCACCATGGCGACGCTCTTGCTGTTCCAGGGCTCAAGGCCGCGGCGCACCTTGATGCCCAGCAACTGGGCCAGCTGGGCGTTGTTGCCCACCTCGGGGTGCACGTCCAGCGGCAGGTGATAGGCAAACAGGTTGATGTCGTGGGTCAGCAGAGTCTTGATGCGGCGCTGTTTCATGCCGGTGATCTGGGCCGGCTCGCCGCTCCAGAAGTAGCCGTGATGGACCAGGATGGCGTCAGCATCGGCAGCCACGGCCGCGTCGATCAGGGCCTGGCTGGCTGTCACGCCGGTCACCACCTTGCGAATGCGCTCACGCCCCTCCACCTGCAGGCCATTGGGGCAGTAGTCCTTGATGGCATGAGGCTCGAGCAGGTGATTGAGCAGGCTTTCCAGTTTTCGATGAGAGATCATAGGGGTCCCTTATAAAGGCGCCGACCCCTGTGCTGCGATACAGACAGGAATCGGGCTCATAACGCCGAGGCCCCATGATAATCGAGGCGGGCCGCCAAGACCATGATGCCTCCCATACAGCGGCCCATGGGCGGGCCCGGAATGGCATCAGGCCGGCAGGTCGATCCCCGCCTCGCGCATCTGGGCCAGCTTGTAGCGCAGAGTGCGCGGGCTGATGCCGAGCCGGTCGGCCACCGCCTTGCGGCTGCCGTTGCAATCCTGCAGGGTGTCGAGAATGATCTGGTGCTCCTGCTGCTTGAGCTCGCTGCCCAGGTGTTCGCTGCCGCTGCTGCGCTCGTTGCCGACCAGGCGGATCTCCTCTTCCTCCACCTCTTCCAGAATGAGGTGCTCGCAGCCGATGAGGCCGTCGGGGCTCAGAATGAGGGCGCGCTGCACCACGTTGTCGAGCTCGCGCACGTTGCCGGGCCAGGGGTGAGCCAGCAGCCGCTCGCGAGCGGGTTCTGTGAGCTGCGGCGTCGGCAGTCCCTGCTGACCGGCATGCAGCGCCAGCAGGTGCTCCGCCAGCGGCAGTATGTCGCCCGGGCGCTCCCACAGCGCCGTCCAGCGCAGCGGGAAGACATTGAGGCGATAGTAGAGATCCTCGCGAAACAGGCCATCCTGCACCGCTTTTTTCAGATCCCGGTTGCTGGTGGCGATGACCCTCACATCGAGCGGGATCAGCTTGCGACTGCCGAGCCGCTCCACCTCTTTCTCCTGCAGCACCCGCAGCAGCTTGGCCTGCAGCCCCAGATCCATCTCGGTGATCTCGTCGAGCAGCAGGGTCCCCCCCTGGGCCTGTTCGAACTTGCCGGGGCAGCCCTGCACCGCGCCGGTAAAGGCCCCCTTCTCGTAGCCAAACAGGGTCGCCTCCAGCATGTTTTCCGGAATGGCGGCGCAGTTGATGGCGACGAACGTCTGTTCGGCGCGGCTGGAGTTGTCGTGGATGTAGCGGGCCAGCACCTCTTTACCGGTCCCGCTCGGGCCGGTCACCATCACGGTGGCCTCGCTTCTGGCCACCCGGGTCGCCAGCTGGAACAGCTCGGCAGTCTTTGGATCGCCGTAAACCACGGCCCGTTTCTCCACCTTCTGGGCCGGCACATAACGACTGACCTGATTGAGCAATACCTCGGGGGAGAAGGGCTTGGCCAGATAGTCGATGGCGCCTTCGCGCATGGCACGCACCGCACCGTCGATGTTGGCGTAGGCGGTCATCAACAGCACCGGCACCTGGGGATATTGCTGGCGAATGTTGGCCAGCAGGGTCAGGCCATCCATGCCCCCCATCTGGATATCCGAGATCACCATGTCGAAACTCTGGCGCGACAGGGCCAGCAGGGCCCGCTCGCCGCTGTCCACCTCGCGACACTCATAGCCGCCGAGCAACAGGGTATCCATCAGCGCTTCGCGCAGGCCATTGTCATCTTCCACTACCAGGATCCGGGCCTGAGTCATGCTACACCTCCCACCACAGCCAGCCTGGCCGCATTGATATTGATCCCTGCCGGATGGCGCTGACAATCAAGTCTCATGCGACACCTCCGAGCTGCACCGCCTGCTGATGCAGGGGGAACGACAGGGTAAAACAGGTGCCCTCGCCAGGGACCGAGGCCACGCTGACCTCCCCCTGATGAGCACGGACGACGGATTGCACCACCGCCAGCCCAAGGCCTGTGCCCTGAGAGCGAGTGGTAAAAAAGGGTTCGAAAATCTGGCTCAGCAGGTGGGCGGGCATCCCCTTGCCGTTGTCGAGGATGCGCAGCTCCACCCGGGCGCCGCTGCGCACCGCGCTCACCAGCAAGGAGGTTGCCCCCGCCTGCTGGGCGTTGGCGATGAGGTTGTTGACGGCTCCCGCCAGCGCACTGTTGTTGGCCAGCAGGCAGAGATCGGGCTCCGGCGCCTCCATGTGCAGCTCGCAGCCCTGCTGGGCGCAGAAGGCTTCGGCCCCCGCCTGCACTTCGGCCAGCAGTCCCTGTACCGAGGTGGGGGTCACCACCTGGTTGTCACCGTTGCGAGCAAACAGCAGGATGTCGTTGATCTGCTTCTCGAGATCCTGCAGACGTGCCATCAGCTTTTGCTGGAACTGGCTGCGGGATTCGGGTTTGAGGGTGCGGTTGGCTAGGTTGGCGGCATAGAGCATGGCGGCGGAGAGCGGCGTGCGGATCTGGTGGGCCAGCGAGGCGGCCATGTTGCCAAGGGCCGACAGCCGCTTCATGTGGTTGATGCGATCTTGCAGCTGGCGGGTTTCGGTCAGATCGTTGATGAACACCAGCTGGCCCGGCTGATCCGGCAGCGGCTGGGTCGACAGCTGCACCCGGCGCCCATCGCGCAGGGAGATCTCGTGGCCGTCATCCTCGCGGGGCTGAAAGCAGCGGTCGATGATCTGGCGCCAGGCCTGCCCTTCCAGCGGCTCCCCCAGCAGCGCCTTGGCGGCCGGATTGGCCCGGGTGATCCGGCCCTCGCCGTCGAGCAGCAAGACACCGGTGGGCAGCGCCGTGAAGATGGCGTAAAGCTGGCTCACCTCGTGAGACTGGAGCGGGGTTTCTTGCGACTGGGCTGTCATAAAGCTGACCTCAAACTGGCGACTGAGTCAGCTTATTCAATTTCCATGCCACTAAAATTTATACTTTAAATCAAAGCCTTGAAGCTAGGCGTCAAGGCTTTGACCCTTATGCTTCCTTGCTCATTCCGTATTTTTTCATCTTCTCCACCAGGGTGGTACGGCGCATGCCGAGCAGGTCGGCAGCGCGGGCCACCACCCCGTCCTGGGACTCCAGCGCCTGGCGGATCAGCTCCACTTCCAGGTCAGCCAGCATCTCCTTGAGGTTGACCCCCTCCTCCGGCAGCTGCATGGCGCGGGCGTGGCTGGCGGGCAGATCCAGCTCGGGCGGATCCTGGAACACGGCGGCCAGCGCATCGCGCTCGTCCATCTCGGTCAGCCGCTCATCCCGCGGCTCGCAGGGCAGCAGCCGATAGCGGCTCGGCAGGTCGGCCACATCGACGATCTGCTGCGGGTAGAGGATGAGCAGCCGCTCCAGCAGGTTGGAGAGCTCGCGCACGTTGCCCGGCCAGGGATACTGCATCAGGGACTCCATGGCGCGCTGGGTCAGGCGGATCATCCCCTGATGCAGCTCGGCATGGCGATTGAGCAGCTCCTGCAGCAGCAGCGGGATGTCGTCGGCCCGATCCCGCAGCGGCGGCGTCTCGATGGGGAAGACATTGAGGCGATAGTAGAGATCTTCACGGAAGACCTGGGTGCGGATCATCGCCTCCAGATCCCGGTGGGTAGCCGCAATGATGCGCACGTCCGCCTGAATCGGCTTGCCACCGCCGACCCGATCAAACATCCGCTCCTGCAGCACCCGCAGCAGCTTGACCTGCATCGGCAACGGCATGTCGCCGATCTCGTCGAGAAACAGGGTGCCCCCCTGGGCCAGCTCGAAGCGGCCGCGCCGGGCGGCGATGGCGCCGGTGAAGGCCCCCTTCTCGTGGCCGAACAGCTCGCTCTCGAGCAGCTCGGCCGGGATGGCGCCGCAGTTGATGGGCACGAAGGGGCCCGCGCTTCGGGCCGAGAGTTCATGGATGGCGCGCGCCACCACCTCCTTGCCGGTACCCGATTCGCCGAGGATCAGCACGTTGGCATCGGTCTCGGCCACCTGGCTGATGAGCCGGCGCACCTCCTGGATCCCCTTGCCCTTGCCCACCAGCAGGCGCAGCAGCGCCTGCCCCTTGTCGTGGGTCTGCTGACGGGGATGGAGGGAGACGAAGGCCTGGCAAAAATGGAGGTGACGGGTCAGGGATTCGTAGGTGAAGGGGGACTCGGCCACCCCGATGAAGTTGCTGTTGGGGAAGTCGGCTTCCACCAGCGACAGGAAGGGCACCCGGGGAAAACCGGTCAGCAGCTCGCCCAGCGGCCGGCCATTGAGGGCACCGGTCAGTACCCCCTGCAGCGGGCCGGATGACTCGATGGCAACCTCCAGATCACCCTCGGCAACCTCCTGCCAGGGGATCCCCATGAACGAGAGAACTGTCCCCAACTGTTGGCGCCGCTGCGCATCGGCGTCAACAATCAACACTCCCATTGCCATCATATCCATCCCTCTATTCTCGACGTAACTTATTGTTTTATTGTGCTTATGTGGTCAAGCCACGCACTTTATGCAGGATGCACAAAGTGCCAAAATTCCGACGCATTGTCAAAATTTGTCGCATTTCACCTAAGTTTATCGACCCAACGGCGCCACAAGATAAATTTTGTCGACTCTTTTTTGGGTAACGCGGGCAGGCCGCAGGCAAACAAGAGGATGAGAGGAACAGGAGCGAGAGCGCCTGCTTGCGGCCCGTAGCGGGCCGCAAGCAGGCAGGATGGTCAATGGCGGGCGTGAGTGTGGGGCGCGGCGTAACGGCACTCGGGGAAGCGGCTGCAGGCCAGGAACAGGCGGCCGGCATGGGGTCCCTTCTTGGCTTCCCGCTCCACCAGCGGCGCATCGCAACGGGGGCAGTGCGGCACTTGATGGGGAGCCTCGTCTTCGTCCTCTTCCACCTCGGCAAACAGATTGTCCACCAGCTCGGCGTCGGCCGCCGGCAGCGGCGCACGGCGTGGCGATACGATAGCCTTGATGGGGGCCACAGCCGGGGCTCGGCCACCATGGTGGGGCTCTTCCACCTCGACCCTGTCCAGCTGCAGAGGGCTGAAGGTGGGTTCGCGGCGCTCGCCCGGCAGCAGATCCTCTTGCGGCAGATCCGTGCTGCGGTTCAGCAGCGGCAGGATCTGTTCGCGCAGCTCCTCGACCTGATAGTGGCTGCTAGCCGGGATCTGCAGCAGCGGCAGACCGGCACTGTCAAAGGCGGCCTTGAGGAAGCTATCCCGCGCCTTGCGCTTCTGATGGCGGTGGGAGCTGTCATCGAGCTCTATGGCGCAGATGAAGGAGAGATCCGAGGGGTTGCAAAGCAGATAGTCCACGTGCTTGGCGCTGATCTTGTTGAAAGCCTGCTGCCACTTGCTCTTGCCCATCCCCGCCTCCGGCGTCAGCACATCGGCCACCCGCACCTTGGCAAAGACCCGGGCCTGGTCGCCCACCGCCAGATCCAGCACACCGAGGAAGGATCGCTCCGCAGGGCTGAACAGGGTCTCCTGCAGCTCATAGGGCAGCACCTTGCCCTTCTTGCCCCTGCTCCAGAAGATCGCCAGCAGAAGCAGCACCAACAACACCAATCCCGATACGACAAGGCTATTCATACGCGCACATCCCGCTCACCAGAGCCAGCTAGTTTCACAATACAAAACAGGGGCATCACTCTACCACGCAGCTGCGGGCGCAGGCAGTGCAGAAATGGCGTCAGCCCCCTCTTCGCCGCGCTTTTTCGCCATTTTTGCTGCCGGCGGGGCTTCATATGGCCTGTGACAGCAGGCACAATGCTGGAGAAACCCAATTCCAAGGAGAGCAGGATGCAAAAGCAATTGGTCGTGACCGTGATCGGAGCGGACAAGCCCGGTATCGTCGAGAGTCTGGCGGACGTCATCAGCCACCAGCAGGGCAACTGGCTGGCCAGCTCCATGAGCGAGCTGGCGGGACAGTTTGCCGGCATCCTGCACGTGAGCGTGCCTGACGAGCACTACCGCAGCCTGTGCGAGGCACTGGCGATGCTGCCCGGCCTCACCGTCAGCTTCGCCGAAGGCCAGCTCAGCCAGGAGCCGGAGCGGCAGGTGATGGTCAGCGTCACCGGCAACGACCGGGCCGGCATCGTCCACGAGGTGGCCAGCATCTTGCGCCAGCTCAACGTCAACGTGGCCGACCTCACCACCGGCTGCGAGCCCGCCCCCCACTCCGGCGCCCCGCTCTTCTACGCCCACGCTCTGGTGGCGCTGCCGCCCCGGCTCGAACTGGGGGATCTCATCAGTGCGCTGGAGTCCCTCTCCGACGATCTGGTGGTCGACATCGACCAGGCCTTCATCGACTGAGCGGATGGTCATCAATCTGTCATATTTCCACGCCATAACTGCCGCGCAGACGCGACCTGACCACAGAGGCATCACATGAGCACCGACAAGCAGTATGAAGAGAAGGAGCTGAGTTGGCTCTCATTCAATGAACGGGTGTTGCAAGAGGCGATGGACAAGACGGTCCCGCTCATCGAGCGGGTCCGTTTTCTGGGGATCTTCTCCTCCAACCAGGACGAGTTCTTCAAGGTACGGGTGTCGGACGTCAAGCGCCGCATCCTGATCAACGAGGTGCACGGCGGCGACGACGAGGCCAAGGTGTTGCTGCGAGCCATCCAGCAGAAGGTGATGGCGCTCGGCGAGGCGTTCGACAACACCTACAAGGAGCTGCTGATCGCGCTGGCCCGCCACAACATCTTCCTGGTCAACGAGAACCAGCTCTCCGAATCCATCCAGCAGTGGCTGCGGGTCTTCTTCAAGGAGAAGGTGCTGCGCCACATCATCCCGATCCTCCTCAACAAGGAGGTCAACCCGGTCAAGTTCCTGAAAGACGAGTACACCTATCTCGCCATCGAGATGAAGAAGAACGGCCAGGTGATCCAGTACGCCCTGGTGGAGGTGCCGACCGACGACCTGCCCCGCTTCTTCCAGCTGCCGCCGGAAGGGACCCGTCGCAAGAAGCAGATCATCATCCTGGACAACGTCATCCGCTTCTGTCTGGACGAGATCTTCAAGGGCTTCTTCGATTACGACGAGATTGCCGCCTACGCGGTCAAGCTGACCCGGGATGCCGAGTATGACCTCTCCGACCAGCTGGACTTGAGCCTGGTGGACAAGATGAGTGATGGCTTGAAACAGCGCCTCACCGCCATGCCGGTGCGCTTCGTCTACGAGCGGGAGATGCCGGCGGCCATGATAAGCTTCTTGAAGCTCAAGCTGCAGATCAGCTCCTACGACGCCATCATGCCGGGCGGGCGCTATCACAACTTCAAGGATTTCATCGGCTTCCCCAACGTGGGTCGGGACTATCTGGAAAATCCCAAACTGCCGGCCCTCGATTGCCGCGACTTCGATGGTTTCGTCAACGCCTTCGACGCCATCACCAAGCAGGACATACTGCTCTACTACCCGTACCACAAGTTCCACCACTTCACCGAGCTGGTGCGCCAAGCGGCGTTCGACCCGGCGGTGAGCGCCATTCGCATCAACATCTACCGGGTGGCCAAGAAGTCGCGCATCATTCACTCCCTCATCGATGCCGCCAACAACGGCAAGAAGGTGACCGTGGTGGTGGAGCTGCGCGCCCGCTTCGACGAGGCGGCCAACATCGACTGGGCCAATATCCTGACCAATGCGGGGGTCAAGGTGGTGTTCGGGGTGCCGAGCCTCAAGATCCACTCCAAGCTCTGCCTCATCACCCGCCACGAAAATGGCGAGGCGGTGCGTTACGCCCACATCGGCACCGGCAACTTCAACGAGAAGACCGCCAAGATCTACACCGACTTCTCCCTGCTGACCCGCCACCCGGACATCACCGCCGAGGTGGAGAGCGTGTTTGAATACATCGAATATCCCTACCGGCGCTACAAGTTCAACCACCTGCTGGTCTCCCCCATCAACAGCCGGCGCCAGCTCTATCGGCTCATCGACAACGAGCTCACCAACGCCAAGGCGGGGCAACCCAGCGGCATCACCCTCAAGATCAACAACCTGGTGGACAGGGATCTCATCAACCGGCTCTATGCCGCCGGCCAGGCCGGGGTGCCCATCCAGATGATCATCCGCGGCATGTGCGCCCTGCGCCCCGGGGTGCCGGGTCTTAGCGACAACATCCGGGTCATCAGCATCATCGACCGCTTCCTCGAACATCCGCGGGTGATGGTGTTCCACAACCGGGGCAACCCCCAGCTCTATATCTCCAGCGCCGACTGGATGAGCCGCAACATTGACGGTCGCATCGAGGTGGGCACCCCCATCTACGACGAGCGTCTCAAGCAGCGCATCCTGGATATTCTCGAGCTACAACTGAGTGACACCTGCAAGGCGCGGGTCATCGATGCCGACCAGAAGAACGAATACGTGAAGCGGGGCAACCGCCGCAAAATTCGCTCCCAGGTCGCGATTTACGACTACCTCAAACGCATAGAGTCAAACAATGGACAATAGCCTGTACGCCGCCGTCGATCTCGGCTCGAACAGCTTTCACATGGTGATCGCCCATCTCAGCGAGGGGCGCTTTCGCATCGTCGATCGCATCAAGGAGCGGGTGCGGCTGGCCGAAGGGATGGATGCCCACAAGCGGATGAGTCCGGAGGCGATGGCTCGCGGCCTCGCCTGCCTGTCGATATTTGCCGAGCGGCTCACCAACATCAATCCGGATCAGATCCGCATCGCCGGTACCTACACGTTGCGCCGCGCCAGCAATGCCCGCGAGTTTGTGAGCGAGGCGGCCAAGGTGCTCAACCACCCCATCGAGATCATCAGCGGCCAGGAGGAGGCGCGCCTCATCTATCAGGGGGTCGCCCATACCCAGCACATCGAGGGACAGGTGCTGGTGGTGGACATCGGCGGCGGCAGCACCGAGCTCATCATCGGCGAGGGGTTTGAACACAGGGCGCTCACCAGCCGCAAAATGGGCTGCGTCAGCTTTACCCAGAGCTTCTTTGCCAACGGCAAGCTCGGCGAAAAAGCCTTCAACGGCGCCGTGCTGGAGGCCCAGCACCAGCTCGCCCCCATCATCAACCAGTACCGCAAGCTGGGCTGGCAGAGCTGCCTCGGCAGTTCGGGATCGATCCGCACCGTGCGCGATGTACTGCAGGGTGAGGGCTGGACCGACGGCAGCATCACGCTCGCCGGGCTGGAGCAGCTCAAACGGGAGATGCTGGCCCACAAGCGGGTCGGCGATCTCAAGCTGGCCGGCCTCACCGAAGAGCGCCAGGAGGTGTTTGCCGCCGCGGTCGCCATCCTGATCGGGCTCTTCACCTCCCTGCCCATCGAACGGATGGAGTACTCCGACGGCGCCCTGCGCGAAGGCTTGCTGTATGAGTTCGAGGAGCGGCTGCAGCACCACGACATTCGCGAGCGCACCGCCCAGGCCCTCGGCACCCACTACCGGCTGGACCGAAAGCAGGCCGCCCGGGTGGAGCAGAGCGTGCTGACCCTGTTTGATGCCCTGCAGGTGCCATGGCAGCTGCCGGTAGAGCCCTATCGCGCCATCCTCGGCTGGGCGGCGCGGCTGCACGAGATTGGCCTTGCCATCAACTACAGCGGCATCCACCGCCACTCCGCCTATATCCTGCAGCACACCGACCTGCCCGGCTTCAACCAGGACGATCAGGCCCTGCTGGCGGCCCTGGTGCGCTTCCAGCGCAAGGGGCTCAAGCTCTCCGAGCTGCCCGCCCTGCCCAACCACGACGAGCAGACGGTGCTGCGCTGCATCCGCATCCTGCGCCTCGCGGTGGCCGCCCACCACAGGCGTCAGGACAACCTGCTGCCCGAGTGGAAAGTCGCGGCGCAAGGCGATCAGCTGGTGGTAACCCTGCCGCTCGACTGGTGCGAGGAGAACAAATTGCTGATGCAGAATCTGGAGAAGGAGCACCGCTATTGCCAGGAGCAGGGCTGGCCGCTGCTGTTCCAGCTCGGCTGAGCGCGGGCGACGGATGCAAAAAAGGCAGCCCATGGGCTGCCTTTTGCGTTTTCTCAGATGGCGACTTACTGCAGCTCGGGCAACAGCAGCTTGGCGATCTCGAAGTAGATGATGAGACCGGTGCCGTCCACCAGGGTGGCGATGAAGGGGGCGGACACCACCGCCGGGTCGATACGAAAACGACGCAGCACCATGGGGATCACAGAGGCGACGGTGGCGCTCCACAGCACGATGGCGATGATGGTCAAGGTGACGACCATGCCGATCTGGGGGCCGACCCCCAGGCTCCAGGCCCGTACCCAGGCCGCCAGCGCGATGGCGGCCGAGATGAGCAGACCGGTGGAGATCTCTTTTTTGAGCACGGTGCCGAGGTTGCGCAGACTCACCTCCCCCACCGCCATGGCACGCACGATCGTGGTGGTGATCTGGGTGCCGCTGTTGCCGCCGGTGCCGATCAGGAGCGGAATGAAGAAGGCCAGCGCGATGGCGGCCTCCAGCTGCTCTTCAAACGCCCGCAGCACGGTACCTGTATAGGCTTCGGCCACGAACAGGATCAACAGCCAGCCCACCCGCTTGCGCCACAGCTGCCAGGGTGTGGCCTGCAGATAGGGAGTGTCGAGCGGCGAGGAGCCACCCTGCATCTCCGCATCCTCGGTGGATTCGAGCTCCAGGATGTCGGCGGCATCGTCCACGTGGAAGATACCCACCAGCTTGCCCTGATCCTCGACCGGCAGGGTCGAGAGGTCACGATCGATCAGCAGGCGGGCGGCCAGCTCCTGATCCGCCCGGGCGTTGATGCGCACCACCTCCCGGTCCATCAGCTCGCTCACCGGCAGTTGCGGGTCGGCAATCAGCAGGGATTTGAGCGAGATGCTGCCGAGCAGGCGTTTGTCGTTGTTGACCACATAGAGGTTCTGGAACAGCTGGGCGTTGTCCCAGGCATCGTGGATCAGCTGCTTGGCACTGCCCACCGTCTCCTGATCGCCGATGGCCAGAAACTCGTGGCGCATGTTGGCGCCCACCGATTCGGTCGGCCAGTCGAGCAGGGAGTAGAAGGTGGACTGTACCTGCTCCGGGAAGCGGGCAAGCAGCATGGTGCGATCACTGCTGCCCAACCGGCGCAGAATGGCCAGCATGTCGCGCCGGGGCATGGCCCCCTGCAACAGGCTGACGATGCTGACATGCAGTCGCATCAGCAGCCGGCCGGCACAGTCTGCCGACAGCGAGCCAAGCAGTGCAGCCCCCTCGTTGATGGGCAGGGTATCGAAGATGCAGTTGAGCTCTTCCGGACGCAGGGTCAGCAGTTGATCGGCGCGCTGCACCGGGTCCAGATTGTGCTCCAGCCAACCCTGCAGGGCAGCCAGATCGAGCAGTTGGTGACGATTGAGTAGTGTCTGTGTTTTCTTCATCACAAATGACCTCATGTGATTTCAGGCAAGCCTGAGCGCGAACGGTGATCCGTCGCCGTCTGAAAGAAAACAGCAATTTGATTGACGAGTAATAGGCAGGAAATGACGCCGTTCGGCGTGTCATCATCCCCACGTACCAGCTTTAGCACTGCATAACGTATCCGGCATGCCGGAAGCCACTTGGGTTTACACCTTAATCCGATGAAAACTGTCCTGATCTTGGGCGTCTCTGGACGTCGTGAGATCAGTGGCCTGTGTTTATACAGGAGCCTCGCCTAACGAGATGCTGCAAATAGTCGCACAACCCTCTGTTGTGCGGGCAGCATGATTATCGAACGCTCAATAGGAGTCAACCCGGGGCAAGGGGCTAAATGGCCTATGGCAACAGCTTGTTACAATTGGTTGGCAAGGGGAGTTGAATGAGGATAAAAAAGCGAGAGAAAGGGACTGGAACGGCAACCATCGCTTGCGGCCAGCCGGGGCCGCAAGCGATGAAAAAAGCTCAGCGGATGTAGTCGAACAGGGTCAACTTGCTGATCTTGCTGAAGGAGAGCTGGGTGGCGCTCAGGGCTGCATCCTCTTTCGACAGGGTGGCGATCACCTCGTAGAGATCCGCTTCGGAGACCTTGGCCCTCGCCTGCTGGTTGAGGGTACTCAAGCCTTCGTTCGAACCCATCACCTGCTCCAGCCCGTTCATGCGCCCGCCGATCTCCCCCAGCCCCTGATCCACGTTCAGACGGGCATTCTTCATGTGGGCGGTGGCATCCGCCACCTTCAGCTGGAAGGTATCCGGCGTGATGTTGGGATCCCGCAGCGCCGTGATGAAATCGGACATGCCATCCAGGATGTTGTTGTTCTGGGGCGGATCCAGCACGAAGTTCTGCGCCGCGCCCCCCGCCGGCAGCGACAGGGTCAGCTCCAGTCCGTTGAAGGGGATCTTGTTGCCCGCCACATAGTCGCCGCTTTGCAGCAGGGTACCGCCGCCATCCCGGATCTCGTAGGTATCCGGCGTGCCGGCGATGGTGTTCACCGTGTACTGGTTGCTGGCGAGCGAAGGATCGTAATTGTTGCGGTAAAAACTGTCGAAGTGGCCCTGATCGGCCACCCCGACCTGAATATTGGCGCTCCCCGCGCTGCTGGTACGGCGGGTAGGCACGATTTCGAACAGGTTGAAGCCCGAATCGTTGGCGGCAATCTGCACCGTCGGTGACACCTGGATCTTGCGCTGGCCGGTATCCCCCTGAAAGATGTAGTTGCCGCTGGCATCCTGAATGAAGGGCTGGGTCTTGCTCTGATTGCCGCCGAAGATATATTCGCCCTGGGAGTTCTTGCTGTTCATCAGGTCGAACATCTGCTTTTGCAGCCCCTCCAGCTCGCTGGCAATAGCCTGGCGATCCTCGTACCCCACCGCCGAGTCGTTCGCCTTCTGGATCAGGGTCTGGGCACTGGTCATGGCGGTGTTGAGGGCGGTCAGCACCGTCTCCTCGTGGCCCAGGCTGTTTTCCAGCAGGCTGCCGTTGACCCCGTACTGCTTGAAGAGATCGA
Organism: Aeromonas sp. 600276; assembly: GCF_049175815.1. Taxonomy (NCBI): domain Bacteria; kingdom Pseudomonadati; phylum Pseudomonadota; class Gammaproteobacteria; order Aeromonadales; family Aeromonadaceae; genus Aeromonas; species Aeromonas sp. 600276. The sequence goes on along the minus strand of NZ_JAAKVU010000011.1, from coordinate 82,335 downwards.
TCTCCTTGGTCAGCGCCAACTTCTGGCTCATGCCGGAAGGGTCCTCCCCCGCCGTCTTGAACTTGTTGCCGGTCATCAGCTGTTCATAAGCAGTGCTCAGCCGCTCGTTGGCGCCGTTCAGCGAGGTGATGTTGCGGTCATAGACCATGTTGGTGGTGATACGCATCGGGTTACCTCACTGATGACAGCAGGGTGTCGAAGATGGTCTTGGCGGTGCTGACGATCTGGGCGGAGGCGGCATAGGACTGCTGATAGCGGATCAGGTTGGCCGCCTCCTCCTCCAGACTGACGCCGGAGACACTCTCGAAAATCTCCCTGCTCTGGGTCAATTTCGTTTCATCGGCCTTGAGCTGGCTCTTGGCCTGGCTGGTGGTGTTGCCCACCCCGGTCACCAGGCTGGAGTAGGCCTCGTTGAAGGTCATCTTGTCGTTGCTGGTGCCGGCGTTGCTGCTCTTGCGCACCAGATCCTTGTTCTGCAGTTCGGCCAGCGCCAGGCCGTTGGCGTTGTCGGCAAAACCGTCGGTGTTGTAGCTCAGGGTGAAGTTGTCACCACTCTTCACTTGGCCGGTGATGCTGAACTCATAACCCGGGGTCTGGGTCGGAGTGGCATACACCTTGGGGCCACCAAGCGGATTCTCGAGGGCCGCCATCAGGTTCTGCCCCTTGCTGGCGGCGGGGGCAACCCCGATCAGGGTGGTACCGTCCGCGGCATAGACCTGGTAGTTGCCGCTGACGTCTATCTTCACCACCTGGGGTGAGGCCGGATCCAGGCTGTTGGTGCCAAAGCCGGAACCGGCGCCGGTATTGGTGATGCCATTTAGCTTGATCTCGCCCGAACCGAAGTTGTCCTTGCCTTTATCCGCCTTGAGCGGCGATGCCAGCGCCAGATCTTCGGCCCGGGTCACCAGCTGCTCCAGGCCGGCAGCTGCCCGCTTGGTGGGTTGCAGCAGGATCCTGTCCCCCGCCGCCGGTGTGCCGGAGAGATCGAACTGGATGCCGTGCCCCGCCACCTGCACGGTGGCGGGTGGCGTGGTGCCGGTGGCCAGCGAGGTGCGGTTGCCATCCTTGTCCACCGAGAACACCTCGTAGCCGGTGGCACTGCTGAACTGCACCTCGTAGTCGAAGGTGGTCACTTCCGTCCCCTTGCCGGGCACGAAGCTCACCTTGGCGGTAGCGTTGCCGGTATTCTGGCTGTAGGGCAGGCCATCACTCGTGCCGAGAGAGAAGAGATCCCCCCCCAGCTCGTTGTCCAGATCCATCCCCAACCGGTTTTGCTGGTTCATGGCATCCGCCATGGCGGCCGCCAGCTGACCCAGCTCGCGCTTGGCCGGCTCCAGATCGTTGCGGGCAGAGAAGAGCCCCCCTATCCCGCCACCTATGTCCTTGTCATTCAAGGCGACCTTGTTGGGGTCCATGACCAGTTGCAACTCGGACTCACGGGCATCGGGATTGCCCGGCACCACGCTGAGCTGGGCAACGCTGCCGTTGAGCACCAGAGAGTGACCGGTGCTCATGTTGACCAGCATGCTGCCGTTGTCCTGCGGCACGGTGCGGATCTCCATCTTCTCGGAGAGCTGGCGAATGGCCTCGTCCCGCTGGTCGAACAGCATCAGGTTCTCTTCCGGCGTGCCCTGGGTGCGAATGATGGCCTGGTTCAGATCGTTGATGCTGTTGATCAGGCTGTTCACCCGCTTGGCTTCATCTTCGATGGTGGTGTTGATGGTGTCGGTCTGCTTGTCCAGCTGGGCCGACAGGGTATGAAAGCGATTTACCATGCCACTGAGTTGACTCAGGGTGGTCTTGCGGCCGGAGATATCGGCGGGGGCCTCGTTGGCGGTATGGAACCCTTCGAAATAGGAGCTGATGGCGGCGCCGACGCTGTTGCTGGTGTCTCCCAGCAGGCTGTCGGTGTTGGCGAGCTGCTGATAACGGGTGGAAGAGGCATAGAAGGCGGACGTGTCGCGCCTGACCTCTCCCTGGGCATAGGCGTTGATGACCCGCTCGGTCAGCATGTCCCCGGTGCCGAGTCCGTTGGCATTGGTATAGATCAGGGTCCGTTCACGCACATAGCCCTGGCTATTGACGTTGACGATGTTGTTACTGGTGGTCTGCAGCAGTCGCTGCTGGGCCATCACACCCGAGGTACCAATTCCAAGCAGATCGCTTGCCATGACTTACAGCTCCATTTCTGTATTGTTGGTCGCGGAGTAGCCGGCAATGGCATCACTGCGCAATACCTGTTTCAGTTTCCTGGCGTAGTGCGGGTCGGTGGCGTATCCAGCCTGTTGCAAGGCTTCGAAATAGCGATCCGGACTGTCCACCTTGGCCAGGGCTCCCTTGTAGCGGGAACCCGAGGTCAGGAAATCGACATAGTCGTTGAAACTCTCCTCGAACGACTCGTAGGAGCGAAACGCCGCCTTCTGGCGTGATGCCACTCCTTTCTCGTATTCCAGGGTGCTGACCACCGTCTTGGGCCCTTCCCAGCGCGGATCGGCCTTGATGCCGAACAGGTTGTGGGTCACCTGCCCCTCCCCGTTCTTGATCACCCGCTTGCCCCAGCCGCTTTCCAGCGCCGCCTGGGCTACCAGAACTGCCGGGCTCAATCCCAGCTTGTCGGCCGCCTTCTTGGCCAGCGGCATCAGCCGGTCGACAAACTCTTCAGGGGAGTCGAACACCTGCGCGGTATCATCCAGCGCCTTGTGACTGCGCATGCCATGTACCTCTGCCGCCGGCCCCATGGGCGGTACGGTTCGGCGGGTACGGTGCAGCGCTGTCTGAGGCTGGGTATCCCCTTGCATCTCTTTCTCAGCAAAATCTTTGCCAACTTTTGAGGCAGAGATGAGATCGTTGGCGGTGGAGGTGGGCGGCTGATAGGGTTTGTAGACCCGCTCGGTGCGCTGGGGCATCTTGAGCACCCGCCCGTCGTGATGGGTGAAGGTCTCCGGCGAGAGCTGCTTGGCTACCATGGCGGCCAGGCCTATGCCCCCCTTGCTCGACATGTCGGCGACCCGCTGCTCATCCAGCATCCCTTCGTAGAACTGGGTGTAGCTGCTGTTGAAAGGGCTGTCCTGGGTCAGTACCTGGTTGGCCTGGCGCATGCTCTGGAACAGGGTCTGGGTAAAAATGGACTCGAACTGGCGGGAGGCGGCCATCAGCGCATCCGCTTTCCCCTCCTTGCTCTGGCTCAACTGGCGCAGGCGATCCAGGTTCTGGATGTCCTGTACCATGCCCAGATTCACGCCGCCGTTGTTATCTAACTCTGCCATTTTGCTTACCTCATTGCCGCCCGTGGCAACCCCTTGCCGCTTGTTGATTACAGTATGACCAGTTGGCCTTCGATGGCGCCAGCCTGCTGCAGCGCCTCCAGGATCGCCATCAGGTCGCCGGGTGCCACCCCGACCTGGTTCACCGCCCGCACCAGATCATCCAGGGTCGCCCCGGTATCCAGCTTGAACATGCGCCCCTGCTCCTGCTGCACATTGATGGTGGAGTTGTTCGTCACCGCCGTCTGGCCACCCGAGAGCGGATTGGGCTGGGACACCTGCTGATTCTCCGCGATGGTGACCGTCAAGCCGCCGTGGCTGATGGCCGCCGGCTTGAGCCGCACCTGGCTGCCGATGACGATGGTGCCGGTACGGGAGTTGACGATGATCTTGGCCGCCTCGGTGGCCGGATCCACCTCCAGGTTCTCGATGGTGGCGAGATAGGAGACCCGCTGGCCCGGATCCCGCGGCGCATAGACCTTGACCGAGGTGGCATCGAGTGCCTGCGCGGTGTTGGGGCCGACCAGATCATTGACCACGTCGGCCAGCCGGCGCGCCGTGGTGAAGTCGGGACGATTCAGGTTGAAGGTGATGGTATCCCCCTGGCTGAAGGAGTTCGGAACCTCCCGCTCCACGGTGGCCCCGTTGGCGATGCGGCCGACGGTGGGCGTATTGACCACCACCTTGGAGCCGTCAGCCCCCTCGGCCCCTAGCCCGCCAACTACCAAGCTGCCCTGCGCTACGGCATAGACCCGGCCATCCAGCCCTTTCAGGAAGCTTTGCAGCAGGGTGCCGCCACGCAGGCTCTTGGCCTCACCGATGGCCGATACGGTCACATCTATGGTCTGTCCCGGTTTGGAAAAAGGGGGCAGATCGGCATGGATGGCCACCGGCGCCACGTCCTTGATCTTGGGCTTGATGTTGTCCGGCACCTTGATGCCGAAGTTGTTCAGCATGGTGCGAAACGTCTGCTCGGTGAAGGCGTTGCTCTTCTCACCCGTACCGGGCAGACCCACCACCAGGCCGTAGCCGATCAGCTGGTTGCTGCGCACCCCTTCCACCGAGCTGATGTCCTTGATCCGGGAGGCATGAGCCATCCCCAGGGGCAACAGGCAGCAAAACAGGGCAACAAGACGGAGCGACTTCATAACACCTCCTAGAGCGGCCACCAGGGACCATTGAAAAAGCTGGTGAGCCACCCCTGTTCCTGGCTGTTGGCCAGATCGCCGGTACCACCGTAATGGATGCGGGCATTGGCCACCTTCTGGGAGGAGACGCTGTTGTCCGTGGTCACATCCTCGGGGCGGATCATGCCGGTGATCCGGATATATTCATTGCCGTTGTTGAGCATGATCCACTTCTCGCCGCGCACCAGCAGGTTGCCGTTGGGCAGCACCTTGGCCACGCTGACGGAGATGTTGCCCTGCAGGCTGTTGCTCTGATCCGCCTTGGCCTGCCCCTTGAAAGCGCCATTCTGGCCAAGAGAGGCCGACAGATCATAGGGGCCGGCCGTTACCGGCACACCACCCAGCATCGCCGTGTTCATCGTCAGCTTGTTGTCCTTGCCGCTCTGGGTATTGGCCTTCTTGGAGGCAGAGGTGGACTCGGCCAGCTCGATGGTGATGATGTCGCCCACCTTGTGCGCCTTGATGTCCGAGTAGATGCCGTTGACCTGATCGGGCTGGAAAATCGCCCCGGTCGGTCTGACCGAGACCGGCTCCGACTCCCCGTAGACGGGGGCAAACTCGGGATCATCGGGCTTAGGGGTATTGGGGGTGCTGCTGCAGCCCCCCAACACCATCAGTCCCAGCATCCATATGGCTTTCATGGTGCGCCTCCTACTTATGTGCGCTGGATCAGGAAGGACATCATGCCGTCCACCGCCGAGAGAACCTTGGAGTTCATCTCGTACACCCGCTGGGCCTGGATCAGGTTGACCAGCTCTTCGGTCACGTTGACGTTGGAGGTCTCCAGCATGCCCTGCTTGATCACTCCAAGCCCGTCCGTGCCGGCCACCCCCTGAATGGGGGCACCGCTGGACTGGGTCTCGACGAACATGTTCTCCCCCATCGGCTGCAAGCCGGAGGCATTGACGAAGTCGCTGGTATTGATCTGGCCGATGACCTGGGAAGCCCCATCCCCCTTGAGCTGCACCGAGACCTGCCCATCTTCCCCTATGGTGACGCTCTGGGCGTTCTCGGGGATCTGGATTTCCGGCTGCAGCGGATAACCGTTGCCCGGCGTGACTATGGTCCCTTCATCGTTGAGGGTGAACTGGCCGTTGCGGGTATAGGCGGCGCTGCCGTCCGGCAGCTGGATTTCGAAGTAGCCGCGGCCGCTTATCATCAGATCCAGCGAGTTGTCGGTGGTCTGCACGTTGCCCTGGCTGTGGTTCTTCTGAGTGGCCACAACCTTGGCACCCGCCCCCAGCATCAGGCCGGAGGGGAGCTCGGTGTCGGCCGACGAACGACCGCCCGGCTGATTGATGTTTTGATAGAGCAGATCCTCGAAGATGGCCCGGGATTTTTTGTAACCCACGGTGCTGGCGTTCGCCAGGTTGTTCGAGGTAACCGAGATATTGGTCTGCTGTGCATCCAACCCGGTCTTGCTGATCCAGAGTGCAGGGTTCATGTAAAACTCCTTGGTTAGCTGATACGCAGCAGCTGGGTTTGGGCCTCGTCATTCTCTTCCGCGGTCTTCATGATTTTGACCTGGGTTTCGAACTGACGTTGCAAGCGAATAAGGTTGGTCATTTCATCGACCACGTTGACGTTGCTTCCCTCGAGGGAGCCGGCGATGAGGCCCACATTGGCCGACGCCGCTTCATTCTGGCCATCCTTGCGACGGAACAGGCCATCCTGCCCCTTCTCCACCGCATCGGCTGCCGGGTTGACCAGCTTGATGCGCTGGTACTCCTCCGGCAGGTTGGGGGCGGCCCCCTCCGGCCGGCCGCTGATGGTACCGTCCCGGTTGATTTCGATCTTCTCCATCGGCAGCGGCAGCACGATGGGCTGACCGCCATCGTCCACCACGTTCAGGCCGGTGGAGGTCTGCAGATTGCCGGTGGCACTGAGCTGCAGGTTGCCCATCCGGGTATAGGCTTCACCGCCCTTGGGATCCTGCACCGCAATCCAGCCCGGACCGTCGACGGCAACGTCAAGATCCCGACCCGTGGTCATCAGCATGCCGTGCTGCAGGTTCTGTCCCGGCCGCTCCGCCATGGCAAACACCCGGGTGGGCAGCCCTTCGCCAAACGCCTGCATGCTGCGCGCCTGCTCGAAGTCAGACTTGAAGCCGGTGGTGTTGGCGTTGGCCAGGTTGTTGCTTCGAACAGCCAGGCTGTTCATGCTCTCCTTGGCACCGGACATGGCGATGTATAGCAGGTGATCCATGGGATCCTCCGTCAAACTGATGACTCTGACAGAGGAACTGCAATTTGAATGCCAATCCCCATCAAGCTTGTCAGTTACCGCCGCTATCACCCGCAACAACAGCCAATAAAAAAGGGCGCCGAAGCGCCCCTTGTCGTGCATGCAACCAGACTTAACGGATCTGCAGTATGGTCTGCTGCAGGGAGCTGTTCACTTCCAGCGAACGGGAGTTGGCCTGGAAGTTGCGCTGCGCCGTGATGAGGTTGACCAGCTGGGAGGTCAAATCCACGTTGGATTGCTCCAGCGCAGAGGACTTGATGCTGCCCAGGGTACCCGAATTGGGGGTGCCCGGCAGCGCATCACCTGAGAGCAGAGACTGGCGCCAGGAGGTATCGCCGACCTGGGTCAATCCTTGCGAATTGGCGAACTTGGCAAGTGCCACCATGGCAACCTTCAACGTGGTCGCATTGCTGTAGGTCGCCGACACAATGCCGTCCGGCGTAATCTCGACCTTGGTCAGATTACCAACGGTGGCGCCATCCTGGGTCAGCTTGGTGACGTTGAAAGGCGAGCTGTATTGCGTCACGTCACCGAGACGGATCTCCAGTGTCTGGGTGGGATCGGCACCGTTGGTGATAATCCCGGCCGCAGTACCAAGCGTGACGGTTTTGATCGGATCTGCCGGAACGGTCAGCGCTGTATCCAGTTTGCCGCCGGAGGTAAAGGTCATCTGGACGCCGGTGGGGACGCCTGTGGCCGGGCTGGGTGAACCACCAGCGATGTCGATGGGCTTGTCCCCCTCATACATGTACATGCTCCAGGTACCCGGTGTCAGCGGCGTTCCCGGGGCAGCCGGATCCTCGTGGCGGACAAAATACTTGGTGATCACATGGGGGGCCCCCAGCGAATCATATATCGTCACGGAAGTTGAGTGGGCAAAGGTGGCGGAGTTGGTGTGATCAAACGCAGCCGGTGACGTCGGTTTGGTTTTCGACTCGATACTCAGGTTGAAACTGGCTTCCACCAGCTCGGTCATTTTGGGCTCACCCGCCCGATCCGGAATTTGAATCGGCTTGGTGGCGTTGATGCTGACCGCCTTGGGTGTCCCATCCGTGTTGATTTCATAACCTTGCAGATAGTTGCCCTGATTGTTGACCATATAGCTGTTTTCATTCAGCTTGAAGGCCCCAGCCCGGGTAAAGGTACGATCCAGGTTGGTCAGACCGTCCGACGTCACGAAGAAGCCGTTGCCCTGGATGGACAAATCAAGGGCGTTGTTGGTGAATTGCAGCGCCCCCTGATGGAATTGTTGTGCCACCGCCCCCGTTGCCACACCGTTGCCGACCTGGGTTTTGGCATTGACGAAGATGGAGTTGGCGTAGACGTCCGCAAACTCGGCACGAGACTCTTTAAAGCCCGTGGTATTGACGTTGGCAATGTTGTTGGCGGTAACGTTCAGATCTTTTTGTGCCGCGTTGACACCGCTCAAGGCATTGTTAAATGACATATCCAGCTCCTTAGATCGATGCTGTTGGCGTGGTGGTTGATGGTGTTTTCACCGTACCTGCAATCTGCAAGATACTGTTCAAGCTTGTTGTACCGAGGCCTTTCAAATTGAGCTGGGTCGGATTGCTTGCCGAACCCAGGATCACGCTGTCGACCTTGCCGTAGGCAAAGATCGGCACACTCTCCGACTTCCCGTCCACGGTACCGTTTGCCTTGAGGGTGTATTTGCCCTCTTTGGCCGGGTTTCCGTCCTTGTCCTTGCCATCCCATACAATCTCGACGTTGCCCTTCTGGTCACCTTCCAGAGGAAACTCCTTGATGACCTGTCCACTCTCGTCTTCGATGGTGATCTTGACGTTCGAATACTTGTTTTCTGTGCCCACTGCGACCACACCCGGCAAAGAACCATCTTTTTCCAGGTAGCCGACGTTGCTCTGCAGCAAGACGTTTTGCCCCACCAGTGCCGATGCCTGCAGCGCCTGGCTGGAGGTCATCAAGGTATTGAGGCTGCCAATCTGGTTCGACAGGCTGCTGATCCCCTGGGACGTCGACATGGACGTCATCTGGGAAAGCATCTGGGCGTTGTCCACCGGTTTGAACGGGTCCTGATAGGAGAGCTGCATGGTCAGCAGCTTCAGGAACGACTCCTGATCCAGCTCCTTCTTCGGAGTGGTGGTCGTGCCCGTGGTCTGGGTGGAGGTATAGCCAATACCGTTCACACCACTGGTTGTATCTGCCATTTATGCGTCCCCCTGTCAGGACTTGCCGAGGTTGAGCGTCTGCTGCAGCATCTTCTTGGCAGAATCGGCCACCTGCACGTTGGTTTGATAGCTGCGCGAGGCGTTGATCATGTCCGCCATCTCTTCCACCATGTTGACGTTTGGCTTGAAGATGAAGCCATCCTTGTCTGCCATGGGGTGGTTGGGGTTGTACTCCTTGAGCAGAGGGGCATCGCTCTCGACAATGCCCTTCACTTCAACCCCGGCCGACGCCTGTTTGTCCGACATGGCCTGATCCAGCTGGGCGGCAAAGATTGGCCGCCTGGCATGGTAAGTTTTTTCCACGCTGGAGCTGACGCTGTCGGCGTTGGCCATGTTGCTGGCTACCGTGTTGAGTCGAACAGACTGTGCACTCATGGCCGAGCCTGCAATGTCAAAGACCTTGAACAAACTCATCACTGTTCTCCTTTCAAGGCCTTCAGCAGGCCACTGATCTTGCTGTTCATAAATTCAAGGGAGGTCTGGTATTCAAGGCTGTTGCGCAAGAACTCGCTGCGTTCCTGCTGCACGTCCACCGTGTTGCCATCACCGGTATCCGGCTGCAGGGGATTGCGATACTGCGTCACGCCGGGCGCATCCATCTGCAGGGCAAAGTGCTTCTCGCTGGTCGTGGCAAGGCCGAAGCCCTGATGTTGCTGGGCCTCTTCCAATGCTTGCGAGAAGTTGATGTCTCTGGCCTTGAAGCCAGGGGTATCCGCGTTGGCAATGTTGCTGGACAACACCTCGGCACGCTTGGAGCGAACGCTCAGCGTGTATTGATGGATACCAAATGCCTTGTCGAATGAAATTGCCATAGCACACCTCCTGCTTGAGAAATTATTAGCAAAAGGTGTGCCAAGGAAGGATTTAAGCGGGGATCATTTAACCTTGTAGACGATGCCGGGGTTGCAGCGGATCATCTCGAACCTGTCGGTCAAACCGGCCAGCGACTCGGAAGCCCCCAACATCAGGTAGCCGCCAGGATTGAGGCTGGCTGCAAACTGGTTGAGGATCTTCGACTTCACTTCCGGGGCAAAGTAGATGAGTACGTTGCGACAGAAGATGATGTCAAACTTGCCAAGCAGGCTGTAGCTCTCCAGCAGGTTCAAGGGGCGGAAGGTGGTCAATTTTCTGACACGCTCCACCACCCGCATCTTGTTGTCACCATGGGGTTCGAAGAACAGCTTCTTACGCTCGGGCGACAGACCACGGGCCAGTGCCAGGCTGTCGTATACCCCCTCCTTGCACTGATTGAGCATGGTGGTCGAGATGTCCGTCCCCACGATCTGGACGCCACCTGGCAAGGTGCCGGGCTTCTTCATCTGCTGTTCCAGCGCCGTCATGGCGATGGAATAGGGCTCCTGTCCGGAGGAAGAGGCCGCAGACCAGATCTTGATGGGCCGACCGCTCTTGCCCAGTTCGGGAAAGATCTTGTCGGTCAGCAGCTGGAAGGGATAGGTATCGCGGAACCACAGGGTCTCGTTGGTGGTCATGGCATCAACCACTGCCATTTTCAGGTCACGCTCACGCACACTCATCGCTCGAGTAACCAGATCAGACAGACTCTCAATACCAAACTGAGTCATCAAGGGTGAAAGCCGACTCTTGACCAGATACTGTTTGTTGTCACCCAGCACGATTCCGCTCTGTACCGCCAGAAAATTGCTGAATTGTTTGTATAAGTCGTCCGAAAGTGTCTTCATGCAGTTTGTTCTTCTTGATTAGAGTGCGCCTTGTACGGCCTTGGCCAATTCATCCGGCTGGAATTTGGCAATGAAATTGTTCGCACCAACTTTCTGCACCATGGCCTGATTGAACACCCCACTGAGGGATGTGTGCAGAATAACATGTAAGTCCTTGAGATTGGGATTGTTGCGGATCTCTGCCGTGAAAGTATATCCATCCATCTCCGGCATCTCGATGTCCGAAATCACCAGGGCGATCTGATCCTTGATGGGACCGTTTTTGGACATCTCCAGCAACATGTTGAGCGCTTCGCGTCCATCCTTGGCCAGCACGCACTGTACCCCGATGGCTTCGAGGGCGCGCTGCACCTGCTTGCGGGCCACAGAAGAGTCATCGGCCACCAGCACCGGACGTCCCAGGGTCGGGTGTTCTACGCTGGCCTCCACCAGCTCCTGGCTCACTTCGGTCGACACCGGCGAAATCTCGTTGAGGATGCGCTCCACGTCCAGGATCTCGACCAGCTCCCCATCCACCTCGGTGACGGCCGTCATGTAGTTGATGCGCCCAGCCCCTTTCGGCGGTGGCAAGATGGATTCCCAGTTCATGTTGATGATGCGCTCGACCGAGTGCACCAGAAAGCCCTGAATGGAGCGGTTGTATTCAGAAATGATGATGAAACACTTGGTCAGATCCTCGATAGGACGCTTGCCCATCGCCATGCTCAGATCGATGACGGAGATCGTCTGGCCACGAATGTGGGCCACCCCGCGAATGCAGGAGTTGAGCTTGGGCATGACGGTCAAGGGAGGACACTGCAACACTTCACGAACCTTGAATACGTTGATGCCAAATCTTTGACGTCCGTTGAGACGAAACAACAACAATTCCAGCCGGTTTTGCCCCACCAGCTGGGTACGTTGGTTGACCGAGTCCAGGATACTGGCCATAAACACTCCCTAAAAACGCTTGGCATTAATCATGCATGCGTGTTGGCTTGCGTCAGACTGTCGATGTCACTACGAACGAATTCTGAAGCAAGCATAGTTAAATATGGTGATATACGTGAACAACTTATCGGCCTGCGAGCGAAAATGATTAGTAGACTTTTCCTCACCTTACTGCTGTTTTGCGGCATTTCTCACGCCACAGCATCCGAGGTGACCAGTTACTTGCAAGAAAAGGCGCAGGAATTTGTGCTCGGCCAGCTCGATGTCCCCCTCGACGCCCAGGCACAGGTGCAGGCCGCTTCCATCGATGAACGTCTGCCCCTGAGTCGCTGCGAAGAGCATCTGTCCATCACCCTTCCCGCCAAGATGGAGATCCGCCGCAATACCACCGTCTACCTCAAATGTGAGGAGGAGAAACCCTGGGATCTCTACCTGCCGGTGCGCATCAGCATACAGAAGCCGTATGTGACCGTCTCCACGCCGGTGGCCAAGGGCGACATCCTCAGCGAGAGCGTGCTGACGCAGGCTTACCAGGATCAGACCCTGATCCGCGGCGACTATCTCAGCGATACCACGGCCCTCATCGGCGTTCGCAGCAAACGGGAACTCAAGCCGGGCCAGCCCATCCGGCTCAGCCAGGTCTGCGTCGTCTGCAAGGGTGACCAGGTGACCCTCAGCGCAGAAAATAGCAGCATGCAAATCAAAACCATGGCCCGAGCCTTGCAAGATGGCAGCTTCGGAGACATGATCAGGCTCGTCAATATCCGGTCAGGCAAAACGGTGCAGGGAAAAGTCAACGCAGTTGGCTCCGTGGTGGTCACCTTCTGAGTATTTTCGGATCACTTTTTTCTAAAGTTATGACGGCAGCCACCGATAAACAGGTAAGCGAACAGCAAAGCAGGCGAAGGTAAACACTATGGCTATTAACAATATCAACAACTTGGCGAACAATCGGTTGCAAAATACCGGTAGCAGCCAGGGTGCCAGCACCAAACCAGCGACCTCGTCCTCCGACAACCGTGCGGCGGCCGTCAAGACCGACTCCGTCTCTCTGACCAGCGAGGCGCAGCAATTGCAACAGATGCAGAAGAACCTCAACTCAGCCTCCACCGGCAATGAAAGCCGGGTCGAGAGCCTGAAGAAAGCCGTGGCCAATGGTGAATATCGGGTCGACAGCGAAGCTGTGGCCAAGAAGATGTTCAGTTTTGAATCCAACCTCGACAAGTTGCTGGGATGATGGATTTACCTTCGCTGCTGCACACCCAAGACGACTACCTCTCCCAGATGCAGGGCTTGCTGGAGGAGGAGTTCAACCTGCTCAAGCAGCACCAGGCACTGGCGCTGCCCGAGCTGGCAGAGCGCAAGCAGAAGCTGCTTGCCGATATTGAAGAGCTGGACAAGGCCATGGCCCTGCTGCCCGACCTGAAACAGCAACTGAATGCCTATCCCGAGCAGATGCGGGTACTGCGTGAGAAACTCGATGCCTGCCAGGAACAGAACGATCTGAACGGGCGCCTGCTCGAGCTCAGCATCGTCTCCAACCGCCGGCTGGCCAGCTACCTGAGCAAGCTGCGGGATCGCAACTCCCTGACCTATGACGCCAAGGGCAATACCCGCTCCGGTACCCGCTCCATCGGCATCAAGGCCTGACCTCCCCCGTTACGACGACAGGCTGCCCCGCAGCACAACCATCCCCCTTCTCTTTTTTACAGCGCCAGCTGCAACAGCACTTCGCTGTCCGCACAGGCGTGAATGCCAAGCAACCCATCCTCGTAGCGGCCATAACTTGCCGCCAGGTTGCCGCGTGGAAAACAGATGGATCCCGGGTTCATCAACACCAGCTCCCCTTCCCGCTGCAGCACGGGCAGATGAGTGTGGCCGCTGATGAACAGACTGCCGGCAGGCAGCGGCACCGCTGCAGGCTGATAGAGATGCCCATGACTGACGAACCAGCGCCGGCCATCCACCAGCAGCTGGTTGTAAGGGGCGGTGATGGGGAAATCCAGCAGCATCTGATCCACTTCCGAATCACAGTTGCCACGCACCGCCATGATGCGGGAGGCCAGCCCGTTGAGCCGCTCGGCCACGGCCGCGGGAGCATAGCCAGGTGGCACCGGGTTACGCGGGCCGTGATTGAGCAGATCACCGAGCAGCAGATAGTGATCCGGCTGCCAGGGGGCAAGCTGGTCGAGCACCTGCTCCAGCGAGCTCAGGCTGCCGTGCAGGTCGGAAAGAATGGCAATCTTCATGGCAAGCTCCTTACTGCTGGCTGAAGTAGAGATCCTTGGTGGCGATCGCCCCCTTCAGGTTCTGCACCGGCAGGCCGCGCAGGGTGGGATCCACCAGTCGCATCTGGTTGTAGTGATAGACGGGAATGACCGGCATCTCGTCCATCAGCAACTGCTCGGCCTGGTGGTAGATCCCGCTCCTGGCATTGCCATCCAGGGTATCGGCCGCCTGTTGCAGCAGGCCGTCGAAGGCGGGGTTGCAGTAACCGCTCTCGTTCTGGGGATCCTGGCAGCGGAAGCTGTTGAGCATGGCTGAGGGCTCCACGTAATCCCCGAACAGGAAGGATCGGGCCAGCATGAAATCGCCGCTGTCTTTGGCCACCTGATAGGCATTCCACTCCATGTTGTTGAGCGTCACTTCGACCCCCAGCGGCTTCCACATGGCTGCGACGGCCAGCGCCAGCTTCTTGTGATTCTCAGAGGTGTTGTAGGTGAGCGTCAACTTGAGGGGATGTTGGCTGTCATAGCCCGCCTGGGCCAGCAGCGCCGCCGCCTTAGCCAACCGGGTCGGCTGATCCTGCAGGGCCAGGGGGGAACTCAGCGCCTCATAGCCCGGCATGCCGGGCAGCAACGACCAGGCGGGTTGCTCACCCTGCCCGCTGACCTTCTCGGTCAACAGGTGACGATCGATGGTCATGGCCAGTGCCTGGCGCACCCGCACGTCCTGCAGCTCGGGGCGGCGCAGGTTGAAGGTGTAGAGGTAGGTGCCCAGCAGCGGCAGACCCCAGATCCGCTCGGGGGTTGCCTCCCTGGTTTTCTGGTAATACTCCAGCGCCACCTTGTTGGTGAGCTGGATCTCCCCCGCCTCGTAGCGCAGCCGCTCGGCATGCTGGGAGGCGAGCGGCAGATAGGTCACCCGCTGGATCCGGGTATGGGCATCATCCCAGTACTGCACGTTGCGCTCCGCCTCGATGCGCTCGTTCGGTACCCAGTTCACCAGCTTGTAGGCGCCGTTGCTGACCAGCTTGCCGGGCTGGGTCCACTGCTTGCCGAACTGGCTGATGGCCTTCTCGTTGACCGGCACGAAGGGGCGTTGGCTTATCAGTTGCAGGAAGTAGGGAATCGGCCGCTCCAGCGTCACTTTCAGGATCTGCTCGCTCTCGGCTTCCACCCCCAGGGTGTTGAGATCGAGCGCACCGGCGTAGATGGACTGGGCATTGTTGATGCCGGTTGCCAGTAGCAGGCCGGCAGAGGGGGAAGCCTGGGCGGGGTCCAGCAGACGACGCCAGGCATAGACGAAATCGGTGGCGGTGAGCGGCTCGCCGTTGGACCACTTGAGCTGCGGGCGCAGGAAGAAACGCCAGACCAGTCCGTCTGCACTGGTCTCCCAGCGCTGGGCCTGGGCCGGTACGATCCGGCCCTGACCATCCTCGCTCACCAACCCTTCAAACAGGTCCACCAGCACCACTTCACCGGGGAAGCCGGAGCGGATCTGGGCCGGGTCGAGGGATTCGGGCTCGGCGCCATTGCCCTTGACCAGGGTCTGGCGATCCGACAATGCGGGATCCTGGGATACCGTGGTCGCCTGCAGCGGCGGGGTCAGCAGCAGCCCCAGCAGCAAGGGGGAGAGCCAGCGTGGTGCCGGCCGGCGTACTAAGCGGTAAACCATGACATAAACCTCGTTCAATGCACTTATTTCAGGAAAGGGGGAAGGCCGGCGGCGCGCCTAGATACGAATGCATGATGCCGCGCTTGTTATCCCCGAAGACGCCCCGTATTGTATCGGGCTTGCCCAAGAGATGGAGTCTCTCGGGCTATTTTTTTCAGGAGTTTTTATGGGGTATGAGTGGCTGGCGCTGGCAGCGGCCAGTTTATGGGCAGTAGCGGCCCTGATTTCCGTCAAACCGGCTCGTCATCTGGGGCCATTTGCCTACAGCCGCTGGCGGATGTGCCTGGTCAGCCTGATGCTCGGCAGCATGAGTCTCTTGACCGGCGGCTGGCATACTCTCTCGGGCAGCGCCCTCCCCCTGCTGGCCATCTCCGGCCTCATCGGCATCTTCATCGGCGATACGGCCCTTTACGCCTGCATGAACCGGCTGGGCCCCCGTCGCAGCGGTCTGCTGTTTTCTTGCCATGCCCTGTTTTCCGCCCTGCTCGGGCTCTGGCTGTTCAACGAGCAGTTGACCGGTTCCCGGCTGGCTGGCGCCATGCTGGTGTTTGTCGGCGTCATGCTGGCCATACTGTTTGGTCGGCGCAGCAGCGGCAGCGAATGGGAAAAAATACGGGGCAGCCTGGCAGCCGGGGTCGCGCTGGGGCTGACCGCCGCCCTCTGCCAGAGCCTGGGGGCCATCATCGCCAAACCGGTGATGATGGGCGGCGACGTCGATGCGGTGAGCGCCTCCGGCGTCAGGATGGGCAGCGCTCTGCTGGCTCACTGCGCCCTGCGCATGACCGGGCTGCCACTGAGCAAGCCGCTGCATCCCATCAACCGTCGCATCTTCGGCATGATAGCCCTCAACGGATTCCTCGCCATGGCGCTCGGCATGACGCTGATCCTGGTGGCCCTGAAACAGGGGGATGTGGGCATGGTGGCCATCCTCTCCTCCACCACCCCCGTCATCTTGCTGCCACTGCTGTGGTGGCACTCTGGCGAGCGGCCGTCCGCCGCCGCCTGGGCCGGCACCCTGCTGGCCACCCTAGGGACCGTGCTGGTGCTGGGAGCCAGCGGCCACTGACTCCTGGCGATCAGAAGCGGGCGATTTCGTCGGCGGTCAGCTCGCGATATTCGCCCGGCGCCAGATCGTCGTCCAGCACCAGATCGCCCACCCGCTCCCGGTGCAGCCCCACCACCTTGTTGCCGATGGCGGCAAACATCCGCTTCACCTGATGGTACTTGCCCTCGTGGATGGTGAGGCGCGCCTCGCACTCCCCCAGGATCTCCAGCTGGGCCGGCCGGGTCTTCTCGGTCTCGCTGCGCAGCAGCACCCCTTCGGCAAACAGCGCAATGGCATCCGGGCTCACCGGATCGGCCAGCCAGACGTGATAAGTCTTGGCGCACTCGTGACGGGGGGAGGTGATGCGATGGGACCACTGGCCGTCATCGGTCACCAGTACCAGACCTGTGGTGTCGAGATCGAGCCGCCCCACCACGTGCAGCTTGCCCATGGCCGGCTCGTCCATCAGGAAGAAGACGGTGGGGTGATCCGGATCCTCGTTGGAGCAGACATACCCTTCCGGCTTGTGCAGCATGAAGTAGCGGTTGCGCTGATCCAGAGTCAGGGTGACGCCGTCGAATTCAATCTGGCTCTGCTCGTTGATGTGGAAGGCGGGCTGCTTGACCACGATGCCGTCCACCATCACCTCTCCCTGCCGGATCAGTTTGCCCGCCAGCGAGCGGGTCAAGTCGGAACAATCGCAAAGAAATTTATCGAGCCGCATGCACAACCTCAGAGTCCATCAAGAAAGGGGCGTCATTATATCGGCCGGGGCCGACAACTCCAGCACTAAGCGCCAAGGCCGGCCAGCATGTCGCCATGACGAACCCCGGCGCCGGTGTTAGACTGCCAACAGAGGGCCTAACGTCACGCATAATAATAATGTCAGGAAGCCGTATGAAGTCGCACACTCCTCATCCCGTTATCCCCGTCAACCAGCTGCAACCCGGCATGTACGTGATCGCCATTACCAGCCAGACCGGCGGCATGGAGATTGCCCAGATGGGGCTGGTGACCACCCGTCAGCAGATCAACGATCTGGTCAGGCGCGGCGTACTCACGGTGCGGGTCGATCTCGCCCGCAGCAAGCTGCCCGGCATCGAACAAGTCATCTCCCCCCAACCCGCCGTCTCTGCGACCAGCTCACAACGTCCCTCCGGCAGTGGCAACGGCGAGGGGCGCGAGCTCAAGATCCGCCGGCTTTATCAGGAGGCTCGCGAGTTGCAGGGCAAGTTCATCCGCCACCTCAAGGCGGGGGAGCCCATCGACATCACGCCGCTGGCGGCAGTGGCCGAGGAGATGGTGGACACCATGTTCACCCACGGCGACGCCATGCTCTGTCTGGCCCGCATTCGCGCCAAGGATGCCTACCTGATGGAGCACTCCATGAACGTCGCCATCCTGCTGGCGAACTTCGGCCGTTATCTGGACCTGGATCGCAGCGTGCTCAAGGAGCTGACCCTGGGCGGCCTGCTGCACGACGTGGGCAAGATCATGACCCCGGACGAGGTGCTCAACAAGCCGGGCAAGCTCACCGACGAGGAGTTCGCTGTCATGCGCCAGCACGTGGTGCACAGCTACGAGATCCTGAGCAACACCCCCGGCATCACCGCCACCATGCTGGAGGTGGCCGCCAACCATCACGAACGGCTCGACGGCACCGGTTACCCGCAGCGGCTCAAGGGCGAGCAGCTCTCGCTCTATACCCGCATGAGCGGCATCGTCGATGTCTATGACGCCGTCACCGCGGATCGTGTCTACAAGCAGGGGATGCAGCCGACCCAGGCCTTTCGCATTCTGCTCAAGGGGATCAACCACCACTTCGATGCCGAACTGGTTACCAAGTTCATCAAGTGCATGGGGGTCTATCCGGTGGGTACCCTGGTGCAGCTCTCCAACCAGCGGCTGGCCATCGTCATGCAGCGCAATCCCCATGAACCGCTCAAACCGGTGGTGAAGGTGATCTATCACGGAACCCAACGCCACTACCTCGAGGTGCAGTGGCTGGATCTTGCCAAGAACGGGGTGCAGGAGACCATCGAGAGCACGGTTGATCCCAAGGAGTTCGGCATCAACCTCGCCAACTTCGTCTAGTTGGCGCCCCCTTCCCGCAACCGCTCGGTGCAGTGCTGGATGAGGAACTCCTCATCCAGCGGCGACAGATCGAAGCGGATGCAGGCCTCTTCGATGGCCCGGATGTCGTGTTGATGGTGCTCGCTGAGCCAGCGCACGGCGCGGCGCAGATCTTCACCGTGGGGCAGCAGGGTATGGTCGCTCATGGGGCACCTCCGATCAGCCATAGATACCGGCCCGCCACAGCGGGCCCTCTCTTCTAGCTTAGTCCGCCCACCGCCCCTTCATCCTGCCTTCAAACAGCCTCAGGCAAACGCCCGCTGCCAATCCTGATCAAACTTCGCCAGCGCCGCGTCCACCGCCGGCACCCGCAGCAGCTGTTCGGCCACGTCGAGCGGCAATGTGATGGACTGGCAACCCGCCAGCAGGCAGTCGAGGGCCTGGCGCGGGGTGCGGAAGGAGGCTGCCAGCACCTTGCTGTGCGGCGCGTGCAGCGCCAGCAGCTGTTGCAGCTCCTGCACGGTGGCGATGCCATCGCCCCCCTGGGCATCCAGCCGGTTGACGTAGGGCGCTACGTATTCGGCCCCCGCCACCGCCGCCAGCCAGCCCTGCAGCGGGGTATAGACCGCCGTGCCCAGGGTTGGCACCCCGTTGGCCGTCAGGGTCTTGATGGCCGCCAGCCCTTCTTCACATACCGGGATCTTGATCACCAGGTCCCGGTCCAGCTCACGCAGGGCAAATGCCTCGCGCACCATCTCGGTCTCGGTTTTGGCCATCACCTGGGCAAACAGCCGAGCCTTGGGCCCCAGCGCCTCCCGCAGGGCAGGCAGCAGCTCGGCCAGCGGCATGCCACCGGCAGCGGTAATGGACGGATTGGTGGTGACGCCGGCCAGCGGCAGGATCCGTGACCAGCAGCGCACCGCAGCCACATCGGCAGTATCGAGATAAAGCTCCATCTCTGACTCCTTAAGGGGATGTGCAATCTGTCACCATTCTAGCGAGATAACATCCGCAATTTAGTTGATCAAAATCAAATAAACCTTCGAACGAAAGAAAATAGAATGCAAAAACAAAAGGAGGCGGTATGATTTTCGACCTGCAACGCTATTCAACCCACGATGGCCCCGGCATTCGCACCCTGGTGTTTCTCAAGGGGTGCTCGCTGGCCTGTCGCTGGTGTCAAAACCCGGAAAGCCGCTCTCCCAAGCTGGACATACTACTCGACCGGCGCCAATGCATCGAGGGATGCCGGCTCTGCAGCGACGCCTGTCCGGCAATCTTGCGTGACAGCCAGGGTGTCCAGCTCACCCGCTCAACCCTCGGCAATCAGGATGTGGAACGGCTGCGCGGCCTCTGCCCGAGCGAAGCGCTGCAGGTGTGCGGCCGGGAGGAGAGCCTGGACACCCTGATGGCCACCATCCTGCGGGATCGCCCCTTCTTCGAGCGCAGCGGCGGCGGGGTTACCCTCTCCGGCGGCGAGCCCTTCATGCAGCCTGAATTTGCCGCCAACCTGCTGGCCCGCTGCAAGGCCGAGGGGCTGCATACCGCGGTGGAAAGTTGCCTGCACGTGCCCTGGCACCAGATTGAACCCAGCCTCCCCCACCTCGACCTGCTGCTGGCAGATCTCAAGCAGGTGGATGAGAAGCGCTTCTTCGACTGGACCCGCGGCAAGGCCGCCCTGCCCCTGGCCAACCTCAAGCGGCTGGCCGAGCGCGGCGTGGCCATGCAGATCCGGGTGCCGCTCATCCCCGGCTTCAATGCCGACCACGCCTCCATCGAGGCCATCACCCAGGTCGCCGCCAGCCTCGGTACGGTGCAGGAGATCCACTTTCTCCCCTACCACACCCTGGGCGCGGGCAAATACGCCCTGCTCGACCAACCCTACCAGGCCCCCCTGCAGCCGCTCGATGACCCGGCACTGCTTGCCTTTGCCCATGAGTGTGCCCGAGCACAGGGGCTGACCCCGCTCACCCGGGGCTAGCAATACCCATGACATCCGCCACTGACCGTCAACTCACCGTCCTATGACCAGAGGATAAGACCATGACCCAGCTCGACCTCACCACCCTGCCCCCGCGGATCCGTGCCCACAAGGAGAGCCTGATCCACATCGTCCAGCCGCCGGTCTGCACCGAACGTGCCCGCCACTATACAGAGGCCTATCAGGCCCACCTGGCAAGGCCGCTGCCGGTGCGCCGTGCCCTGGCGCTGGCCCACCACCTCAAGGAGCGCACCATCTGGATCAAGCACGACGAGCTCATCGTCGGCAACCAGGCGAGTCAGGTGCGGGCGGCGCCGCTCTTTCCCGAATACACGGTGGGCTGGATCGAGAAGGAGCTCGACGAGCTGGCGGATCGCCCCGGCGCCGGCTTTGCGGTGAGCGAGGCGGACAAGCTGGCCATCCACGCCCTCACCCCCTTCTGGCGCGGCCAGACGGTGCAGGATCGCTGCTACGGCCTCTTTACCGACGAGCAGAAGGGGCTGCTGGAGAGCGGCATCATCAAGGCCGAGGGCAACATGACCTCGGGGGATGCCCACCTCGCGGTCAACTACGAGCAGCTGCTTGCCCTCGGTCTCGACGGCCTCAAGGCCAGGGTGGCCGAGCGGCGCGGCCGGCTCGATCTGGCTGACTGGGCCGATCTGCAGCGCGAGCAGTTCCTGCAGGCCGTCGCCATCACCTTCGATGCCGTCAGCCAGCACATCGAGCGTTACGCCGCACTGGCCCGCGAACTGACGCTGCAGGAGCCGCACCCCGAGCGCCGCTGCGAGCTTGAGACCATCGCCCTCAACTGCGCCCGTATCGCCCACCAGCCCCCCGAGACCTTCTGGCAGGCGCTGCAGCTGTGCTACTTCATCCAGCTCATCCTGCAGATCGAGTCCAACGGCCACTCGGTGTCGTTTGGCCGGATGGACCAGTACCTCTACCCCTGGTATCGCCGCGAGGTGGAATTGTCGGAATCCCTGCCGCGCACCCGCGCCATCGAACTGCTGCAAGGGTGCTGGCTCAAGCTGCTGGAGGTGAACAAGATCCGCTCCGGCACCCACTCCAAGGCCTCCGCCGGCAGTCCGCTCTATCAAAACGTCACCATCGGCGGCCAAAATTGGCGCAATGGCAAGGCCCACGACGCGGTCAACGGCCTCTCCTACGCGATTCTGGAGTCCTGCGGCCAGCTGCGCTCGACCCAGCCCAACCTCTCGGTGCGCTACCACGCCGGCATGAGCGAGGATTTCCTCGACGCCTGCATCCAGGTGATCCGCTGCGGCTTCGGCATGCCCGCCTTCAACAACGACGAGGTGGTGATCCCCGAGTTCATCAAGCTCGGGGTGAGCGAGGAGGATGCCCACCACTACGCCGCCATCGGCTGCATCGAAACCGCGGTGCCCGGCAAGTGGGGCTATCGCTGCACCGGCATGAGCTTCATCAACTTCGCCCGCATCCTGCTGGCAGCGCTCGATGGCGGCCGCGATGCCACCACCGGCAAGGTCTTCCTGCCCCAGCCCCAGTCGCTGCAGGCAGGCTCGTTCGGCCACTTCGATGAGGTGATAGCCCGCTGGGACGAGCAGGTGCGCTACTTCACCCGCAAGTCCATCGAGATCGACTGCGTGGTCGACAGCGTGCTGGAGGCCCAGGCCCACGACATCCTCTGCAGCGCCCTGGTGGATGACTGCATCGAGCGCAGCAAGACCATCAAGCAGGGGGGCGCCGTCTATGACTGGGTCTCCGGCCTGCAGGTGGGGATCGCCAACCTGGGCAACAGCCTGGCGGCGCTGAAGAAACTGGTGTTCGAGCAGGGGGTGGTGGATCAGCGTGAGCTGGCCGAAGCGCTCGAGCAGGATTTTGCCGGGCTTGAGGGCGAGCAGCTGCGCCAGCGCCTCACCAATGCAGCTCCCAAATATGGCAACGATCTGGACGAGGTCGACCTGCTGCTGGTGCAGGCCTACCAGAGCTACATCGACGAGCTCAAGGGGCTGCACAACACCCGTTTCGGCCGCGGCCCCATCGGCGGCACCTACTATGCGGGTACCTCCTCCATCTCGGCCAACGTGCCGTTCGGTGCGGCCACCATGGCCACCCCGGATGGCCGCCACGCTCGCACCCCGCTGGCGGAAGGGGCCAGCCCAGCGTCGGGCTCGGATCGCCTCGGCCCCACGGCGGTGTTCAACTCCCTCGGCAAGCTGCCCACCCCGGCCATCCTCGGCGGCGTGCTGCTCAACCAGAAGCTGAGCCCGGCCAGCCTCGAGAGCGAGCGGGACAAGGCCAAGCTGATGAGCCTGCTGCGCACCTTCTTCGAGGTACACAAGGGGTGGCACGTGCAGTACAACATCGTCTCGCGGGAAACCCTGCTGGCCGCCAAGGCCCATCCCGACCAGTATCGGGATCTGGTGGTGCGGGTGGCGGGCTATTCGGCCTTCTTCACCGCCTTATCCCCCGATGCGCAAGATGATATCATCGCCCGCACCGAGCACAGTCTCTGACGGGCCCCACCAGGGGCAGCTGTGCCCCATTATGACCGGCAAGCCACCCGCGAGGTGGCTTGCCGCTATCCACTGCCAGCCAGCGAGGTCCCATGAACCCACGCCACCAACTGATCCTCACCCTGGTCCATCAGGCCCGCAAGATGAGCGTGAGCGAGCTCTCCCAACGTACCGGGGTCTCGGAGGTGACGGTGCGCAACGACCTGACCGCCCTCGAAAAACAGGGGCTGCTCAAGCGGGTGCACGGCTCGGCCATGGCGCTGGAAAGCGACGACCCCGACGCCCGGATGAACATCAACTATCTGCTCAAGGAGCGCCTCGCCGAGCGCGCCGCCCAGCTGGTGGAGGATGGCGAGACGGTCTTTATCGAGGGAGGCAGCGCCAACGCCCTGCTGGCCCGTCATCTGACCCTGCACAAGCGAGTCACCATCATCACCATCAGCAGCTATATTGCCCACCTGCTGCGGGACACCCAGGCCCAGGTGGTGCTGCTCGGCGGCCTGTTCCAGCATCAGAGCGAGAGCGTGGTAGGGCCGCTGACCCGGCTGTGCATCGAGCAGGTGCACTTCTCCAAGGCCTTCATCGGGGTGGACGGCTTTCATCCCGAGGTGGGCTTCACCGGCCGCGACATGATGCGGGCGGACGTGGTCAACAGCGTGCTGGCCAAGGGGGTGACCAATGTGGTCATCACCGACAGCAGCAAGTTCGGCGCCATCCACCCAAGTCCGCTCGGCACGCCAGGGCAGATCGGCGTGCTGGTCACCGACGACGCCCTGCCCGCCCCCATGCGGGCCACCCTGACCGCACGCGGCATCACAGTGCACTGCGTCGCCGCCTGAATCACACCTTGCCGCCTGTTACCGGGTTGCTCCCCCGCCTGGCGGCTTGACGGCGCCCACCCAGACGAGGGTATGCTCGTCCTCTTTTGGCCACCGCCTGGCAAGGGCCACTCTTTCAAGGACGTGACATGCACACCAAGGACAAGTTTCTGGCCGCTCTGGTCATCCTCTGCTGGGGGCTCAACTTCGTCGCCATCAAGTGGGGGCTGGAGGGGATCCCGCCGCTGCTGCTGGGGGCACTGCGCTTCGTCGGGGTGGTCTTTCCCGCCATCCTGCTGGTCCCCAGACCCGCCATGCCGTGGCGCTGGCTGCTGGCCTACGGCGGAGCCATCAGCCTCGGCCAGTTCTCCTTTCTGTTCTGCGCCATGAAGTTCGGCATGCCGGCCGGCATGGCCTCGCTGGTGCTGCAATCCCAGGTGGTGTTTACCCTGCTGTTCGCCATGATCTGGCTGGGTGAGCGCTGGCAGCCCCACCACTGGGTGGCCCTGCCGCTGGCGGGGGCCGGGCTCTACCTCATCGCCACCCATGGCGAGGGCAATCTCACCCTGCTCGGCTTCGTGCTGACCCTCTGCGCAGCCGCCTGCTGGGGCCTTGGCAATGTCATCAATCGCCAGATCGGCCTGCGTTACAAGACCTCTCTGCCAAGCCTGGTCGCCTGGGGCGGGCTGGTGCCCATCCTCCCCTTCTTCGCCCTCTCCTGGCTGTTCGAAGGGCCTGAGCTGATGGCCAGCAGCCTGCTCAACATCAGCTGGCAGGGGATCCTGTGCGTGCTCTATCTCTCCTTTGTCGCCACCTGGCTCGGCTACGGCCTGTGGGGACGGCTGCTGATGCACTACCCGGTGGCGCAGGTGGCCCCCCTCTCCCTGCTGGTGCCCTGCGTCGGCATGGTGGCGGCGGCCCTGTTGCTGGACGAGCACCCCACCCCCTTGCAGTGGCTGGGCTCGGCCCTGGTGTTGCTGGGGTTCGTGGTGCATCTGCTGGGCGGGCGGCTGCGCTGGTTCAAATCGCAGACCGCCGCCTGACGCTTATTTATCCGTCGCCATTGACCGGGGCGGAGAAACTTTTCATGATGAGCCAGCCCCCAACGGGGCTCGCGTCATCAACACATGGCCTGCAGGACGCAGCCATCAGGAGAGCAAGGACATGCCATCGACAGTCACCGCCGGCCCCCGGATCATCCCGCGCCTTCTGCGCACCAGTGCCATCACCCTGACCCTCTGCCTGAGCCACTACGGCTGGAGCGCCACCCTGCCGGCTGACCTCAAGTGGGAGAGCAACAACACGGATCCGGTGTTCGCGGATCCGGCCGCCAAGCGAGGCGGCACCTTTCGCGGCTTCATGACCAGTTTTCCGCTGACCCTGCGGGTGTACGGTCCGGACTCCAACGGCGGCTTCGCTGGCTATGTGCGGGAGACCAACCTGCCGCTCTTGAGCACCCATCCCGTCACCGGCAATCCCATGCCCATGCTGGCCAACGAATGGGCTTTCGGAGCCGACCACAAGACCCTCTATCTGCGCATCAACCCTAAGGCTCGCTGGTCAGACGGCCAACCGGTCACCGCCGATGACTGGCTGTTCACCCTCAAGCTGCTGCGCAGCAAGGAGATCAACGACCCCTGGTACAACAACTACTACAGCACCCAGATAAGCGACGTCACCAAGTTTGACGACCACACCCTGGCCATCTCCAGCGGCAGTGCCAAGAGTCGCCAGGATCTGCTGGAATCCCTCCCCTTCACCCCGGCCCCCAGCCACGCCATCAAGATCACCGCCGACTGGGTCAAGGAATACAACTGGAAGGTGCTGCCGGTGACCGGCCCCTACCAGCTTGGCGAGGTGAAGAAGGGCAAGTCGGTCACCTTCGAGCGGGTCAAGGATTGGTGGGGCAATGACGAGCGCTACTTCCAGCACCGTTTCAACCCGGACCGGATCGAGCTCAAGGTGCTCAGGGATCAGAACATCGCCTGGCAGCACTTCCTGCGCGGCGAGCTGGATACCTTCCCGCTGGTCATGCCCAACTGGTGGCACGACAAGACCAGGACGCCTGAGTTCGAGCAGGGTTATATCGAGCGACTCTGGTTCTACAACCAGACCCCCCAGTCCCCCATGGGGCTCTATCTCAACACCGCCGATCCGCTGCTGCGCGACCTCAATGTGCGGCTCGGCATCCAGCACGCCCTCAACCTCGACAAGATGCTCACCACCCTGCTGCGGGGGGATTACCAACGCCTCAACAGCTACGGCTCAGGCCAGGGGGAGTTCACCAACACGGCGCTCAAGGCCCGCCCGTTTGACCCCGAGCTGGCGCGCCAGTACTTCGCCAAGGCCGGTTTCACCAAGCCCGGCCCCGACGGTACCCTGCAAAACGACAAGGGCCAGCCGCTGACCCTGAGCATCACCTACACCACGGCGGAGCACGCCCAGCGCCTCACCCTGCTGCGCGAAGAGGCCAAGAAGGCGGGGCTCAACCTCGAGCTCAACCTGATGGATGCCTCGGCCGGCTTCAAGTCGATGCTGGAGAAGAAACACCAGAGCGCCTGGATGGGCTGGAGCACCAGCCGCTATCCCGCCTACTGGGAATATTTCCACAAGGTCAACGCCAACAAGCCACAGACCAACAACATCATGAACATAAATGACGACGCCATCACAGCCCTGGTGGAGCAGTACGACAAGGAGTTCGACTTCGCCAAAAAGGCGGCGCTGTCGCGCCAGATCCAGCAGCGGCTCTATGAACTGGCCAGCTTCGTGCCCGCCTATCAGGTGCCCTACACCCGGGAAGGGGCCTGGCGCTGGATAAAACTGCCCAAGTTGCCGGCGACGCCCAAGAGTGAACTGCTCTACTGGCCGCTGGACGGCAGCAACAGTGGCTACAGCTACGGCGGCCTATTCTGGATTGATGAAGAGACCAAGGCGCAGACCCGGGCCGCCATCAAGGCAGGCCAGCCCTTCCCGCCCGTCACCCTGGTTGACACCACCTATCAGCAGAAATAGGGCAACCTGCTTCTCTGCCAGGGTGTGCCAAGGCCATCAACAAAAAGACCCCGCACAGTGGCGGGGTCTTTTTTGCAACCTGGGTTGCTCGCTGAGGCAGAAGGCGCTTAGCCGCGCTTGGCCTGCTTCTGGGCGATGGCGTCGGCCACGTCGGCCGGCTCCAGCACGATACCTTCCTGATCCGGCGTCGGGAAGACGGCCACGCACAGCTCATCCTGCTCCATGCCGTCAATCCAGCGCTCCAGCCACACCTTGAGGGTGATGGACTGCGGCTTGCAGTCGGCCCACTCCCCTTCGGCCCACGCCTTGGCGTACTCCGGGTGCGGCCATACCGGGATGCAGTCTTCATCGTCGGTGGTCAGCATCATGACACCGTGCTCGTCGGTCAGAACGAACAGCTCTTCGTGCTCGACCAGCTTGCTGATGAAGTGATCAAAGCGGTAGTCCGCGTTCAGTTGCAGCGCTGCATTGCGCTCGGTATCGCTCAGTTCATAGCTCATCGGTCAAGTCTCTTGTGCAATAAAGGGCGCCATGTTCACATCTTGCCGGCGCCTTGTCCAGTATGAGAGATCGGTCACCGATTTTTGGGCCGGTTCACCCGAGCTCAGGAGTCACCAGGTCGATCTCCGCCATCTCGCCAAGGCGCTGGCGCAGCCAGTAGGCCGCCTCCACTTCGACGAAGCAGAGCTGATCCCGACCGGCCCTCGCCCCCGCCAGGATCTGTGCAAGACGAGCCTGCTGCGCGCTGTCCCAGGCATCGGCCAGCTTGCCGCCATGAGCCTCTTCCACCACCTCGCGGCGCAGCTCGAACAGGTTGTCGGTGATCGGGCTGTTGATCTTGGCCGGGCTGTGCCAGTACATCTGCAGGTTGTCCATCATCTCGCTGTCGTAGTTGGCCAGCGCGTCCAGCTCAGGCGTCGCCCCCTCTTCACCGATCGCGAAGTCACACCAGGCCGCCGTCAGCGGCGCCAGGCTCTGGGCGGTTGCGCCCTTGCCATGCTGGCGCAGGGCGGCGACATCAGCCCCCTTGCAGGCGGGTAGCCAGAGATCCCCTTCATGTTGTTCGAGCAGCGGCAACAGCAGAGAGACCGGGTAGACGGAAAAACGGGAACCCAGGGTGTGCAGCAGGGATACCAGTGTGATCTTGACCATGGAATGCGCCTTGAACCGGGGGCCGACAGACAATATCAGCCAGATAGACAAAGGAAGCCCTATCCTATCATGTTTGGCGCCGCAAAGCCGGACTCAAACAATTCTCAATTTATTCACCAGATGACGGCCAAAAAAGCAGCGTTCGAGCACGCCAGGGAGAGAGAAAGCCCAATAGTTTGAGCCAGCGCCCACTAAAGTGGATCCGGGAGTGCTAGTTTGCATACATCTTTAGCGTAAGGAGTGCATTCATGATCGGGATCGACCAGGTTTCCAGCGAGTTTGTAAACGATTTGAAAATACTGGCATGCTTTGATCCGGCCAACATGAGCCTGGGGATCAAGTTGCGCAGCGACATGTCCGACGAACTCTGCCAGGCGGCTGTTCGCCTGCACCAGCAGGGACTCATCAGCGCGGAAGATGGCGGCTATCTGACACCATTCGGCATGACCATGGTCGAGCACCTGCAGCACCTGCTGGTGGCACTCAAACCGCTTTGACCGCCTTGGGAGCCCACAGCGAAAAGTTGAGCAGCTCCCAGCGTTTCCCTTGACGCAACAGACAGGCAAACAGCAAAGGACCTTCGGGTCCTTTTATCTTGCCATCGACCATCCACTCCCCCGCCCGTTGCGGCAACGACTGCGCCCTGATCTCGTCCGGGAGCCTGCCAGCGCCCACCCGCACCTGCACAAACTGCTGGCACACGGTCATGGCCTCTTTCTCAACGAGGTTCGGCCCCTGTTTATCGGTGGAGGCTATCAGAGTGGTGGCGAGCAGAAGGGATGGCAGCATAGTCGGCACAACATGCAGAAGTAGAAGGTCACGCCTCCCACCGACGGACGGTGAAAAGCGCCCATAAACAAAAAGCCGTGGAACCCAAAGGCACCACGGCTTTCTTAAATTCTGTAAGAATTACAGAGCAGTTACGTTCTCAGCCTGCGGGCCTTTTTGACCTTGGGTCACGGAGAACTGTACGCGCTGACCTTCAGCCAGGGTACGGAAGCCGTTACCTTGGATGGCGCTGAAGTGAACGAAAACGTCCGGGCCGTTTTCTTGCTGGATGAAGCCAAAACCTTTGGTTTCGTTGAAAAACTTAACGGTACCGGTGATCATGTTAGACATATCTTTAAACCTGTATTCAAAATAATTACTTATGCTTTTCAGCGGATAAAGCTCAAAAAACGGGATTAACTTATGAACAACAGGAAAAGATGTAAAACATCATATTCATTGACATAACTATCGCCCTTTCAAGCTGGTTGAGATTATACGTGGCTTTGGGGATTACGCAAACAATTTGTGCCCTGCCACGGCAGGGCACAAACGTTACAGCGTAGGTGCTTCCAGTGCTTGAACCAGGGCTTTGAGGAAGCGTGCCGCCTCGCCGCCGGTACAGGCTCTGTGGTCGAATGTCATCGACAGTGGCAGCGCTCTGACCGGGCGCGCCTCCCCATGGATGAACACCACCTTCTCGAACAACTTGCCCGCGCCAATGATGGCCACCTGGGGCGGCGTCACGATCGGGCTGGCATAGCGGCCCGCGATGGCGCCGAAGTTGGTGAGGGTGATGGTCGCCCCCTGCAGCATCTCGCGCGGTACGGCGCGCGCCTTCACGTCGGCGATCATGCGATCCAGCCCCTGGCGCAGATCGGCCCCTTCCCGCTCGGCCACGTTTTCCATTACCGGCACGTAGAGCCCATGTTTGGAATCCACCGCAATGGCCACGTTGACCTCCCTGAACAGCCGTCTTGACAGGGTGTCGCCGTCGAACCAGGCATTCATGGAGGGCTCGGCCCGACAAGCCACACCGATGGCCTTGATGAGGCGCACCGTGACGTCTTCATCGGGACGCCAGTGGCGCAAGTCCACCTCGTCGGTGATGCTGACCGGCACCACCGTCTGGTGCGAGAGTTCCATCGCCTTGGCCATGGCCCGGCGCGAGCCCTTGAGGAACTCGTTGCCGCTGCTCTGCTGGGCCTCGAACGCCTGCTGCACGTCCTGCTCGGTCACCATGCCGGCACTGCCGCTGCCCTTGATCCGCTCGATGTCGAGCCCCAGTTTCTGGGCCAGCAGGCGCACCGCCGGCATGGCCTGCACCAGGGCGCCGCCGGGGGCGATGGCGCCCACCACGAAGTGATCCTCGATATGCTGTTGATGAGCGTTGACCTTGCCGACCACGGTGCCGTCATCCTCGCCGCCTTCGAACTCCACCAGCGGTGCACCTATGTGCAGAATGTCCCCCTCGGCACCACACAGCCTGGCGATGACCCCAGCTACCGGCGAAGGAACATCCACCAGCGCCTTGGCCGTCTCTACCGACAACAACACCTGGTCGACACTCACGGTATCGCCGGCGCTGACCTTCCATTCGACGATCTCGGCTTCGGCCAAGCCTTCACCCAGATCCGGTAATTTGAAAAATTTCATAGCCACTGGTTCTCCATCAGCTGATGAGCCGCATCGGCAATGTCCTGCTCGGTGATGAGGTAATACTCTTCGTTGCGGTAGTAGGGGACGGCGGCGTCCACCCCGGTAAGCCGTCTGGGCGGAGCCTTGAGGGAGGTGAGCGCCTCCTCGGTGACCCGTGCCACGATTTCGGCGCCGACTCCGAAGCTGCCGCACGCCTCGTGCACCACCAAGAGGCGGCCGGTCTTGCGCACCGATGCCAGTATGCTCTCCATGTCCAGCGGCTTGATGGTGGCCAGATCCAGCACCTCGCACTGGATATCCTGTTCCGCCAGCAGGTTTGCCGCCCGCATCACCTCCTGGATGCAGGCCCCCCAGGCGACGACCGTGAGGTCGCGGCCTGGACGCAGGGTGAAGCAGACATCCAGCGGCAGGCCGATGCCGTCATCCACCACGTCGGACTTCATGGAGCGATAGATGCGATCGGGCTCGAAGAACATCACGGGATCCGGGTCACGGATAGCCGACAACAGCAGGCCATATGCCCGCTTCGGGCTGGAGGGGATCACCACCCGCAGCCCTGGAATGTGGGCAAACAGGGCTTCCACGCTCTCGCTGTGGTGCTCGGGGGAGTGAATGCCGGCGCCGTAGGGGGAGCGGTAGACGATGGGACAGGTGATGCGGCCCCGGGTGCGGTTACGCATCCGCGCCGCCTGGCAGATGATCTGCTCCATGCCCGGGAAGATGAACCCCTGAAACTGGAATTCAGCCACGGGTTTGAGCCCCTGAGTGGCCATGCCGACCGCCACCCCGGCGATCAGCCCCTCGGCCAGCGGCGTGTCGATCACCCGCTTGAAGCCGAACTTTTCGCGCAGGCCCACGGTGGCGCGAAACACCCCGCCGTTGACCCCCACATCCTCGCCGAGCACCACCACATCCGGGTCCCGCTCCATCTCGTGATGCAACGCCAGATTGACGGCCTCGAGCAACGTCATATCACTCATGCTTCCTCCCCGCTGTGCTGCTGCATGCCTTTGGCGATGATGCGCTGGCGCTGCGTGCGGTAATCCTTCGGCAACTCGGCAAACTGATAGTCGAGCAGGGTTTCCGGGGCCTGCGCCGCCGTTCCTTCATAGACGGCCACGGCGCGCTCGACCTCGCGGGCCGCCTCGGCCAGCAGTGCCTGCTCCTGCTGCTCGTCCCACCAGCCCTGTTCAAACATGAACTGACGCAGCCGCTTGACCGGCTCCTTGGCCCAGGCGGCTTCCACTTCGGCCGCTTCCCGATAGCGGGTCGCATCGTCGGCCGTGGTGTGATCCCCCAGCCGATAGCTGACCGCTTCGATCAGGGTCGGTCCCTTGCCGCTACGGGCGCGTTCGACGGCGCTGCGGGTGGCCTCATAAACGGCGACCACGTCGTTGCCATCCACCTGGATACTGCGCACACCGGCCCCTATCCCCTTCTGGGCCAGGGTGGGGGCGCTCGACTGCAGCTTGCGCGGCACCGAGATGGCCCACTGGTTGTTGTTGATGATCATCACCATGGGCAGGTGCCATACGCCGGCACAGTTGAGCCCCTCCAGGAAGTCACCCTTGGAGGTGCCACCATCGCCGATGGTCACCACGGCGACCCTGGGTTGATTGCGCAGTTTGAAGGCCGCGGCGATACCGGCGGCATGGGTGATCTGGGTGGCGATGGGCACGCAGATGGGCAGATCCTCGGAGAGTTCACCGTCGGCCTTGTAAAAGACGCTGCCGCGCTCGTCCCCACCCCAGTACTGCAGGTTTTTCTCCATGGGCACGCCCCGCACATAGAGGGTGGGCATGTCCCGGTAGTAGGGCACGTAGACATCCTGCGGCTGCATGGCGAGCCCGACGCCTATCCCGACCGCTTCGGCCCCCAGATGGGAGGGAAACGTGCCGAGCTTGCCGGTTCGCTGCAGCGCGATCGCTTTCTTGTCATAACTGCGCACCATCACCATGTTTCGGTAGAAGGTGTGCAGCATCGCCTTGTCCAGCCAGGTCGGTAGTGTAGCGACCGGGCGCCCTTCCTCATCGAGGTAACGAAGGAAAGGGATGTCGACATGGGTCATAACTGGCTCCTTGCCGTTGTCAACGTCACCACCATGAGGTGACCCTTTGAATGTAAATAGATTGTTAACCAAAGGGCAATGAGATTTAGCCAGGTAAGACCAGTAGAAACTTCTTTAATTTCAGAAAGAAGCTGGATTTTTCGGCTGAAAGAAAACGAAACAGGGAGCCACGTCGGGCTCCCTGTCAGGGCGGAGCGGGAGCTCCTGGGGCTCCCGCTCCGAGCTGCACGGCCGGCAAGGCCGGCGGCAGCCTGAGATTGTCATCAGGGGTAGCGCCGGGTTACTCCCACAGCCGGGTCGGCACCACCAGCAACACGGTGCGCTGGCCGATGGCCACGTTGGCGTTGGGGAACACCACCGCCTCCCGCGGTTTCTCTACCATGTAGCGCAGTTCGCCATCCTCGGCCAGCACGAAACCCTGGGGAAATTCGGTGAAATTGTCCACATCGCTGGCAAACAGGAAACGAAACTGCTCCGAGCGTTTGTTGATCACCCGATCGATGGCAAAGATGGTGAAGTCATCCGCTCGCCAGGGCTCCAGCTCCACCTCATCCCGGGTCACCAGATCCTGCAGCGCCTGCCGGGTTTCGATGAAACGGGTCATGTCATTCTCGCCAAACGGACGCACCTTGCCCAGCTCCACCGTGAAGGCGTGAGCGCCATGGCAATGGGAGCTGTAATAGCTGAAGGTGGTGGTGGGGCCGCTGGAGAGCAGAATGGTGCGCACGCCGCAGGCACCGAGAAACTGTACCTGCTCCTTGCAGTGAGGCCGCTCGTGGGGGAAGGGGTAGACGGCAAACTTCTCGTGGCGCGAGCCGCGAATGGCGGTGTGCAGATCGTAGTGGTAGCGAGGCCTGGCCGCGTCGGCAAAGAAGCGGCTCACATACTGCTCGAGGCGCATGGCGCGGATCCGCTCCTGGTTGCACAGCCCCTCCCCCTTGCTGTGGGCGCCGGAGAAGAGCCGGTTCATGTTCTCCTCCACTTCCCGCACACCCAGGTTCATGGCTGCCGGGTTGCCGAACAGGAACAGTACCCGATGGCGGGCCTTGAGCTCACCGCAGAGCAGGCGAGTCAGCAGCTGGTTGCAGATCTCGATGGGCGCGGTTTCGTTGCCGTGAATGCCGCAGGAGAGCACGATATCCTTGCGCCCACCCGGTTGCTCACCGGCCCCGAAGGCGGGCTCGAGGCAGAGCACGCCGGTATCCCAGACACTCACCCTGTCGCCATTGGCCAACGCATAGGAAAAAGGCTCAAGCTGCCACTCGTGGCGGCGGGTCAGGGCCAAAAAGTCATGCTGGGGAATCATCCATCTCACCCTTTTGTCAGGAACGCTATGGGCGGATTATACGCAAGGCGCTTCGGCTTAAAATCAATTTTTAAACAAATTCAAACAGTAATGTTACAAGTTTGAGTGAGGAGCAGGATCGGGGCGCGGGGAACAGAGAGAGGTCGGCACAGAGCCGTGAGGGAGGAAATCGGGTAAGGCGATCAGCGTGAGGCAGCTGATGAACAGGGCAATCCATCAACCCGTGACGGCGGCGGTCTGCGGCCGTGGATCAGCAAAAAAACGAGGCATCCTTGCCCGGCAGATCAACCACGCCAGAACGGCTTGGTGGTCTCTTGATAACGATCGGCTTCGTTCAGACCGATGTCCTTGAGCAGGTATTCGGGCAGCTCGGAGAGCTGACGACGGCTGCGGCTACGTTCCAGCCAGGTCAGTACGGTCATTTTGACGCGAGCAACCAGATTCAGTTGGCTGGAATGCTGGTAACCGGCGGCGGTATAAGTCATGTTGGCCATGATATGGCTCCTCTGTAGGGTGTCTGCGCGGGTGCAAATTTGTTGCGCAAAGCTTAGTCAGGGGGTATGGCCGACTCAATTGACGAATTTTGATAGCAGACATTAGTAAAACTAATGGTTGATGTCCGTGGTGGGATAAACATAAGATACTGATTATAAAAGACTAACAAACCTTTTCTGGGCCTAATGAAAGGCTGCAGCATATTCTCCTGCATGGCTCCCTTCTAACTATGCAGTTTCCTCTGCTGGCTATGCACTCCCGTCCTTGGCAAAAAGCAGGGTCAACCGACTGTTTACATTCAATTGTTAATGAAGAGATCTTTCATTGATCTTCAATTAACACATTGATACACAACAGTTACCTTCCAGTGACCCATCGCCTTGCCCGCCTCTCGCTCCCACTTGGCACGCATGCACAGGGCTGATATGGTTATTTATACAGTACCTTTACCGCCTTGCCGTTTCCCGCCCCATGGGCCGGCAAGGGCGACACAGGATATGCCGATGGAGACATTCACCCCCACCGCCGCCTTGCGCCAACAGATGGAGCGGCTCGAAGAGGCGCTGGCCAGGCTGGCGGATCAATTGACGCAGCTGGAGCTGCTGGAAGCCCACGTCTATCCCCTGCCCGCCGTCGCGCAGGGAGCGGAGCACGAGCCCATCGACACCATCACGGTGGGCTACCTCGATGGTGAAGAGGCGCTGGCCGCCACCCTGGCCGCCTATCGGGATCACTGTGCCCGCGCCGGCTGCTCCACCAAGGCCACCCATCGCCTGCCGGGCTGGCTGCGCCTGCCCGCCGCCAGCGCCCCGCTGCTGCGACCGCTGATCGACGAGATCAATGAGTGCAAGCTCACCTTCAAGGCCCTGGTACAGCAGGCGGGCAGCCGGGACGAGAAGTTCGAGCTGGTGCACAGGGCGCTGCCCGGGGTCATCACCCTGCAGGTCTATCGCAAGCTGACCCTGCTGGAGGGTGACCTGCATTCGCTGGGCTTTACCTGGGCCGACAAGCAGAGCATCAACCGCCTCAGCCGCGAGCAGGTGCTGGAGATGCTGGAGCGCAGCCGCCGCTATGTTCCGGCGCTGTCGGACAACGAGGAGTGGAGCAAGATGGTGGATCAGGAGGTCTACGATATCCGCCGCCTGCCGGCGGATGCAGAGCTTAGGATCCGCCGCCCGGTCAAGACCCACCCCATGATCAACCTGCTCTGGCTGGATCGGGAGCCCCGCAAGCAGCAGATCAAGGCGAGCCTGCCTCTGCTGCTCTGCTCGGACAACCAGCCGGCCGTCACCCATCTGGGCCACTACCCGCCCAAGCTGCGCCAGGCCAGGCAGGATCGCAAGATTGGCGGCGAGCCCGTCATAGAGCGGCTCCACCTCTACCTCTATCAGGGCTAAGGGGCCCTTGTCCACCAGGCACAACCCACTCACCTCACAACACGTATCGCCCAACAACAAGGGGGAGCATCACAGGATGCTCCCCCTTGTTTCTTGCGCCGTGTCAGCCCCTCGTCAGCTCATCAGCAGGGCCCGCAGGCTCTCCACATCCAGCCCGCGCACTTCCGACTGGCCGCTCAGCAGGCCATCGGCCAGCGCCCGCTTCTCGTCGTGCAGGGCGACAATCTTCTCCTCCACCGTCTGCTCGCACACCAGGCGATAGACGGTGACCGGCTGGGTCTGCCCCATGCGGTGGGCCCGGTCGCTCGCCTGATCCTCCACCGCCGGGTTCCACCAGGGGTCGAGGTGCAGCACGGTATCGGCCTGGGTGAGGTTGAGCCCTGTGCCCCCCGCCTTGAGGCTGATGAGAAACAGCGGCACCGCTTCGTGGCGAAAGCGCAGGATGGAATCCTGCCGCGCCTTGGCCGAGCAGCCACCATCCAGATAGCAATAATCCCACTGCCGCTGCTCGATGCGGGTGCGCAGCAAGCTCAGCAGATCGACGAACTGGCTGAACACCAGCACCCGATGACCGCCGTCGATGGCCTCCTCCAGCAGCGCCATCGCCTCGTCCAGCTTGCTGCTGGCCTCGGCCCACTCCGGCATCACCAGCTGGGGCGAGCAGCAGAGCCGGCGCAGCCGGGTCAGGCCGCTCAGCACGTGCATCAGGGCGCGACCATCGGCACTTTGCACCTGCTGCACCACTTCGCGCCGGGTCGCCTCGTAGAGCTGGCGCTCCGCCGGGGAGAGGCTGATGTGGTGGATGATCTCGGTCTTGTCCGGCAGCTCGGTCAGCACCTGGTGCTTGAGCCGGCGCAGGATGAAGGGGCTGATCACCGCCCGCAGCAGCGCCATGTGCTGGGGATCCTTGACCGCCTTGCCAAAGCGGCGCTTGAACTCGCCAAGGCTGCCGAGCAGCCCAGGGTTGATGAAGGTGAACAGGCTCCACAGCTCCCCCAGATGGTTCTCGATGGGGGTGCCGGAGAGGGCGAGCCGAAAATCACCGTCGAGCTGGAACAGCAGCTTGGCCCGCTGGGTACCGGCGTTCTTGATCTGCTGCGCCTCATCCAGCACCATGCTGGACCAGCGCCGCGACTTGAGCGCCTCCGCCAGGCTGCCGAGCATGCCGTAGTTGAGCAGGATGATCTGCCCCGCCTTTGCCTCGCGCACCATCCCCTCCCGCTCGGCGGGGTTGTCGAACACCACCACCTCCAGCTCGGGGGCGAAGCGGGCCACCTCCTCCTGCCAGTTGGTGACCACTGACTTGGGTACCACCACCAGGGCCGGCCCCAGATGCTGGCGCATGCGCAGCACGATGAGGGCCTGCAATGTCTTGCCCAGCCCCATGTCATCGGCCAGACAGGCACCGAAACCGTGATGGGCCAGGGTCGCCAGCCAGCGCACCCCCTCCTTCTGATAGTCCCGCAGCGGCCCCATCAACTCGTCCGGGCACGCCACCTCCTGTTGCCACTCCTGCTGAAGGTTCTGCCAGGCGGCATCCCCCTCGGTGGTGATGACGGAGAGCAGCCGGGTGAGCGGATAGGCCAGCTTGTTGTTGATGCGCTGCTCGTCATCCAGCATGGCCCCCAGCATGGTGAGCCGCTCCACCAGCTTGTCGCTCAGCATCAGGCTGGTCTTCTCGTCGAGCTGGACGGTGCGCTGGCCCGGCGTCAGCTGGCGCAGGATCAGGCGCAAATCGAGGATCTGGTGCTCATCGAGGGAGAGGACCCCCTCCACCTGGAACCAGTCCTGACGCCGCTCGATGCGCAGGCTCAGCGCCGCCTCATCGAGGCTCTTCAAACGTGCGCTGTCCTGATGCCAGTGAATGACCACGCCGGCATCCACCAGCTCCGGCAAGGCGTTGACCAGCGCCAGTGCCTGCTCCCCTTCGAGCCGCCATTCGCTGCCCGGCAGCTCGATGGGCAGCTGGTTGCGCAGCAGCTGGGCCTCGCCCCGCTCGGCCGCCAGATCCCGCTGCCAGTAGTGATCATCCTTGATCCCCTGGCGCACGATGGCTTCTCCCTTGCCAAGGGGCAGCGGCGGCAGCTCCTCGAACCGGGTCACCAGCCTGACTGCCAGCTGGCCATCCTGCCAGTCGAGCTGCACCGAGGCCACACCGGGCCAGGGCGTCAGCTCGGCGTTGCCGTGCAGCCCCGCCACCTGGCTGTGCCAGGGCAGATCCGGGATGGCATCCAGGGTGCGTTGCAACTCAGCCAGTCCCTCGGCCGGCAGGTCTGGAATGGCCTCCAGCGCCGGCAGGCGATCCTGCAGGGCCTGGGGGGTGAGGATGAGCTGCCACAGATCCTGCGCCAGCGGCAGTATATGCGCCCCGCGTGCGGCTGCAGCCGGGCTCAACACGGCCCCCATGCCCTGCTCGGTGGCCACGATCTGCAGCAGTGGCGCCGTGATGGCGAGCTGCAGCTTCTGCCCTCTGGCATTGAACAAACGGGAGTGGTTGGCCAGCGGTGCCCACACCTCGCGCGGCAGCCGCCCCATGTTGCGCGGCAGGGTACGCACCAGCGCCCAGTCCTCTTCGTCGAGCAGGGCGGCGTACTGGGTGGAGAGCAGGGCGGGATCGACCCGGCGACCGGCGGTCCACTCCCCCTTGGTGCTCTGTTTCTGGATCTTGCACTCGAGCTCGGGCCCTTCGGCGTGAAGCAGCCAGACCAGTCGTTCCTGCGGTTTGCGCACGCCGCTGGAGCGGCCCAGTCCCTGCAGCCAGTTGAGCCAGCTGGCCGAGGCGGGAGCCTTCTCCTCATCTTCAGGCGCACTCCCCTGCTCATCCTGCCCGGCGGCCCGCAGCTGCTGCAGCGGGGCGCGTTTTGCCCCCTGCCCCAGCATCAGGCGCAGCAGATCCTGGCAGAAGGCCATCAAGCGGTGGCGGGGCGCGGCCTCCAGCACGTGGGAGAGATCCCACTTGTGCAGGATGGCCACCTGGGGACTCTGCTCGCCGTGCCGGGCCAGCGCACAGAGATCGAGCCAGAGGTAACCCCAATGGAGCTCCTCCAGCGGCAGTTGCAGGGTGTCGAACAGCCCGACCGCCTGGCCGTGGCGCTCCCCTGCCCACTGTCCCAGCAGATCGGCCAGCAGGGGGAACTGATTGGCCAAAGTGCGCAGCCACTTCTTGCGCTGCTCGCTGGCCAGCACGGGATCCGCCTGCTGCAACCAGCCCAGCCAGAGCAGGGCACTGAAGGTGGCAGGCCACTGACCCGCGCCCGTCGCGTCCGCTGACGCCTGCCAGGCACCCAGCGCAGCCAGCAGGCGCTCGGCCAGCGGCTGCTCGTCTTCCTGCTCCGCCAACTGCTGCAGGGCGGGCCAGTAAGTGGTCGCTTCCCCGCTCGGCTCGCCGCAGAGCCATTGCCACTCGGCGGCAAAGCCCTCGGTCAAACTTGCCAGCTCGGGCGCACAGTGCTGGGCAAGCGGGGTGAGCGGCCACTGCGGGTGGGGCTCGGCATCGAGCAGGGTCTGCAGGGCAAAGTGCTGCATCAGCAACCGCTGCCACTGCGGGCTCGAGCCGGCCAGCAGCAGCTGGGCGTCGGGCAGATCGAGCAGACTCAGCAGGTCGGCCGCCAGATAGTAAGCGGGTACTTGCCCGGCCTCTCCCAGACAGAGCTCGCGCACCAGCGCCTGGGCCATCTCCTGACCGGTGACCGACGGCACCCGTGCCCAGTTCGGCATGGGGCAGTCGCCGCGGCGCACCGCCAGGATGAGTGCCAGCGTCCCCTCCGCCGTCAGGCTCCACTGCTGCTCCCCGCGCTGGCGAACCAGCCCCTGCTGCTGCAACTGACCGAGCCGATCCGGCAGGGCCTGTCCAGATGGCAGTTGTTCTTGCAAATAGCGGGTACTGGCGGTGCGCTGCAACTGCAGCTCGCCAAGCAGGGCATAACAATCTGAAGAGAGAGTGGACGCAGACATCGAGACTCACGGGCCGGTGCAAAAGCGGAATTTTAACGGGAAAGCGACTGCGGCTCGACCCTTAAGCGCGAAATAACGCAAAAAAGCTGGCGCCTGCTGGTCGGGCCGACCATGACGACGGGACGCAGACAACCCGTCATTGCCGCCCCCGCAGCCCTGACGGGGAAACGCGGCCATAAAAAAAGGCGCCGTAGCGCCTCTTGGAAAAGATCCTGTTCTGGCGTCAGCCTTCCAGCCGGGCCAGACGCTCGGCCAGCGCCTGCAGCTGCGCCTTGAGGCTCTCGACCTCCTCTTCCAGCGCACTCAGCCTGTCCGCCGCCGGCGATGCATAGTTGCCGACGGGGGCCGCCTCGGCCAGCGCCTGCAGATCCACCTCGCCGCTGAACAGGTGGGCGTAACGGGACTCCCGCTTGCCCGGCTCGCGCGGCAGCTTGACCACATAGGGGCCACGCTCGATGA
Organism: Aeromonas sp. 600276; assembly: GCF_049175815.1. NCBI lineage: Bacteria > Pseudomonadati > Pseudomonadota > Gammaproteobacteria > Aeromonadales > Aeromonadaceae > Aeromonas > Aeromonas sp. 600276. The sequence goes on along the minus strand of NZ_JAAKVU010000011.1, from coordinate 42,222 downwards.
GGGTTGCCAGCACCGCATCCACCTCGGTCACGTCATCGAAGCTGCACAGCCGGTTGGTGCGTGAGCGCAGTTCACCCGGCGTCTGAGGGCCGCGCAGCAGCAGCTCGCAGATAATGCCGAGCTCCTGGGCGGTGAACTTCAGCTCGCCGAACTCGGTGTTGCAGAAGCGGTGTTGATAACGGGGAACCCGGGCGTTGAAGCCGGCGGTATTGACCACCAGCCGCTTGCGGATCAGCTCATCCACCACGGCCCGGATGTCGAGCTCGGACAGCTCGAGCACCGGCTCGCGGTTGCTCTTCTGGTTGCAGGCGTTGACCAGCGCATTGAGAGAGAGGGGGTATTGATCCGGGGTGCAGATCTCTTTTTCGATCAGACAGCCGATCACGCGGGCCTCCAACGGGCCAAGCACTAACTCCATTTCATACTCCCTACTAAGCAAGACGTTGAGGCCACTATCTTAGCCATGGCGCCTCTGCCGTCCAGCAGTGGCCGCCATTTTTGCGAGGCGATGGGGCAGTTGATGAAACATCGCACAACCGCCCCGCCACCGTCAGGAGGAGGGCTTGCGCTCCAGCGCCGTGGCCACGGATTTGGCGGCCGTGCCAATCAGCAAGGGATCTGCCGGGTAGAGTGCCAGCGCTTCGCTGCGCAGGGCCCGCGCCTCCTCTTTGCGTCCCAGCGCATCCAGCGCGATCACCATGTTGGCGTAGATGTTGGCCCTCGGCGTATGCTGCACGAAGGCTTGCCCCCAGTCGAGATAGGCCTCCAGCTCCGCCTTGTTGTTGCTCTGCAGGCCCACCGCCAGCCGCACCGAGTTGACGTCAAACTCCACCCGGGTCAACCAGGCCATGGGATTGATGACATCGAGCAGCAGGGTCGGCTCCTTGTAGCCGCCGCGCTCGTACTTGGTCACCACCCAGGCGGTGTGTAGCGCCGTCAACATGAAGGGCACCACCAACAGGGGGATGGCAATGGCGGTAAAACGCAATAACAGCCAGGGGCGGTAGACATGCTCGCGCCAGCTGGCTCGTCCTGCCTCAAGCAGCTCCTCCTCCACTTCCGCGTCCAGCACGTACAGCAGCATCAGCAAGGCCCACCAGAGCGCGATGGCGTGGTAGAGCGGGTATTCGGTCTGGGTATGCAGCAGGATGGGGGTCACCAGCGCCAGCAGGGCTGTGCCCTTGCGCCAGCCGGCCCTGCTCGCCCGCCACAGCAGGGCAGCGCCCATCAGCACCATGCCCAGCATGGGGGCTATCCCCCCCTCTACAGCCCAGTAGAGGAACTCGTTGTGGGGGTGATCGAGGTTGTAAATAACCATGCCAACATTTGGATCTACTTGCCGGGCCTCTGTGTAGGCGTGAAAGAATGTGGATTCAAATCCACCATACCCAACCCCCAGTAACCAATGTTGAAGAAGTAAATGTAAAGTAAAGGGCCAGATATCTGACCGTGCTCCACCAGAGATATATTCATTCATCCCCCGGTTGGAACCTGCCACCCAATATTGGGAAGCCAGTCCGACAATAACGCCAAGTAAAACCAAGCAGAGTATTCGCACCAACAAACCTTGTCGATGTAACTGGGGTACAAGCAGCAACAGCGCCAGCAAGCCTCCCAACTGCCCCACCCGGGATTGCAGCACCACCAACAGCAGGCTGGCAGCCAGGATCACCCCGTAGCGCAACCCACGCAGCCAGACATGGGGATTGCCACGCAGCTCCAGCCAGCTGGCCAGCACAAGTCCGGTCGCCATGAAACTGGCCATCACATTGGGTTGTTGAAAGATGCCGTAGGGGCGGTTGGCGTGGGTGTCATAGCCGATCCAGTTGCCCGGCACCAGCAGGTAGTACTGCACCAGGCCCAGCAGAGCCTCGATGGCCACCGCCCCTAGCAGCAGATAGATCAACCGGTCACGGGAAGCCCGCACCAGCTGCCACTGATAGAGACAGAACAGAAACAGCAGACCGGCGAACAGCCCCAGCAAACGGGGAATGGCGTAGTCTTTCAGTTCAAAGCCGGGATAGGCCATGGGCAGCAGCAGCAACAATCCCCCGAGCCAGAGCCAGCCCTGCAACAAGGAGAATACCAGCCGCTGCTGCAGCGTCACCCGCCACAGTCCCAACCCGATGACCAGGCTGGCGAAGATCCAGCCCCAGGCGTTGAACGGCAGATAGAGCCCGGCCCCACCGGGGTTGTGCATGAAAAAATGCATACCCAGCAACCAGTAGAGCGCGCTGACGGCAGCAAAGAGACCCGTATTGGTCATCTTCCTTGATCCCCTTTATGTTGTTGAGCAATGTTCATACGTCAGTGGCGCTGATGCAAACATCAAAAAAGGGGGCCATGGCCCCCCGTTTATTATTTCATTTTGTCATCATACCTGTTCTGGCCGGCGAAAAGCATGACGCATCAATACAATACCGACACCTAGTATGGCGCCAAGTAGGGTGGCTAGCGCTACGACCAAGGGACGCTTGGGCTTGTCACGACTCAATGGTTCATTTGGAGAGGACTGATAGGAAAAAGACTGGAACGGCAGATCCTGGAGCTTGATAGCCTGAAGGCTACCCAATTGTAGACGCAGGCCGCTCAACGTCGGGTTCAAGAATTCGGGGTTTTTGATCTCCTTTAGCACTTTGAGTTTCTCGGCCAAGGCGCGAGCTCCGAGATCAATGGCAAGACTACCCTGATTCTGCAGATTCTGTATTGGTGCCTCCAGCCCTGCAGCCCGACTGATTCGCAGACTGTATTCGGTACGCAGGATATCGTCCTGCAACATTTTGAGAGTATCGACCTTGGCACTATCGAACTGGGTCTGCAATGTCTTTATACGGTTTTGCCAGATAGTGTTGAGCTCTTTGCCCTTAGCCGACGACTCCTGCTGCTGAATAAAGGTTATATATTGCTCCAAGAGTAACTTGGCATCGTCTGCCGTTTCGGCAGCAAAAGAAAGGGTGACGTCCTCACGCAACTTATCTGAGGCCTTGGCATTGATCCCCTCAGCCATCGCCTTGAGCAACATCCGTTTTCCTTTCGAGTCGGTGATCCCGCTCTTAGTGGCATTGGCATCCAGATAACCCCTTTCAACCAAGAACTGGCGTTTGTTATTGAAGCTATTGAAATTGTCGACGAAGTCAACATAGAGCGCCTTTTTGTCAAAGGAAGTGAAAGCCGTTGCAGGCACCTGAGCATTCATCAACTGGTTAATATTGAGCTCAAGTGACTCTACCTCTTTGAGTGTGGGCAACTTGATCTCAGCCTGACTGACCCAAACCTGAGGAGCCAGCAGGGCATAAGCAATACCTGCCGCGGCAAATACTCCTGATACTAATAGGATGAGGACTTTCTGGCGCCACAACACCATGAGCAGTTCGCGCAGGTCGGTTTCATCGCCAGAAGAGGCTTGCCAACCCTGAGGCAACTGATTGCCTGAGTTATCGAATATCTGTTCTTTCATAATGGACTCTAAAAATGAAGTAATTTTCAAAGAAGGGACGTGATGGTCTTTGTTTAGATAGCACAGTGGCGCATTCCCGAAGAGTAGTAACTCAATGGCCTGTGTCGCATATGACCTATTTTTATTAGGGAACATAGCATTTGGTGCACCAGAAGTTTTTCAATCCCCCAAAATCATTCAGGTATCAAAAGTCGTTAACTGCTCGTAGAGGCAGAGTAAATTAGGATGGCTAGATTACTTATATAGTTCCCTTCACATAAACGGCCTCTTTCCAGCAACATCAAACAATAGAAATAGCTCAAGTTGATAGATAAAGATGCGGACTCATCAGCAAGACTACCTTATAATTTCAACCTTATTTTCGCCAGTATTCGCCAGATATTATTAAGTAACTGGTAATATAATAAAAAAATCAGTAAAAACAACAATAAACTAATCCATTCTGGCACGCCACTATATTCAAGAGTTATGCCAATAATGGCCAGAAACATGGCAAGACCGCAGATTACAACCAACGCCTGATGGGATGATAGTCCCGCTCGCAAACAAATATGATGTAGATGCTCGCGATCAGGTTTAAAAGGAGAAACGCCCTTACGGATACGCCGCACCATAATGCAAGTCATATCCATTAATGGAATGGCAATTAGCCAAAGTGCGGTAACTGGGGTCATCTGTGCTTTTGGCCCCTGAGTGCCTTGCAACAACACCCAAATCACGGTAAAACCGATCAACATGCTGCCAGCATCCCCCATAAAAACCTTATTTCGCCCCCCGAAGGGAAAGCCCAGATTGAGGCAAATATAGGGTATCACTACGATCATCATTAACAGGCAGAAACGGGCTAATGGCAATTGCCCATCAGCGTAGTGAATATAAGCTAATGCACCAAAGGTTACCATAGTTAACCCGCCTAATAGACCATCAATGCCATCTACCATATTAAAAGCATTAATCGCACCCAGAACAGCAAAAATAGTCACGATATAGCCAAACGGTCCCAAATTAATTTCATAATTCAAGAGTATATGACCAATGCTTTTTAAAGAAAGACCGGCGGCAAAAATCATCGCACAAGAGATAAGAATCTGTACAACTAACCTGACGCGATAATCAACATCATACTTATCATCAATGGCGCCCATCATCACTAAGATTGATGCGCAGAGCACATAGATATCCGAGTTGGTAAGTAATTCAGGTTTAAACCATAATGCTAACATAAGTGTTAGATAAATTGAAATTCCTCCCACCAAAGGCACAAGACCTTGGTGTAGCTTTCTCTCATTAGGTCGATCAACCAAATTTACTTTTTTTGCTAACTTCCTAGTGAAAAACAATATCAAGAACGAAAAAATAAAGAATATTATATATAACATACTTAAGCGCCCTAAGAGTGCAACAACAATACGCGATGGCTAAAGTTATCTACTACTTAGTAAAAATTTCTTCGTATCTATAAGAAATATAAGCCCATTGATATTTTTCGTTTGCAATTCTCTTCATTATGTCACCCGAAGCATAATTGTTATCATCGTCCAGTGAGAACTGCAAAGACTCGCTATTGGTAAAGTATAACGCTTGACTTCCAGTTGTATACCTATTAAAGGAACAATCAAAAGCATAAATAGGCATTCCAAACTGCATTGCCTCAACTAATGAAGGATTTGTCCCACCAGCAGAGTGCCCATGTATATATCCCTTACACTGAGATCTTAATTCAAAAAGAGTTTCGATATCATAAATAGGATCAATTATTTCAATATTATTATATTGAGAATATGCCTCCCTCAAGCTGCGCCCATAAGCACTTGCATTCCAGTTGCCAACAAAACGCAATTTTGCTGAGCTTTTTGAAAATGCATCCAATATCATTGCTACATTGTTTTCTGGCTCTATACGGCAGATAGAAAGAAAGAAATCTTCCTTTGTTGAGGGTATCTCGTGACCTTCTAATAAAGTATGATCACCACCATATGCAATTACTTCGCTTTCTATACCGTACTCAGACTTAACATAATCTGCTATTGCTTGATTATCAGATATAACCGTATCAGAAAATAAAACAGCAATTTTTTCTGATAATTTCAAGAAAGCTTTTGTTAATTTACCCCACTTTTCCCTTTTCCATTCTAAACCATCAATGTTTACAACAATCTTTGAATTACTCAAGGCTTTATATATTGGTAAAAAGATACAACCAGAAACACCAAGTATAAGCGTTACATCAGGTTTTTTAAAAAGGCAAAAAATAAGGCTGAGAATATCATAGGCAATACTAGAAACACCATTTGCTTTCAGTGGGAGATATAACAGACTGGCATTCTTATATAGTTTATGTTTATGAATATAGGATTCACTAGAGCAGAATATTTTATATTTTATATCCTTGGATTGATAATCGACCAAATTCTGTACTAAAGATTCAAACCCACCATAACACGCTGGAACACCAACAGTACCGATAATATAAACTTCTATCTCTTTTCGGCAGTTCATTTATTATATACTCGACAGATAACTCTATGCATAGACAAACACCACTACTAAAGAAATAGCTGGATGACTTTCAACTACATCATGACAGATTTATATTTCCAAGGTGGCACCATAAACTACTTCACGGAGCAAGAAAATTAGCTATATTTAACCTTACTTATTGATAATATATAGAAACAAAATATCCACACAAAATAATACCCTATGTTCTGAAAAAGACAGAGATAACATAGACTAATAAATAATGATATTGCAAATCCATTCTGACAAAGGCATTTAATAACATTGTAATAGCAATAAAAAAATATCATTATACTAATAATGCCACCCATATATAGGTACGAAATAAATTGGGAATCAGGCCATACCATTAACCCTTGCCCAGCGCTGCCGACGCCAAGTCCGAAAGGATTAGAATATAAAAAATAGAAAACGTTTCTCCACTGGGTCAATCTATGTAACGCAGATGGCTCATCAGTACCAAAATAGATAGCACCTAGAGTAATAATGAACAATGCAGGGAGAGAACTAAGATAAATATATCTTTTAAATGAAGCATATCTAATATAAGATATACCATACATAAACAAGAATATTATTAATGATAGCAATATTCCCCGAACGCCAGTCAATATAATTGTTATAAAACCACTTGCCATCAGCAAGTATTTTGCAAGGCCATTATAATAATAGAATGCACCCATAAATACCAATAGGGATAAAAATCCTAATCCTAAGGTACTGGTAAAAAATCCAAAAGGGCGAAGCATTTCATTTCTGAAAAAATCCCATGGCATGACTTCTAAATCCAAAAATTGATAAGCTCTATAAAACCAGAAGCTCTCCAACGATTTATAATATTCCATTTGATACATTGCATATGCAATGTTTGGTACAAAAACAAAAACTATTAATGCATTCAAGTAATATTTGAAATCTAGGCTTGGCTTTGTTATTAGAATCCCAATTAGCAAGAATAATGTTGACACGTAAGATCTGTAACCTGAAACAACATCACTAACACCAAAATGAACTAGGCCATTAGATATAATGAATAATGTGAACATCAATAATAACTTCACATTAAAATTTTTATTTTCAGCATTCACTAGCAGTGACTTTAAAAAAAACATCAACACAAATACATCATAAAGAGCGCCTACTGCAAGTGGCTGGTAATAACCAAGCTCAACCTTTAGCATTAAAAATATAAAATCATAATATGCAGTAAAAATAGTAAAAAATATTAATACCACACCCTCAAGCCTTCTTTGCAAAAGAAAAGAAAAAACAATAACAGATGGAAAGACAAGGTAGAGAATATTTAAGAAAGCGCTTACGTCCATTACGATGTAAAAACCCCAAGTTCAGAAATAATTCTATTCTTATACTCATTATAATTGAATTTCTCTGCGCGGTGACGAGCATTTATTGCAAGAGCTTTCCAATGCTCATACTCTTGTGACAGACGATGAGTGCAGCTAATCAGATCTACCGCATTTGAAGAATCAATCAGATAACCATTAAATCCATTAAATACTATTTCTACAGGCCCCCCAATCACTGGAGCAATGACAGGGTTATACTGAGACATCCCTTCGATCAAAGTTAGACCAAAAGTTTCCACCCACTCATTTTTACGAGATAGATTAACCACAAGAAAAGCTTCTCTATAAATATCAATAATGTTTTCCGGCCGATATAATATATATAGATTGCTAGGCAATATAAATTCAGAGAAAAAACTATCACCATTTTCCTGCTTATCATTGATCACCAGCAAGAAAGAGCATCCCGATTTTTCCAGCGATGAAGCAAGATTAATAAACTCAGGAATACCCTTATAACTCTTCAATGAAGATAATAACACCACTTTTTTAGCATTCCATTTCTTACGAAGCTCACGCTCATCCAATAAATGCCCATTCAGATAATCCTCAGATAGTGTATTATAAATAATTGAGCTTGGCTTATAACCTAAGTAGCTATCCAGCATATCTTTGGTATATTGTGATACGAAAAAAGATTTTGATATTGTTTTGGAGTGAATGTATAAAATTACTTTTTTTAAAATTTCGGGAGATATAGAGACCTCATGAGAATATAAAATCACACTATCCGCAAACAGTTTACCGGCAAGAGACGCCCCAAACGGAAGCATAGTATTAACAATAACAATCTTTTCTTTTTTTTCTTTAATGAGAGCATGTGATAGTTTTAAAAATAATGAAAGCTGGCTAACCAGATAAAGAAAAAAAGTAAGTATCTTGTACGTTGAACGTCTATAGAAAAACCTTTTTATATTTAAGGCCTGATCCGATATGAATCCATAACTACCACTACCTATAAAAACAACGTTATCTATACCGTTCTCATCTAACACGTTTAAACACTGTGATAATACTTTAGGACTACCACTATAATCATCATAAAGATGGCAAAGAAAATATTTTTTCAAAACTTCCTCCCTTTAATGTTCTCATATAAGAAATAATATATCTTAGTAAGGAGAAAAATAAAAAAAGAGCGTTTTTTATTTATATAAATAGTGGCTTTCTTATTATTTTCAAACCTAAATTTTTTAACTTCACTTGACTCAGACTTTGAAGATTCACTTTCCATCGAAAGATCGTGTGATATTCTTGCATCTAATACAAAAAGCGGGATGATTTTATTGGATATTTGAATAAAAAAATCTGTATCAATACCATACAATGATAGATTTTCATCAAACTTTACATTGTGGTATTCAAAAACTTCTTTCTTTATAATGACGCCACTTGTAATCGCAATAAGCCCATAATTAGGCCCCGATTGTACAGAAGAAATATGTTTTCCAACTATTATACCAAGCTTAGCTGGGCTAAAAAGACGTTCTTGAGAGTACACTTGTGGAACTGCAACCAAGTATCTTTCTTTAACAAATGAATATAACTGAGAAAGATAAATAATATCATAACAGGTATCATCGTCAGATATGACGATATAATCAAAAGAATTTTCATGCACTACTTTATTATAAATATAGCTAAGAGAACAATTTTTTTTCTCAGAAAAATAGTTATATCCCTCCCGGATAGAAAAATATTTATTTCTATCTCTATACATGTCTATAGTACTATTGTCCCATACAATGACTTCTCTATCATAAAGTGCATCCAAATCATTATGTGGACTCATAAATGAACTGATGGATTGGATGTTTTCTAAAACTTTATTGTATATAACAACCAAAAATATCAATTTGGACTTTTGATTCAAAACCATCCTACCCATCCTATATTCCATACATTTCTGAAATGCTCATATATGAGAAAACGATCGTTTCAATTAAGCCTTGGTATCATTTTTTTAATTACATATTTAAAGAAGCAAAAAGTAGTGGACACTCTCCACATTTTACATAAAAAAGCAAAGCTAAATACATTGAAACTGTCAGGTATATGTTCTATTTTATGTTTGACTACAGGGGTTATATTTATAATATAATTAGACCAAGCATTAGTTGAAAAACTATTTCCCTCTACAGCAGAAATAAACCTGTTCTTCACATTATCTATACCATGAGTGGCTATTGTTGCATCATAGACAGAGTTGAAATCATAAGTGTAACTATTTTTTATAAATAATATTACGTCATGTTCATTATTTGCTTTTAGCATTTCTACGGGGCTATAGCCTTGATAGCAACTTATTAATCCGGAACATAATCGCCCTTGTAAAAATTGCTCAGCGAAGGCTGTACCACCAGGAAAAGGATGGCTATCTATATATAGTTTAGCTTCACTTGTTGTTTTTAAATAATCATCATATGGTAACGTGCTTGATATTTTTAAACGCCCGCGGTACTTTAGCTTAAGTAGCCACCACCAGTAATTAGTAATTAAATTAACCCCAATAACTTGAAACTTTGATTCATTATATTCATCTAATAATGCACCAATCAATGGCATGATGCTATGTACATTATTAGGTTTATATTTAAAAGCAGAAGCTGCGGTTAAAATTAAATCACCATTTTTAAATTTATATTTTTCTTCATATATATTTTTAGATGTGTCGATTGGTATACCAAGAAAGCATTTTTGTGCATTCAACCCCCGCATAGCATCAATTGCTATTCCATATTCACTAATCTCATACCACACATCGGAAATTGAGCTACCATAACTAAAAGTATGATCAGCATGATTAATGAAATGAATTTTTAGATTATTATTTATCTTTTTTGCTAAGCCACAAGCAATAACTGCATAAATATCTTCTGGATGTATATTTAGAACAAGCAAATCATAATTCAGCACTTTCTTTACAAGAGATAATATCTCGTCTACAACTGAAACATGACATTCTAAACCATGACTAACATCAGAGAAAAAAATCCTTTCCCTTTGAACAACATCATCTGTCGCTCTCTTTGTTATTAATAGATCAGGCTTAGATTCTAGGAACGTAGCAAGCCGTTCCATGAGGCGAGTGTGGCCACCAATATGGTATAACTCTGTAGCTATAAAAAGAATTTTTGCAGGTTGATGATCATCAACACTTTTAATGTTGGGACCTATCGGCATAGACTTGATAAACTTATCGATTAAAAATGACTCTACATCATTTAAAGAATAAATACCAATCTCATTTGTACGTAAAAAAAGTCCTAGCTGCTCAGCCTGACGCATTGCCTTATCAATTGGTAGTTGATATAGCTCCACCTTAAATAAATCAATAAACTCTGCTATTTTAGGATTAATTTTTTCTTGTATCATTATACATTTATCATTCTGTTACCGAGCAATTTTCTTAATGCAAAAAAACATCAAGAAAAAATAGATTATATAGTTTAGTACATATGCCATGTTTGCTCCTAATACACCATATTGTGTAACCAATCCATGAGTTAACGCAACAAGACTAGCAGTAAACATAATCTCGGTCGCGATATACCATTTTATGGCTCCACGGGATAACATCGGATAGGCATATAACCAACTGGCAATTTTAATAACATCACCGGTTAATTGAACAGAAAACAACTCACGTGCGAAACGAAATTCATCAGTGAATAAAAGAGAAATAATTACATCACGTAGCAAATACACACCAAAGGCCATAACGGCAACAATTGGTATAATTATACTAGCCGTTTTATGTATCTCACTAAGAATTGTATCCACACTAGTTAACGACGCCAAACGTGGTAAATAATAAGTGCCTAGAGCCATGGTGATCACCCCTAAATAGACTTCAGAGATTTTATAGACCGCTTGCCATTGGCCAGTGGTATCCCACCCAACTTGGTCAATTAAAATATTGCGCACCAAAATTAACGATACCGGCACAGTCAAAGCGCTGGTGATTGCCATTAACATATAGCCACCGATCTGTTTGCGGGCTTTGGGATCAACAGCCCCCCACCAATAACGTAATTTAAACCAGGGCTGACGCAAGTTGGCAATAAGCATGACTATGCCAATTAAAGCTGCTTGCACTGCGGCTGCTAACAGGGCACCTTGAATGTTATAAAGGGTGATCATTGAGAGCATCACACCACCAGAGATCGCAGCAGAAAGCATGCCAAGACCTATATAACGGCGATATTGCTGCTGGCCATTAATTACGGAGTTAAACAGGGTACCGATGGCAGTAGAAGGTAAGACGCAGACTGTCACCATCACTACCCAAGCAAGCTGAGGGTCTTGAAATAGCCAAGCAGCTATCGGTTGGGCCAATAACAACCCCGTAGGGATGGCAAAGCCTGAGATAATCAACACCCATTGCAGTGCTGCGCGCCACCAAGGTGCACAGGCAGAAAAACCTTGCTCTTTATATTCTGCGGTAAAACGCACCACTCCACTACCGACAGGAGCATTAATAATGCCGTTTAAACTACTAACCATACTTTGCACTTGGCCAAGCATCGCCATCCCAGTGGGGCCGGTATAAACGGCCACCACCTTGGCAATCACGAACCCCATCGCCATTCTGAGCAAGGTCAGTAACCCTGTCATAGCGGTGACTTTGAGCAAACGCTTCATGCATTGAATCCATTTACAGCAGCAATCACTCGTGCAACTGCCTCTTTACTCATCGTCGGATCAAGTGGCAAAGAGAGAACTTGCTGATGAATTGTCTCCGTCACTGGCAGAGAGATGTGATTCCATTGGCTATATGCCTGCTGTTTATGGGGTGCAATGGGATAGTGAATCAGGGTTTGGATACCTTGTTCAGTTAAATATTTTTGCAATGCTTCACGTTGCTCACAACGCACAACAAACAGATGCCAAACATGTGCTAGCTCATCGATAATATGAGGTAATGTTACCAGTGGATTTGTGATCCCAGAGCGATAAGCATGGGAAATTTTTTGGCGACGAATGGTTTCGGCCTCCAGATAGGGTAACTTTACACGCAACATGGCCGCCTGAATCTCATCAAGACGGCTATTTACCCCCTGATACAGGTTTTCATACTTCTTATGAGAACCATAATTACGTAAAGCTTTTAGTGTCTGCGCAAGCTCATCATCATTGGTAGTGATAGCACCAGCATCACCAAGAGCCCCAAGGTTCTTGCCGGGATAGAAGCTAAAACCAGCTGCATCGCCCCAATTACCGGCACGCTTGCCATCGATTTCCGCCCCGTGAGCCTGAGCACAATCTTCCAGCACCAACAGATTATGCTCTTTAGCGATGGTCATCAACTCAGGCATAGGGGAAAGCCGACCATAGAGATGCACTGGCAAAATAGCTTTGGTATTGGGGGTAACGGCTGCGCGAACTACCACAGGATCGAGATTATAAGTATCTGAATCAGGCTCTACCAGCACGGGTACAAGATCATTTTCGGTAATCGCCAATATAGAGGCAATATAGGTATTGGCCTGTACAATGACTTCATCACCAGCCTTTAGCTTACCAAGCTGTTTCCAAGCTCGCAGCACCATGATCAAGGCATCTAAACCATTAGCCACACCAATGGTATGTTTGGAGCCACAATAAGCTGAAAATTCAGACTCAAACTGGTTTAATTCATCACCCATTATATACCAGCCAGAATCAATTACACGTGCACATGCATTTTTCAACTCTTGCTGATATGTACTATTTATAGATTTAAGATCAAGAAAATTAATCATTTTTATTCCTAAAGAAAGTTTAAAAGTCACAGGAAACGAATCAGCTTACTCCTCGCATTCATAACTGCTTCCTTTTCAATTTCAAAAAATATATCAAGATCATTTTCCGCTACAATCTTAGCACCCATTTTCTGGTGAAATGCTATCACCTTTATATTTTCTCGTCTTACATCAAAATGAGCTCTTTCAAAGCCTAATTTTTCAAAAGCTATTTGATACACAAGAAATGCGCTTTCCATGGCTGCGTATTTTGTTTTATTTTCATTTAAAATCCAGCTACCCCAACAGAAAGACTTTTTATCTTCAATGAAATCATATAATCTTACAGTACCGACTGCCTCATCATTATCATTTCTGAATATTATGAAATAATATTCATCACCTTTTTTCTCTCTTTCTTTATAATTACGAATCCATTCTTTTTGTTGTGCCACGGAACTACTGGTTTGAGATAAATGCTTATTTAAATTCCCGTTTGTTCTTAACGAAAGTATAAACTCAGCATCATCAATAGTGATTAATCTAAAGTTTATTGTTTTTGCTATTTCATTCATAAATACATCCCTGTTATTGAGCATTTGCTATCCTCAGGAAATCTTCATATTTTCTTATATAATCTGATTCATCATATAGCTGGTCTGCCAATACCATCAGTACACAATCATCAGAAAAGTCATGCATCTCCCGCCAAATAAATGATTCAATCAGCAGGCCTTGAGCTGGGTTATCAAGCAATATATCTACCCGTTCCTTAGCATTATCCAATACAAAGCGGCAAGACCCTCGAACGGCAATAGCCACTTGTTTTAATTCTCTGTGGGCATGAAAACCACGGCTTACCCCTTCTTTAGTATTGAATAAGTAATATACTCTTTTAACTGAGAAAGGAATATTTTTACCTTCTTCCAATGCTATTAAAGAACCACGTTCATCACCATGGGCTTGGAGTGAAATTAGTTTAATTTCCATGTTAAAAAACTTTTTTTAATTGTAGAAAGGGTTGAGCTTTTTTATCTTTTTCCGACAACAAGGCACCTTCAACAGGCCATTCAATGTTTAAGTCAGGATCATTCCACATAATCGCACCTTCACTTTCGTAATGATAATAATTAGTGGTCTTATATAAAAATTCTGCAGTCTCACTCAAAGTAACAAAACCATGAGCAAAACCTTCTGGAATCCAAAATTGTCGCTTATTTTCAGCAGACAAGTGCACACCAACCCACTGACCAAATGTAGAGGACTTACTACGAATATCGACAGCAACATCAAATACTTCGCCAACGACACAACGTACCAGTTTACCTTGAGCATAAGGGGGAAGTTGATAGTGCAGTCCACGAAGTACGCCCTTGCTGGACCTAGAATGATTGTCCTGAACAAATTTAACGCTGTAACCAATAGCCTCTTCAAATTCCTGCTGATTAAAGCTTTCAAAAAAGAACCCACGTTCATCACCAAATACCTTGGGTTCTATAATTTTTACATCGGGAATTTTTGTATTGATTATGTTCATTTTTCTCTTGAGTCTAAATTTTGAGATTACGAAACGGGTATTATGAACAGAAAGTGGAGGCTGTCAGTGACAAATACCATTCTCTATTAACCAATATCTATTCACTTACCAACCATCTTCAGCAGATATTGACCATAAGCATTCTTTGCCAACGGAGCCGCGAGTTCACGAACTTGGTCGGCAGTAATAAACTTCTGGCGATAGGCAATCTCTTCCGGGCAGGCCACTTTCAACCCCTGACGGGTTTCGATGGTCTGAATAAAGTTGCTCGCTTCAATCATGCTTTCGTGGGTGCCGGTATCAAGCCAGGCATAACCCCGGCCCATCATGGCCACCGACAGATTGCCTTGTTCCAGGTAGATACGGTTCACATCGGTGATTTCCAGCTCACCACGCGGCGACGGCTTCAGGCGCTTGGCGATTTCCACCACGCTGTTGTCGTAGAAATAGAGGCCGGTCACCGCATAGTTACTCTTGGGCTCCAACGGCTTCTCTTCCAGTGAAATAGCGGTACCTTGCTTATCAAATTCCACCACACCATAACGCTCAGGGTCATGCACATGGTAGGCAAAGACGGTGGCGCCACTCTCTTTGGCTGCGGCCGTCTCCAGCTGTTTCTGCAGGTCGTGGCCATAGAAGATGTTGTCACCCAGCACCAGCGCACAGGGGTCTGAGCCGATAAACTCTTCACCCAGAATAAAAGCTTGCGCCAATCCGTCCGGGCTTGGCTGTACCTTGTATTGCAAGTTCAGGCCCCATTGGCTGCCATCCCCCAGCAGTTGCTCAAAACGGGGGGTGTCTTGCGGGGTGCTGATGATCAAAATGTCGCGAATGCCCGCCAGCATCAGGGTGCTGAGCGGATAGTAGATCATCGGTTTGTCATAGATGGGCAGTAGTTGCTTGCTCACTGCCATGGTGACTGGATAGAGACGGGTGCCGGAGCCACCGGCCAGAATAATGCCTTTACGTTTGGTCATAATGCTTGTTTCTTATTTTAAATTTCAAAAGAGAGGGTGGCTTGACACCACTCCTTTCTGTTTTATCCCTGCCAGCCAGGGACGCGTTCAACACATCCCTGGCCAGTGATTTATTTGCCCAGGATCTCGGTCAACATCCGCTCCACACCGACGGTCCAGTCCGGCAGCACCAGATCGAAGGTGCGCTGGAATTTGCTGGTATCCAGGCGGGAGTTATGTGGGCGTTTGGCCGGGGTCGGGAAGGCGCTGGTCGGCACGGCATTGAGTTGCGTGACCGCCAGTTCAACCCCCGCCTCTCTGGCGTTGGCAAACACCAGCTGGGCGTAGTCAAACCAGGTGGTGGTGCCGGAGGCAATCAGATGATACAGCCCGGCGACCTCGGGCTTGCTCTGCGCTACACGGATCGCATGAGCGGTGCAATCGGCCAGCAACTCGGCACCGGTCGGGGCGCCAAACTGGTCATTGATGACCGACATTTCGCTACGCTCCTTGCCAAAACGCAGCATGGTCTTGGCAAAATTGGCGCCGCGGGCAGCATAGACCCAGCTGGTGCGGAAGATAAGATGACGAGAGCAGAGTGCTGCCCCTTGTTCCCCTGCCAGCTTGGTTTCGCCGTACACATTCAGTGGTGCGGTCGCATCGGTTTCCAGCCAGGGGCGCTCACCACTGCCATCGAACACATAATCCGTGGAGTAGTGCACCAACCAGGCCCCCAATGCCTCCGCCTCTTTGGCGATAGCGGCCACGCTGGTCGCGTTGAGCAACTCGGCAAACTCCCGCTCGCTCTCGGCTTTGTCTACCGCAGTGTGGGCTGCTGCGTTCACGATGACATCCGGCTTCACCAGGCGCACAGTCTCCGCTACGCCGGCCGGCTTGCTGAAGTCACCGCAATAATCGGTCGAGTCAAAATCAACGGCAGTGATCCGCCCCAGCGGGGCCAGTGCTCGTTGCAGCTCCCAGCCAACCTGACCATTCTTGCCAAACAGCAGAATATGCATCAGGCACGCTCCCCATAGTTTTGCTCGATCCAGGATTGATAGGACCCGCTCTTCACATTGTTGACCCACTGCTGATTATCCAGATACCACTGCACTGTCTTGCGGATACCGGATTCAAAGGTCTCTTGCGGTTGCCAGGCGAGCTCGGCGCTCATCTTGCTGGCATCGATGGCATAGCGGCGATCGTGACCGGGGCGGTCGGCGACGTAGGTGATTTGATCGCGGTAGGAGCCGGCCTTGGGCACCATCTCGTCGAGCAGATCACAGATGGTATGAACGACGTCCAGGTTCTGTTTCTCGTTATGACCGCCGATGTTGTAGGTCTCGCCGATGGCACCAGTGGTGACCACGGTATAGAGCGCGCGAGCGTGATCTTCCACATAGAGCCAGTCACGGATCTGGTCGCCCTTGCCATAGACAGGCAGCGGCTTGCCATCGAGCGCATTGAGGATGACCAGCGGGATCAGCTTCTCGGGGAAGTGGAACGGGCCGTAGTTGTTGGAACAGTTGGTGACGATGGTCGGCAGGCCGTAAGTACGGCGCCAGGCGCGCACCAGATGGTCACTGGAGGCCTTGGAGGCAGAATAGGGGCTGCTGGGGGCATAGGGGGTGGTTTCGGTAAAGAGCGGCAGTGCCACACCGGGGACGACTTCATCCGGATGGGGCAGGTCGCCATATACCTCGTCGGTGGAGATGTGGTGGAAACGGAAGGCCGCCTTGCGTACCTCGTCCAGACCGTTCCAGTAGGCGCGAGCGGCCTCCAGCAGCATGTAGGTGCCGACAATATTGGTCTCGATGAAGTCGGCAGGGCCTGTGATGGAGCGATCGACGTGGCTCTCGGCCGCCAGGTGCATCACGGCATCCGGTTGATGCTGGGCAAACACCCGATCCAGTTCGGCGCGGTTGCAGATATCCACCTGCTCAAAGGCATAACGTTCACTGTTTGCGACACTGGCCAAGGATTCCAGGTTGCCCGCATAGGTGAGTTTATCGAGGTTGATAACTGAATCGTTGGTATCCCGAATGATATGACGAACAACCGCCGAGCCGATAAAGCCTGCGCCACCAGTGACAAGAATCTTCATAGTTATGCTCTTGAAAAGTAATAGAAATTCGGTTCTTTTTGAACCAGTTACCATTGTTCATGGTGGTGAAAATGCTCGCTCAAATGGCGGATTTCTGACACCAACCACGAAAAAGACAATAGCTACCGCCCCTGGGTTACAGCCCCCAGATTGCTGCTTTTGACCGGATTGTGTGTGCTGTTGGCCATAGCGCCCTCCAGCTTGGGAAAATTCTGTCACCGCTCCCTGATGACAAAAGTGCGATTTCTCTTGCACATTGAACATGCCAGTTTACAAAAAAACCGCCGTCAATCGTTGCCATGCCCCAAGGGCAAAGTCCGGATTTTAGCGCCTTTCCAGGCCGCTTGAACAGCCATAACAACCCTTCTTAAAGTAAGCGATTTACGCCCTCTCCCGTAGCGGTTCTCTGCTCTTCCAGCAGAAGAAGATGATCTGCCAACCGCCAACAAAGCCTCTTTTGAGGCCAAAAAGGTCGTTACCAGCCGGATTCAAAAGTAAAAATAGTGACAAGCGACGCATTAGTGCGGAGCGCGCTCACAAGACCGCCACTTTTTGCCAATCCGGATGGAGACACGTAACACTTTCTTACAATTGCCCCCCGCCGCACACGTAAAAATTCAGCTCTTCCACCAGAGTCTGATACCGATCACAACTCTGTCTGCACGACGTATTATGTCACTTGAGCTTCATATGTATATGTTTTTGCAGCAAACAAACAGGGCGAACCTGATGGTTCGCCCTGTTACGGTAAGATAACGCAAGGAGGAAAGTGTGGCTACTGTCAGCTTTTTCCTTTGCCACCCTCGCTATCGGAAGCTTGCCAGCCACCACCGACGGCCTTGTAGAGCGCGACCTGGTTGCTGAGCTGCGCCAGACGGGTAGTGATCAGCCCTTGTTTGGCGCTGAACAGCGAACGCTGGGCATCGAGCCGGGTAAGATAACTGTCCACCCCCTTCTCGTAGCGTACCTCTGCCAGCTTGAAGTAGGTCTGACTCGCCTTCACCAACTCCTGCTGGGCCTGCAGTTGCTGCTGATAGTCAGCCTGGGCGCCGAGCGTATCCGCCACTTCCTTGAAGGCGGTCTGGATGCTCTTCTCGTAGCTCGCCACCGCCTGCTTGGTGCTCACCTCGGCTACGTCCAGATCCGCGATGCGCTTGCCACCGTCAAAGATCGGCAGGTTGATCTGCGGCATGAAGGTCCAGGTACCGGTGCCGCCGTCAAACAGCCCGCTCAACTGGTTGCTGGCAGTGCCCGCCGTCGCGGTCAGCGAGATGGTCGGGAAGAAGGCCGCACGGGCGGCGCCGATATTGGCATTGGCCGCTTTCAGGCTGTGCTCGGCCGCCAGGATGTCCGGGCGCTGTTGCAGCAGGCTGGAGGGGGCCCCCACCGGGATGGCCGCCAGCTGCACCTCGGCCAGGGTCGCCGGCTCGGTCATCAGCGCGGGGACACCAGTCCCGAGCAGCAGCGCCAGGCCGTTGCGATCCTGCTTCACCTGTCGTTGGTACTGGGCCAGGCTCACCTTGGCGCTCTCCAGCGCGGTACGGCCCTGGGCCAACTCCATCTCGGAGGCGGCCCCCAGCCGGTACTTGTGCTCGGTCAGACCATAGCTCTCCTGCTCGGTGGCCAGGGTCGCCTCGCTCAGCGCGAGCAACTCCTGATCCGCCAGCAGGGTGAGATAGGCGTTGGCCACCGAGGCCACCAGGGCGATCTGGGTGCTGCGCTGGGTCTCCACCTGCGCCAGATAGGTCTCCAGCGCCTGATCTTTCAGACTCTGGATCCGGCCGAACAGGTCCAGCTCGTAGGCGGTGATGCCGATGTTGGCGCCGTACTGGCTGCTGATGGTGCCCTGCCCCGTGCTGCTGAGATCGTCCGATCCCTGCTGGCGGGTACCCGAGCCATTGGCCGCCAGGGTCGGCAGCTGGGCCGCCCGCTGGATCCGGTATCTGGCCTCGTAGGCCTCCACGTTGAGCGCCGCGATACGCAGATCCCGGTTGTTCTCGAGGGCCGTGGCGATCAGCTGCTGCAGGGCGGGATCGAGGAACTGCTGGCGCCAGGAGGAGACGGCCGCCTCCCCTGCCGGGTTGCTCTGCCAGGTGGCGCCTTGCGGCAGCTCGGGGCGCTGGTAATCGGGGGCCATGGAACAGCCCCCCAACAGCAGAGTCACGCTCAAGGCGATCAGGGTCTTAGTCATGTTTGATCTCCTCGGCATGGGCCAGACGCGCTTGCTTGGTGCTGTGTTTGGTGAAATAGCGCATCACCAGCACGAAGAACAGCGGCACAAAGAAGATGGCCAGCACGGTGGCACTGATCATCCCCCCCATCACGCCGGTACCGATGGCGTTGCGGCTGCTGGCGCCGGCGCCGGTACTGATCACCAGCGGCAATACGCCGAGGATGAAGGCGAGCGAGGTCATCAGGATCGGACGCAGACGCAGGCGCGCCGCCTCCACCACGGCTTCGCTCAGCCCCATGCCCCTGTCATAGAGCTCCTTGGCGAACTCGACGATGAGGATCGCGTTTTTGGCCGACAGCCCTATGGTGGTGAGCAGGCCCACCTGGAAGTAGACATCGTTCTCCAGCCCGCGCAGGGTGGCGGCCACAATGGCCCCCAGCACCCCGAGCGGCACCACCAGCATCACCGAGAACGGAATGCTCCAGCTCTCGTAGAGGGCGGCCAGACAGAGGAACACCACCAGCAGCGAGATGGCGTACAGAGCTGGTGCCTGGGAGCCCGCCTGCCGCTCCTGATAGGAGAGACCGGTCCACTCGATGCCGATGCCTTCCGGCAGCTGCTTCACCATCTGCTCGATGGCGGCCATGGCGTCACCGGTACTCTTGCCCGGCGCCGCTTCCCCGACGATCTCCATCGCCGGCACGCCGTTGTAACGCTCCAGCCGTGGCGAGCCGAAGCTCCAGTCGGTGCTGGCAAAGGCGGAGAAGGGCACCATCTGACCGGCGCTGTTGCGCACGTACCAGAGCTTGAGATCTTCCGGGTTCATCCGGAAGGGGGCATCTGCCTGCAGATAGACCTTCTTGACCCGGCCTCTGTCGACAAAGTCGTTCACATAGGCAGAACCCCAGGCACTGGAAAGCGTGCTGTTGATGTCGCTGATGGAGAGCCCCTGCGCCAACGCCTTCTCGTAGTCGATCTTGATGTCGAGCTGAGGGGTATCTTCCATCCCGTTCGGGCGCACCCGCACCAGGTTGGGATCCTGCGCCGCCATGCCGAGCAGCTGGTTGCGCGCCGCCATCAGCTTATCGTGGCCGACGCCGGCCCGATCCTGCAGATAGAAGTCAAAGCCGGTCGCCGTCCCCAGCTCCGGGATTGGAGGCAGGTTGAAGGCGAACACCTGGGCTTCCTTGATGCTGAACAGGTAGCCCATGGCGCGGCCGATGATGGCATTGGCGCTGCGATCCGGCGTGTTGCGTTCCTTCCAGTCTTTCAGCTTGATGAAGGCCATGCCGCTGTTCTGGCCGCTACCGGCGAAGCTGAAGCCCGCCACCGTCAGCACGGAGTCGACGTTCTCCTTCTCGTTCTTCATGAAGTAGTCGCGCATGTCGGCCAGCACCACCTCGGTGCGCTGCTTGGTGGCACCGACCGGCAGTTGCACCATGGACATGATGACCCCCTGATCCTCTTCCGGCAGGAAGGAGGTGGGCATGCGCATGAACAGGATGGCCAGTACCGCCAGCATGGCCGCATAGATGATGCCGTAGCGCACCCCTTGCTTGACCACCTTGCGCACGCCGCTCTGGTAGCGGTTGGCGCTGGCGTCGAAGGCCCGGTTGAACCAGCCGAAGAAACCGCGCTTGGCACCGAACTCGCCATGCTTGATGGGCTTGAGCAGGGTGGCACACAGGGCCGGAGTCAGGATCAGCGCCACCAGCACCGACAGCACCATGGCCGAGACGATGGTGAGGGAGAACTGGCGATAGATGGCACCGGTGGAGCCGCCGAAGAAGGCCATCGGCACGAACACCGCCGAGAGCACCAGGGCGATCCCCACCAGGGCGCCGGTGATCTGGGTCATCGACTTGCGGGTCGCCTCGAGCGGAGAGAGATCCTCCTCGCTCATCAGGCGCTCCACGTTCTCCACCACCACGATGGCGTCATCCACCAGCAAACCGATGGCCAGCACCAGACCGAACATGGTCAGGGTGTTGATGGAGAAGCCGAACGCCGCCATGACGCCGAAGGTCCCGAGCAGCACCACGGGCACCGCGATGGTCGGGATCAGGGTGGCGCGGAAGTTCTGCAGGAACAGATACATCACGCAGAACACCAGGAAGATCGCCTCCACCAGGGTCTGCACCACCTCCTCGATGGAGATCTTCACGAACGGCGTGGTGTCGTACGGATAGACGATCTCCATGTTGGCCGGGAAGTAGGCGGAGAGCTCGCCCAGCTTGCCACGCACCTTCTCGGCGGTATCCAGCGCGTTGGCACCGGTCGCCAGCTTGATGGCCACCGCCGCGGTGGGTTGCCCGTTGTAGAGCGCCTCGGCATCGTAGCTTTCACCGGCCAGTTCGACCCGGGCCACGTCTTTGAGCCGTACCTTGGAGCCGTCCTGGTTCACCCGCAGCAGGATGTCGTTGAACTGCGCCACGGTGGAGAGTCGGGTCTGCCCCATGATGGTGGCGGTGAACTGCTGATCGGTCACCGCCGGGGTGCCCCCCAGCTTGCCGAAGGCCACCTGGGTGTTTTGCGCCTTGATGGCGGTCTGCACATCCCCCGGGGTCATCTGCACCCGGTTGAGCTTGTTGGGATCGAGCCAGACCCGCATGGAGTATTGGCTGCCGAACAATGTGATGTCCCCTACCCCGTCCAGACGACTGAGCGGCTCCTTGATGTTGGCCACCACGTAGTCGGCCAGGTCATCGTTGGTCATGGCGCCATCTTTGGAGATGAAGGCGGCCACCATCAGGAAGCTGCTGGAGGTCTTCTGGACCCGGATCCCCTGCTGCTGCACCTCTTGCGGCAACAGCGACATGGCTTGCTGCAGCTTGTTCTGCACCTGTACCTGAGCGATGTCAGGGTCGGTCCCCGGCTGGAAGGTGAGGGTGACCGATACCCGGCCGGAGGAGTCCGACTGGGAGGACATGTAGAGCAGGTGATCCAGCCCGGTCATGTTCTGCTCGATGATCTGGGTCACCGAGTCTTCTACCGTCTTGGCGGAGGCGCCCGGGTAGCTGGCGGAGATGCCCACCGCCGGCGGCGCAATGCTCGGATACTGGGCAACCGGCAGGCCTATGATGGCCAGGCTGCCCGCCAGCATGATCACCAGGGCGATCACCCAGGCGAAAATGGGTCTGTCTATGAAAAATCGTGCCATGAGGCGACTACTCCATCCTACTTGTTGACCGGGGCATTGGCCGGCGCCTGGGCAGACGGCGCAGCGGCGCCCTGTTCAGCCGGCGCCACGACGACCCCGGGTTTTACTTTTTGCAGGCCGGCGACGATCACCCGCTCACCCGCCTTGAGACCGGATTCCACCACCCAGTCACTGCCGACAATGCGGCCCAGCTGCACTTCACGCAGCTCCACCTTGTTGTCCGCCGTCACCACCATCACGGTAGCGCCGCCTTTCGGGGTACGGGTCACCGCGGTCTGCGGCACCAACAGCCCTTCGGCGCGCTCGCCCTCCTGCAGGGTGGCACGCATGAACATGCCGGGCAGCAGCAGCTGATGAGGGTTGGGGACGATCACCCGCAGGGTCACCATGCCGGTGGTCTCATCCACGGTCACGTCGGAGAACTGCAGCGAGCCCTCTTCCCCATAGGTGGAGCCATCTTCCAGCTGGAAGCTCACCCGGGCGCCTTTCTGCTCGTCCTGGGTCAGCTTGCCGGTCGCCACCTGGCGCTTGAGGCGCAGCAGATCGGCGGTGGACTGGCGCACGTCCACATACATGGGATCGAGCTGCTGGATGGAGGTGAGGCTGTCGGCCTGCTGGGCCGTCACCAGTGCCCCCTCGGTCACCGCAGACTTGCCGATGCGACCGCTGATGGGTGCCGTGATGCGGGTGTAGGCCAGGTTGATGTTGGCACTTTGCAGCGCCGCCTTGGCGGCACCGATTTCGGCCAGCTGCTGCTTCCAGGCTGCATCGGCGTCGTCATACTCCTGGCTGCTGATGGCCTTCACCTTCACCAGCTCGGCATAGCGCTTGGCCTTGAGGCGGGCGCTCTGCTCGTTGGCCTGCGCCTTGGCCAGGTTGGCCTTGGCACTGGCGACGGCGGCCTGATAGACGGCGGGGTCGATCTGGTACAGCAGCTGACCGGCCTTGACGTCGCTGCCCTCGGTAAAGAGGCGCTTGAGAATGATGCCGCTCACCTGGGGGCGCACCTCGGCGACCCGCAGCGGGGCGCTGCGGCCGGTCAGCTCGGTGGTGAGCTGCAACGGCGCCGTGTGCAGGGTGACGACATCCACCGCAGCCGGCGGCATCGCACCGGGTCCTTGCTGGGCGGGGCCCTGTTCGCCGCAAGCGGTCAGCAGACCGCTCGCCAGCAGCGCAAGGCCGACTGAACGTGCGAGAATATGTTTATGCATGAAAAACCTGAGCCTCTGTCTATCAATGAAAAACCACAGGGTTTATAGGACCCGGTTGGTAAAATTGGAAAGATGAGGCAATATACATACATTCATAAATGTATGTAAGTGACTTTTTTTACTTTTACAAGGTGCGCAGAGAGATGGCCAGAAGAACCAAAGAAGAGGCGCAGCAGACCCGCTGCCACATCATGAGTACGGCCCTGGATCTGTTCTGCTCACAAGGCCTGGCCAAGACCAGCCTGACCGACATCGCCAGGGCCGCCGAGCTGACCCGGGGCGCCATTTACTGGCATTTCAAGAACAAGGAAGAGCTGTTCGTCTCCCTCTGGGAGGAGCTCTGTCAGCCCCTCTCCCACCAGCTCGATGCCTGCGTCTCCGAGCAGGAGCCTGACCCCCTCGGCAAGCTGCGCAGCTTCCTCAAGGGGGTGATCATCAAGATAAGCACCGAGCCCGCCCATCAGCAGATGTTCACCATACTGTTCAACCTGGAGTCGCTGGAGGGAGAAGCCATCTCACTGCGCGAGCACATGCGCAGCCAGTCCAATAACTTCTTCCGGGATCTGGAGATCACCCTGGGCAATGCGGTGCGCCTCGGCCAGCTGCCGCAGGAGCTGGATCTGCAACGTGCCGCCACCCTGCTGCACTGCACCCTGGATGGCTACATCATCAACTGGCTGCACTTCCCGGATCGCATCGACTTGCGCCAGGAGGCCGACTTTGTGCTGGACAACCTGTTCGCCCTGATCGCCCAGTCCGGCGGCCCGGCCACCCGCCGCACCTGACTCACAGTCGCTCAACACAGGTCCATCGGCCGGCGCAGACACTCCCCAGTTCCCTCCCCTTCCTTTGGCGCCCCGGCGCCAAATTCGCTCAAATTTGCTATAGTCACGCCCCCGAAACAGAGTAGCGTCCCCGAAAAAGTGCCCGCCATGTCCCGTTCGTCTCCCCATTGCCCGCCGATGTCCCTTGCCACCCCCTCAGCCGACCCACTGTCCGTCGCGCGTCAGCAGTTTCTGGCCTTGCTCCATTGTGGTGCCCATCTGCTGGAGGCGGGCTGCGGCGAAGGCGACGATCTCTGCTTCTTTCGCCAGCAGGGGCTGGTGGTGACGGCCTTCGATGCCCGCCTGGCGCAGGCCAGAGTAGCGTCGCGGCGCAGCGGTCAGCCGGTGCGGGTCTGCCGCATCGATCAGCTGCGCAGCGTGGTGCCCTATGACGGCATCTGGGCGCGCGGGGCATTGCCGCTGCTCGCGGCCAGCGAGCTCAGCAACGCGCTGGCGCACCTGGCTGGCCTGCTCAAGCCTGCCGGGCCGCTCTACTGCGCCTTTCCCCACCCCAGTGGCCAGCCGGCCTCCAGCGACGGCACGCCTGAAGCCGCCTCTCCCTTAGCCGAAGATCGCCTCTCCCGACTCGATGAGGAGGACCTGCGCCGGCTCATCGCCCCGCTGCCGCTGCAACTGCAGCAGTGCTGGGAGAGCGAGCAGACGGATGGCCGCTGGCTGCACGCCCTGCTGCTTCGCAGCTGAAGGGCCGCACCAAATTAATCACCCGCAGCACTTCGCGCTCACCTGGTCAGTGGCTATCACCACCACGATCACATTTAACAATATTTAACTCGACATTAACGCACCTAAGACAGACATGATGCGGATTTTGTGTTAAAAAGCGGCATTAAAATCAAAATTAAATAACAAATCAGACACTAACACCTGGATTTACTTATGAAACTTGTCCTCAAACTGGTTGCCGGCATCCTCGCCGGTCTCTTGCTCGGTCTCTACGCCCCTGAATGGGTCGCACGCGTGCTGTTTACGGCCAAGACAGTCATAGGTCAGCTGATCACCTTCACCATTCCGCTCATCATCCTCTTCTTCATCATGAGCGGCATCGCCAGCCTGCCGAAGAACTCCGGCAAGCTGCTGGGCAAGACGGTCGCCCTCTCCTACTGCTCCACCATACTGGCGGGGCTGTTCGCCTTTACCGTGGCCAGCAACCTGATCCCGCGTCTGACCAGCGCCGCCGAGTCCATCGCCGAGAGCGCCATCAAGCTCACCTCCTACATCAATCTGGAGATCCCGCCGCTGTTCGGGGTGATGTCGGCACTGGCCGCCGCCTTTGTGTTCGGCATCGGCATCAGCGCCACCCAGGCTACCGATCTGCGCCGGGTCGCCGATCAGGGCCGCGACATCATCGACCGCCTGCTGGCCAAGGTGATCATCCCGCTGCTGCCGTTTTACATCGCCGGCGTCTTCGTCGAGATGACGGTGGAAGGCACCGTCTTCGCCACCCTGAAGACCTTCGGCGTGGTGCTGGTGATGGCCATCATCATGCACTGGCTCTGGCTCTCCGTGCTGTTCGTCGGCACCGGTCTGGCCCTGGGCCGCTCCCCGGCTCAGCTCATCAAGAACATGCTGCCGGCCTACTTCACCGCCCTTGGCACTATGTCCAGCGCCGCCACCATCCCGGTCGCCCTGCAGGCCAGCAAGAACAACGGCGTGAGCGCCGGCATCGCCAACTTCACCGTGCCGCTGTGCGCCACCATTCACCTGTGTGGCTCCACCATCACCCTGGTGACCTGTGCCACCGCCGTGATGTTCCTCTCCGAGCATCTGGCCATTCCTGGCATCGGCACCATGCTGCCCTTCATCATGATGCTGGGTGTCATCATGATTGCCGCCCCGGGTGCCCCGGGTGGTGGCGTCATGTCCGCACTGGGCCTGCTCACCTCCATGCTGGGGTTCGGTGAGGCCTCCATCGCCCTGATGATCGCCCTCTACCTGGCCCAGGACAGCTTCGGCACCGCCTGCAACGTCACCGGCGACGGCGTCATCGCCCTGTGGGCCGACCGTTTCGCCCAGAGCGGCGAACCAGCCCTCAGCACCGAGCAAGACGCGGCCTGATAGAGCAAGCAGATAAAAAAACGGGAGCCGATGGCTCCCGTTTTTTGTTGACGCTCAGCGCTAATCAACCGCGGCGGCGGATCACCCCCTCCTGCGCCGTGCTCGCCACCAGCACCCCGTCGCGGGTGAAGAACTGGCCGCGCACCAGGCCACGACCGGCGCTGGCACTCGGGCTGTCCACCACGTAGAGCAGCCAGTCGTCCAGCCGGAAGTCTCGGTGGAACCACATGGAGTGGTCTATGGTGGCCACCTGCATGTCCGGCTCCCAGTACGACACCCCGTGGGGCTGCAGGGCGGTGAACAGGAAGTGGAAGTCGGAGGCATAGGCCAGCAGGTACTTGTGCACCCGCTGATCGTCCGGCATCTGGCCATTGGCCTTGAACCAGACGTGGCGCAGCGGCTCGTGCACGTCGGGGCGGATCGGGTCGACCAGGGTCACCGGGCGAATTTCGATGGGCTTCTCGCACATGATCTTGTCGCGCAGGGCGGGCGGGATCTGCTGCTCGTAGGGGCGCACCAGCTCCAGTTCGCTCTTGAGCTGCTCGGGGGGCGTGATCCCCGCCGGCATGGCGATCTGATGTTCAAACCCCTCGGCCTCGACCTGGAAGGAGGCGTTGAGATAGAAGATGGGCTTGCCGCCCTGAATGGCTTTGACCCGGCGGGTGGAGACGGTCTGACCGTCGCGGATGTTCTCCACGTCGTAGACGATGGGACGGTTGGCATCGCCGGGGCGCAGGAAGTAGGAGTGGAAGCTGTGCACCTGGCGATCGCTGGCCACCGTCTGCTTGGCAGCTGACAAGGCCTGCCCCATTACCTGTCCGCCAAACACGGCCCGCAGACCGAGATCCTGGCTCTGGCCCCGAAACAGGCCCTCCTCGATTTTTTCGAGCGCCAGCAACGCCAGCAGCTCATCAAGTACCTTGCTCATTATTATCTCCTGTGTCAGTGCCGGAAGGCTAACAAGCCCGCCCCCGCCGGGCAACCACCCCGGCCCCCGCCAGCTACCTGCCTGGCCCCATTAATTCAGCAATCTTGCACATTGAACAATAACGGACGCAGCAGGCGCCAACGAAAAGGCCCGCCGAAGAGGCGGGCCTTTTACAGTGCGACTTGGCGCTTACTTGCTACCGGTGCCGGAGTTGCGGGTCGAGGCTTGCGGCTTGCGACGGGCGGTAGTGGCGCGGGCGCGCGGCTCCTTGCCCTGCATCTCCTTGTGACGCTTGACGGCGCGACGGATCTGGGCGGCCTGCTTGTGGCGGCTGGCCTTGCCATCCTGCTGCAGATCGACCTTGGACTCGGTCTCCGGCGGCAGGTTGACCAAGCCGCGCAGGTAGTTCACCTCGGGCAGTTTGAGCTCCTGCCAGCCGCCGCGCGGGATGCCGCGATCCAGCTTGACGTCGCCATAGCGAATACGCATCAGGCGGCTCACCTGCACTTCCTGGGATTCCCACAGGCGGCGCACTTCACGGTTGCGACCCTCGGTCAGGGTAACGTTGAACCACTGGTTCAGACCCTCGCCGCCGGCCGGCTTGATCTTGTTGAACTTGGCCATGCCGTCTTCCAGCTGCACGCCCTTGCGCAGGCGCTGCAGCATGGCTTCGGTGATCTCGCCAAACACGCGCACCGCGTATTCCCGCTCCACTTCGTGGCTCGGGTGCATCAGCCGGTTGGCCAGCTCACCGTCTGTGGTGAACAGCAACAGACCTGAGGTGTTGACGTCGAGGCGGCCGACCGCGATCCAGCGGGCCCCTTCCATCTTGGGCAGACGATCAAACACGGTGGGGCGACCTTCCGGATCGTGACGGGTACACATCTCCCCTTCCGGCTTGTGGTAAGCCAGCACGCGGCAGATCACTTCCTCTGCGGCGCGGGTCTTGACCTGGTGACCATCCACCCGGATCACGGCGTTCACTTCGACGCGATCCCCCAGCGTGGCGACCTTGCCATCCACGCTGACCCGACCTGCGGTGATCAGGGCCTCCATCTCACGACGGGAGCCGTGACCCGCGCGGGCCAACACTTTTTGCAGTTTTTCACTCATCGGGGTTACCTGATTGTTGATCGCTGCCCGTCTCTGCCAACGTCAGAGTGGACAACGAGGGTTGCAGTTCGGGATCAAGCTCGGGAAGCTGCTCCAGACTCCGCAGATTAAAATAATCCAGAAATTCTCGGGTGGTGGCGAGCAGCTCCGGGCGACCCACCACCTCCTTGTGACCTATGCTGCGCACCCAGCCACGTTCTTTCAGGGTATTCACTATCTGGCTCGAGACCGCCACCCCGCGGATGGCTTCGATCTCGGCCCGGGTGATGGGCTGACGATAGGCGATCAACGTCAGCGTCTCCATCACGGCGCGCGAATAGCGCGGGGCCCGCTCGCTCCAGAGCCGCGAGAGCTCCTCGGCATACTCCTGGCGGGCCTGAAAGCGCCAGCCGGAGGCGACCTCTTTGAGCTCCACCCCCCGCTCGCTGTAATCCTGCCTGAGCTCCGCCAGCAGCAGCTGCACGTAGCGGCTGGTGACCGGGTAGTCCGCCAGCACGCTGCTCTTGAGCTCGCTGACGTTGAGCGGGCGCCCGGCAACGAACAGCGCCGCTTCGATCAGCGTCTTGAGTCGTTCAGCCGGCAGCGCCATGGTCCGCTCCTCGCATTATCGGCCGCAGCCGTTCAGTGGGCAGCGCCACGCTCACTCTCCTCATGCTGGCTGGCCAGGGCAAAGTGAATGGGCCCCAGGGGTTCCGCCTGCAGGATCCAGATCAGCTGCTCCTTGCAGAGCTCCAGCAGCGCCAGAAACGTCACCAGCACCCCCATGCGCCCCTCTTCGGCGCGCAGCACCTGCTCCAGGAGCAGGGTCTGGCCCAGCGAGAGCATGGCGAGGATCTCCGCCATGCGCACCCGGGTCGGGATCTGCTCGCGGCGGATCTGGTGATGTTCAAAATGAGTCGCGCGTTTTACCACACTTTGCATGTAAAGGGCGAGCTCAACCAGCGAAACATCGGGCGCCAGTGGTTTCAGATCGCCAAAATCCGGCACCATGGCGCTGGCGACAAAGATCTCCCGCTCCAGCCGCGGCAACTCGTTGACCCGCTCAGCCCCCACCTTGAAGCGCTCGTACTCCTGCAGCCGGCGGATGAGGGTGACACGGGGGTCTTCCCCCTCCTCTTCGTCCTCCAGCTCCGGCGCCTTGGGCAGCAGCATGCGGGATTTGATCTCCGCCAACCAGGCCGCCATCAGCAGGTACTCGGCCGCCAGCTCTAGATTGAGGCCCTGCATCAGCTCCACGTACTCCATGTACTGGGCGGTGATCTGCAGGATCGGCAGGTTGAGGATGTCGAGCTGCTGGCGCCGGATGAGGTAGAGCAAGAGATCGAGCGGCCCCTCGAAGGTATCGAGAAACACCTCCAGCGCATCGGGCGGGATGAACAAGTCTTGGGGCAGCTCGTGATAGGGCTGCCCCAGCACCCGGGCGATGGGAGAGAGCGCCGACGGTGCACCCTCTCCAGCCCCTGCGGGCGGCTGGGCGGCCGTCATGGCAACCGGTTCGACCGTATCACTCAAACGGAGTCGGGTCCCCGGCACCACGCCGACGCAGCACGGGTTCATCGTCGGAAAAGTCCACCACGGTAGTGGGCTGCTCGCCCAGATAACCGCCGTTGACCACCAGATCCAGCTGTTTGCCCAGCTTGTCGAAGATCTCCTCCGGGTCAAACTCCGCCATGTCAGATTCCGGCAGGATCAGGGTGGTGGAGAGCAGCGGCTCACCGAGGGCCTCCAGCAGCGCCTGGGCAATCTTGTTGTCCGGTACCCGGATGCCGATGCTCTTCTTCTTCTCGTTCATCAGGCGGCGCGGCACCTCTTTAGTGGCCTTGAAGATGAAGGTGTAGGGGCCGGGGGTGTTGTTCTTGATCAGGCGAAACGCACTGTTGTCCACCTTGGCATAGGTGGAGATCTCGGAGAGATCGCGGCACACCAGGGTGAAGTCGTGGTTGGGATCGATGCGGCGGATGCGGCAGATGCGCTCCAGCGCGCCCTTGTCGCCCATCTGGCAACCCAGTGCATAACCCGAATCGGTGGGATAGACGATGACGCCGCCATTCTGGATGATCTGCACCGCCTGGCTGATCAGACGGGCCTGGGGATTTTCCGGGTGTACGTAAAAGTGCTGACTCATGACTCGTTCTCGCAATGGGGGCAGCAATCGCTGCCCGCTTGATGGCCGCGAAGCCGGGCTTCACGACACTACCTTACTCTGTTTGGCACCCGTTGGCGCCTGCAATACCGGGGCGGTTACCGACTCGCCAGCAACTCTGCGTGTTGCTCAGTGGTAAGCCCGAAGTGACCGGGATAGGCCAGCCATACCGGCATCCCCTCCTTGGGCAACCAGAGGTGGCGACCCAATTCGGTCCAGTTGGAGGGGAAGTGAAAATCCGACCCCACCGAAATGTAGAGGTCGTGCTCTTTGGCCCACTGGCCGAGATTCGCCCGCTCCTGGGGGCTCTGCTGGGGCAGCGAGACCTCCATGGCATCCCCTCCGGCCGCCTTGAAGGCCACCAGCAGCCGCTTGATCCACTTGGCGGTGAGATCGTAGCGGCTCGGGTGGGCCAGCACAGCCAGGCCACCGGCGCCGTGAATGGCGCTGATCGCCGCGCCCATCTCGGGCCACTCGGCCGGCACATAGCCCTTGTTGCCCCGGCTCAGGTACTTCTTGAATACCTTCTGCATGTTGTCGGCCACCCCGCGCGCCACCAGCACCCGGGCAAAGTGGGCCCGGGTCACGGCCGCATCACCAGCCAGCTGCTTGGCCTCTTCATAGGTGCCAGGAATGAGACACTTCTCCAGACGACGCCCTATTTCCTGGGCGCGTGCTTCGCGACGAGCCTGTTGGCCGACCAGAAAATCGGTGAGCGCCACATTTTTTTCATCCACCCCCAGCGCCACGATATGGATCTCGTGATGCTCCCAGCCGGTGGAGATCTCGACCCCGCTCACCAGCCGCAGCGGCAGTTGCTCATTCTCGATGGTGCAGCGCACCTCATCAAGCCCGGCAAGGGTATCGTGGTCAGTAACTGCTAACACCTCGACCTGTTTTTCGGCGGCGCGGCGCACCAGTTCGGTGGGGCTCAGCACCCCGTCCGAGGCCGTGGAATGGCAGTGTAGATCGAATCTCATCAGATTATTCCGCTCTCGTGGTCAGGTCACCATGGGTACACATTCGGTGAAAGAAGGCTAAAAAGCGACTTGACTTGGCCGCGGCTTTATCGTTTTCTGTAGGCACTTCATTGCAAACATCTTTTTACAGGACTTTATCATGCAAACGACTTCCATCCTGACCATCTGGTGGTGGCACACTCCCTGACATGCGGGCGTGTGGTCGTTGCTGTACCTGTAAATCTGACAGCAAATAAAGAACCCAAAGAAAAAGCCCGCTGACCCCAGCGGGCTTTTTTATTATCCGGCAAATGGACCTGTGATGAAACCGAGAATTCAGACAAGCAAGCTGACCTGGCGATGGCGCCCCTGAACCAGCCACCCCGGACCCATTAAATTTTCAAGGAATTCAACGTCATGAACATCGGTAAACAGCATCACACGCAAGGGAACGCACTATGACAGCCAGCCATCGCCTTCCTCTGGGTGAATTCGATACCCTCACCCTCAACGCCCCCTATGTGGCCGATCCGCTGGCACTCTACAGCGAGCTCTGCCAGGGTCGCCCCAACAACCTGCTGCTGGAATCGGTGGAGATCGACTCCAAGGCGGGCAAACAGAGCCTGCTGCTGGTGGACGCCTGCCTGCGCATCGAGTGCCGTGGTCGCACCGTGCGGGTGCGCAGCCTCAACGACAACGGCGCCCAGCTGCAGAGCCTGCTGGCCGAACGCCTGCCCACCGCCGTTGCCCAGAGCCTGGTGGCCGGCGAGCTGCAGCTCGACTTCCCGGCCTCTGATCGGGAGCAAGACGAAGACAGCCGTCTCAAGGGGATCAGCGTGCTGGACGTGCTGCGCACCCTGCAACGGGAGCTTGATTGCCAGCTCGGCAAAGAGGCGCTGTTTATGGCCGGCAGCTTCGCCTACGACCTCATCGCCTCCTTTGAAGATCTGCCCGAAGTGCCAGAGGGGAGCAACGACTGCCCCGACTACTGCTTCTACGTGGCCGAGACCCTGATCACCATCGACCACATCGCGCGCTCCACTGCACTGCTCGCCTGCATCTTTGGCGGCGACAGCGACGAGAGCCGGGTGGAAGACAGATACCACCGCCTGAGCGAGCGTCTCGCCCAGTTCAAGCACGCCTGCCAGCAAGCCCCCGCGCAGGCACCGGCCACCCCGCCCCTCGTCGGCGGCATGAGCGTGGACAAGAGCGACAAGCAGTTCTGCGCCGAGGTGGAGAAGCTCAAGGGCTTCATTCGCCGCGGTGACATCTTCCAGGTGGTGCCGTCCCGCTGCTTCTCCCTCCCCTGCCCCAGCCCTGTCGCCGCCTATCGCCGCCTCAAGCAGACCAACCCCAGCCCCTACATGTTCTACGTGCAGGATGAGGGCTTCACCCTGTTTGGCGCCTCCCCCGAAAGCGCGGTGAAATTCTGCGCCACCAGCCGCGACGTGGAGATGTACCCCATCGCCGGTACCCGCCGCCGCGGCTTCAACCCCGATGGCAGCATCAACCGGGATCTCGACGGCCGCATCGAGCTGGAACTGCGTCAGGACGAGAAAGAGGTGGCCGAGCACCTGATGCTGGTAGATCTGGGCCGCAACGACATCGCCCGCATCTCCGAGCCGGGTACCCGCTACGTCAAGGAGCTGCTGAAAGTGGATCGCTACAGCCACGTGATGCATCTGGTCTCCAAGGTGGTCGGCACCTTGCGCGCCGACCTTGACGCCCTGCACGCCTATCAGGCCTGCATGAACATGGGCACCCTCACCGGCGCCCCCAAGATCCGCGCCAGCGAGCTTATTCGCATGGTGGAAGGCAAGCGCCGCGGCAGCTACGGCGGCGCGGTCGGCTACATCAACGGCGCCGGCGAGATGGATACCTGCATCGTCATTCGCTCCGCCTTTGTCAAAGCGGGTGTGGCCCATGTGCAAGCCGGTGCCGGGGTGGTCTATGACTCCAAGCCGCAAGCCGAAGCGGACGAGACCCGCGCCAAGGCGGCGGCCGTGCTGGCCGCCATCGCAGCCAGCCATGGCACCTCCCTGCAAGCCCTGAGCGCCCAGCAGGAGCAACATAAGGACGTGAGCCAATGAGTACTGGATCAACAGCCACTAATATCTTCCTGCTCGACAACTTCGACTCATTTACCTACAACCTCGTCGACCAGTTCCGCTCCCTCGGCTATCCGGTGCGGATCTACCGCAACAGCCTGCCGGCCAGCCGCATCATGAGCGAGATCGCCGCCTGCGAAGGGGATGCCGTACTGGTGCTCTCACCGGGCCCGGGCGCCCCCCATGAGGCGGGTTGCCTGATTGATCTGATCAAGCTGGCCCGTGGTCAGGTGCCCATCCTCGGTATCTGCCTCGGTCATCAGGCTCTGTGCGAAGCCTACGGCGGCACCGTCGGCGCGGCGGGCGAAATCGTCCACGGCAAGCGTTCCCTGATTGAGCACAACGGCCACGGCGCCTTCGCGGGGCTGCAAAGCCCCTTGCCGGTGGCCCGCTACCACTCGCTGGTCGCCACCTATGTGCCGGAAGAGCTGACTGTGATTGCCCACTATCAGGGCATGCCCATGGCCATCGAGCAACAGGATGAGCGGGTGCTGGGCTTCCAGTTCCACCCGGAATCCATCATGACCTCGGAAGGGGCCCGTCTGCTGACCCAGGCGCTCGCCCATATCACCCGTCCAGTTAGCAGTGTGCGGTAAGGAGACCAACATGCATCATCATCTCAACACCCTCTACCAGGGTCAGTCTCTGAGCCGTGAAAGTACCCGCGACGCCTTCGGCCAGGTGGTTCGTGGCGAAGTGGATCCCATCGTGCTCGCCAGTCTGTTGACCGCCCTCAAGATCAAGGGGGAGACCCCGGAGGAGATCGCCGGCGCCGCCGAGGCCCTCTTGGCAGAAGCGCGCGACTTCCCGCGTCCGGACTATGAGTTCTGCGACATCGTCGGCACCGGTGGCGATGGTCTCAACACCATCAACGTTTCCACCACCTCGGCGCTGGTCGCCGCCGCCTGCGGCCTGAAAGTGGCCAAGCACGGCAACCGCTCGGTCTCGAGCAAGTCGGGGTCGAGCGATCTGCTGGACAAGATGGGCATCAAGCTCGACATGAGCCCGGCCCAGGCGCGCCGCTGCCTGGATGAGCTCGGCATCTGCTTTTTGTTCGCCCCCCAGTATCACGCTGGCGTGCGCCACGCCATGCCGGTGCGCCAGGCCCTCAAGACCCGCACCCTGTTCAACGTGCTGGGGCCGCTTATCAACCCGGCTCGCCCCACCTATCAGCTGATGGGAGTCTATGCCCCCGAGCTGGTGCGTCCCATCGCCGAAACCCTGCTGGCACTGGGGCTGAAAACCGGTATGGTGGTGCACGGTGCCGGCCTTGACGAGATTGCCATCCACGGTCCGACCCAGGTGGCCCAGATCCATGATGGCGAGATCCGCGAGTTTCTGCTCACCCCGGCTGACTTTGGCCTCGAGACCTATCCGGTCAGCGCCATTCAGGGGGGAGAGCCTGAAGAGAACCGCGCCATCACCGCCGCCATTCTGGAAGGGCGTGGCACCCCGGCCCACAACGCAGCCATCGCCGCCAACGTGGCTCCACTGCTACTGATGGCGGGCAAAGCGAAGGATCTCAAGAGCGCGGCGGCCCAGGTGCTGGCGGTGCTGGCAAGCGGCAAAACGGCGGATCTGGCTGCTCGGCTGGCCACTTTGAGCCATCAGGAGGCATGATGTCAGCCACGACTCTACACAGCAGTCATTCAGAACGCCCAACCGGCAATAACCAGCTTCGCAAGGATAACGAGATGTCAGACCTTATTGCCCCCCATGCTTTTCTGAACATGGCCTCCATCAGCCAGACCATTCTCGGCAAAATCGTGGCGGCCAAGCAGGAGTGGGTCGCCGCCCGCAAGCTGGCCCAGCCGCTGGAGAGCTTCGAGAGCGCGCTGACCCCAAGCGATCGGGATTTCGTCGGGGCGCTCAAGGCGGGCTCCACCCGCTTCATTCTGGAGTGCAAGAAGGCCTCCCCCTCCAAGGGCTTGATCCGCGACGATTTCAGCCCGGAGGCCATCGCCGATATCTATGGCAAATACGCCACTGCCATCTCGGTGCTGACCGACGAGAAGTTCTTTCAGGGGGATTTTGCTTATCTAAGCCGGGTGCGCAGTCGCGTCAGCCAGCCGGTGCTCTGCAAGGATTTCATGATTGACCCCTATCAGGTCTATCTGGCCCGCCACTATCAGGCGGACGCCATCCTGCTGATGCTCTCGGTGCTCACCGACGAGGGCTATCGCGCCCTGTTCGCCGTCGCCAAGGCGCTGGGCCTTGGCGTGCTCACCGAGGTGAGCAACGAGGAGGAGCTGACCCGCGCCATCGCGCTGGGGGCGCCGGTGATTGGCATCAACAACCGGGACCTGCGGGATTTGAGCGTCGACCTCGCCCGCACCAAACTGCTGGCCAAAGACATTCCAAGCGATCGGGTAGTGATCAGCGAGTCCGGCATCAACCACCGCGCTCAGGTGGCGGATCTGCGCCACCATGCCAAGGGCTTCCTGGTGGGCTCTTCCCTGATGGCCGAGCCGGATCTGGAGGCGGCGGTGCGCAAGCTCACTCTGGGCCAGAACAAGGTGTGCGGCCTGACCCGCGCCGAGGACGCCGCCGCAGCCCATCAGGCAGGCGCGGTATTTGGCGGCTTGATCTTCGTAGCCAAAAGCCCGCGTTATGTGGACATTCCCGCCGCCCGCGCCGTGATGGCGGGCGCGCCGCTCTCTTACGTCGGGGTATTTCGCAACGCCCAGCCCGCCACCATCGTCAAGACGGTGGAGACTCTGAACTTGGCGGCAGTCCAGCTGCACGGGGATGAAGATGCCGCCTATATCGAGACGCTGCGCCCACTGCTACCGGCTGGCTGCCAGATCTGGAAGGCCGTTGGAGTCACAAGTGGTGAGCCGCTGCCCGCCCTCGACTATCCGGCCGATCGCCTGCTGCTGGATACCAAAGTAGGCAGCCAGAGCGGCGGTACCGGTCAGGCGTTCGACTGGGCCCTGCTGGCCCATCTCGATAAAGCCAAGCTGATGTTGGCGGGCGGCCTTAACCCCGACAACGCCCTGCAAGCGACGCAAGTGGGCTGCCTCGGCCTTGATTTCAACTCCGGGGTGGAGAATGCCCCGGGCCAGAAGGATGCACACAAGCTGGCGGCCGCGTTTGCCGCCCTGCGCCAACTGTAAGCGCGCCCTGTGAGGCCGCCACTGAATCACCGTTTCGTAATTGATGTTCCGTTTTCGACTCAAGGTATAAGGAAGAAACCATGACCCTGCTCAACCCGTTTTTTGGTGAATTTGGCGGCATGTACGTGCCCCAGATCCTCATCCCCGCCCTGCTCCAGCTGGAGAAGGCCTTCGTCGACGCCAAGGATGATCCGGCCTTTATCGCCGAGTTTCAGACCTTGCTGACCGAGTATGCCGGTCGCCCGACCCCGCTCACCCTGACTCGCAACCTGACCAAGGGCACCAAGACCCGCCTCTATCTGAAGCGTGAAGACCTGCTGCACGGCGGCGCCCACAAGACCAACCAGGTGCTGGGTCAGGCGCTGCTGGCCAAGCGGATGGGCAAGAAAGAGATCATCGCCGAGACCGGCGCCGGTCAGCACGGCGTTGCCACCGCGCTGGCCTGCGCCCTGCTCGGCCTCAAGTGCCGGGTCTATATGGGTGCCAAGGATTGCGAGCGCCAGAAGCCCAACGTCTTTCGCATGAAGCTGATGGGCGCCACCGTCATTCCGGTGCACTCAGGCTCCAGCACCCTGAAAGATGCCTGCAACGAGGCGCTGCGCGACTGGGCCGCCAACTACGAGTCGGCCCACTACCTGCTCGGCACCGCCGCCGGCCCACACCCCTTCCCCACTATCGTGCGGGAGTTCCAGAAGATGATCGGCGAAGAGGCCAAGGCCCAGTGCTTCGAGAAGGAAGAGCGGCTGCCCGATGCGGTGATCGCCTGCGTCGGCGGCGGCTCGAACGCCATCGGCATGTTTGCCGACTTTATCGATGAGCCGTCGGTGCGCCTCATCGGCGTCGAGCCGGGTGGTCACGGTATCGAGAGCGGCGAGCACGGCGCGCCGCTCGGTCACGGCAGCAAGGGGGTCTTCTTTGGCATGCACTCCTACCTGATGCAGGACACCCAGGGCCAAATTCAGGAGTCCTACTCCGTCTCGGCGGGGCTGGACTTCCCCTCCGTCGGCCCGCAGCACGCCCACCTGGCCGCCATCGGCCGCGCCGAGTACCCCTCGGTGACCGACAAGGAGGCGCTTGACGCCTTCCAGGAGCTGGCCAAATCCGAAGGCATCATACCGGCGCTGGAGTCCTCCCACGCGCTGGCCCACGCCCTCAAGATGGCCCGCAGTGAACCGGAAAAAGAGCAGGTGCTTATCGTCAACCTCTCCGGCCGTGGCGACAAAGATATCTTCACCGTGGCAGACATTTTTGAAAAAGAAGGAACCTTGTCATGAACCGTTACGCACAACTCTTCTCCCGTCTGGATGAAGCCAATCAGGGCGCCTTTGTGCCGTTCGTGATGCTGGGTGACCCGACTCCCGAATTGTCGCTGGCCATCGTCGATGCGCTGGTCGCAGGGGGCGCCGATGCCCTCGAACTCGGCATTCCCTTCTCCGATCCGGTGGCGGACGGCCCCACCATTCAGGGTGCCGCCCTGCGGGCCTTTGCCAGCCACACCACCCCGGACGACTGCTTCGAGCTGCTCGGCCGCATCCGCGCCAAGTACCCGCAGTTGCCTATTGGCCTGCTGGTCTACGCCAACCTGGTTTATGTGCGCAAAATTGACGGCTTCTATGAGAAGTGCCAGCAGGCCGGCGTGGACTCGGTGCTGGTGGCCGACGTGCCGGTACAGATGTGCGCCCCCTACAAGGCGGCTGCCGACAAGTTCGGTATCGACAGCATCTTTATCGCCCCACCCAATGGAGATGCCGAAACCCTGCAACAGGTGGCGGTGCTCGGCAATGGCTACACCTATCTGGTGAGCCGCGCTGGCGTCACCGGTGCCGAGACCAAGGCCGGCATGCCGGTGGAGGGGCTGATCAATACCCTGCGCGAGTTCAACGCTCCCCCCGCCCTGCTCGGCTTTGGCATCAGCGAACCGGCTCAGGTGCGTGAAGCCATCGCCGCCGGCGCCGCCGGTGCCATCTCCGGCTCCGCCGTGGTGAAGATCATCGAGACCCACCACCAGAACCCGGAGCATATGCTGACCCGTCTGAAAGAGTTTGTGGAAGGGATGAAGGCTGCGACCAATCGATAAGGGGCGGCATTGGTCAAATGCCATTGGCCATGTCTGCGAAAAGGGAGCCTGATAGGCTCCCTTTCTATTTCCTGCTTGTTGCCGCTCCCAGCGTCTTTGTCCCCTCTCCCCTTGGGAGAGGGCTAGGGTGAGGGGAATTCCCGCTATTCAGCTCACCCACCAGCCAACTAGAACGGCAGTTGCTCACTAATTCATTGAACCAGCTCAGATTTCTATCAGCCCCCCCTTCCCATGCCTCGTTCAGGGCCCTTAAGATAGCCAAACAACAATCCATCTCTCGGGAGAGCACCATGGCTGCGATTGTTGCTTTCTCGCAGGTTAAAAGCAGCGGGCTGGGGGCTGAAACCCAGGGGCGGTAGCCTGTGAGGGCTTACCATAGCCAACTCCTCAACGGTTTCTTTATACGATGCTAACTGCTGACATTAAAAGAGGATGTCAAGCAATTACGCCTACGTATAAGAGGCAGGCTGGCAATGTTGTAATTTTATTTTTATGTGACCATGAGAACAGAGCAAAGTTATATTTACGACAATTTTATCTGATAAGTTATTTCGACCATCTAATTAATGTCATGTGTAAAAGGGGGTATTCGATTTGGCATCAAAAATTACACCTCGACTAATAGAATTGACATATGAGGCAGTTCTTAAGTCCTATTGGCGTCGGAATGCCTTGAAAAAATTTTTGCTTGCATCACACGTCAAAGAGAGTTTTTTAGCTGCGTGGTCAAACGATGAATCTAAGCGTGATTTGCTTGACCAGCTTTTCCTGAAATTGCAAGCAACAGATACTGGCAAAGTAGTAATTTTTGAAATGGCAAGAAGCCTGTCAGAACAAGCGACATTCCCGGATCTGAGAAACTGGGAAGATTCTGCTAAAAAAATCCAAGAAGCACATAAAGCTGTCCAAGAGCTTAAGGCGTATCTCAGACAACAAGATGAAGAAATAAAAAGTGAAAAAGCTAGAAAAGAAGCACAAGAGCGTGCTCGGGAGCAAAGAAAAGTAATCCAACGCTCACGAACGGATAAAGCAAAACTACAGCAACAGCTTGATGCAATGCACCCCAAGGTCGGTACCCAAGAAGGGGGGTACGAATTTGAAGAGTGGTTCTACAAGCTTCTTGATTTCTGTGAAATAATAAATAGAAAGCCTTATACAAGTGGTGGGCGACAAATCGATGGGTCGATGACCCTTGAAGGCACTACATATTTTGTTGAATTAAAGTTTACAAAAGATCAGTCTGGCGCACCGGATATTGACTCATTAAAGGCGAAGGTTCATAAAATGGCCGACAACACCATGGGGATAATGGTGTCAATCTCTGGCTATAGCAGTACAGCAGTTGCGGATGCTTCGGGTAGTAAAACACCACTGCTAATAATGGATGCTAGTCATTTGTATATGTTTTTATCTGGTGCAATGGAGTTCGGGGAAATCGTATCGAGAGTGAGGCGTCATGCCTCACAAACAGGTGAAGCATACTTGCCAATCAATAAGTTCAATGGATAAAGTTTGCGTAACAATAGGCTTCAACCGTCACCCAATATATTAGATCGCTTTTTGGATTAGCTGAGCTAAAGTACTAAACCTCTAGGGAGTTAAGTCATGCATCTTCTGGCACAGATAGCAGAGGAAATAAATAAAAAAGCTTATGCATACGAAGTTGGTAATTTACAAAATATCCGTAAAAAAATTGGTGGCCTGTCTCGAATACCATCGAGCCAACTTTTCGATCAAAGGACTGTATTTGAAGAATGGGGCTGGCACTATGGTGGTAGAAAGGAACTACAGTTTAACATTGGCATTGAAGGAGATTATCTTCGGTATGGAGTAGCTTTCTCACTTGAGTGCAGCCAGTCCCTACCCAGCATAGATATTTTAAGACCAAAAATATTGCTATTTAATGAGTATTTATCTGAATATGGAGAACACTTCTCTGACTTAAGAATGTGGCACTACAAAATCCATAGAAGTGAAGATTATATGCCCTCACCAATCCCGGAAGAGCTAGCTCAAGAGGGAGTTTTTATATTTCTAGGAGAAAAGCAAAACAAACACAGTATAAACTACTCTCTTATCCTCGAAACATTAAACC
Source organism: Aeromonas sp. 600276 (assembly GCF_049175815.1). NCBI lineage: Bacteria > Pseudomonadati > Pseudomonadota > Gammaproteobacteria > Aeromonadales > Aeromonadaceae > Aeromonas > Aeromonas sp. 600276. The sequence continues at coordinate 575 of NZ_JAAKVU010000011.1, read as the reverse complement.
GACTATTGCCACTTTACCTTTTCACTGAAAAGGCAGAACATAAGATTTACAATAAATCTAATAAATTTGGATTTAATTTTAAAACGGGTTGTTCAACAAAGGCTTCTTCTACGTCAGGCTCTGTAGCAGAAAAGAAACTAAACATACGATTGCGACATAATGATCTTCAGTACAAACTATATACTGAACTCTCTGAAACATATGGAGAGGATAATGTTGGCACAGAAATCAAAATTAATGGTTTAAGCATTGATCTCGTTGTGAAAAATGATGGTGGATACTGGTTCTATGAAATAAAAACTTCATCCACAGCTAAGGCATGCATACGACAATCTTTAGGTCAAATCATGGAGTATTCATATTGGCCAGGTCATCAGCAGGCAAAAAAATTAGTTATTGTTGGTGAGGCAATGGCAACCGAAGAGGAAACAAAATATCTTGATTTTTTGCGCAAAAAATTTCACATACCAATTGAGTACCGAACAATTAATACCTAACAATTGTACAGATCTAGTTATCACCTGACACCGGCCTCAAACCGGTGTCTTGTTTACGCTACTTTAGTGCGCACTTCC